>DAIPHW010000008.1:0-25272 GCA_036771135.1 Fibrobacterota bacterium | reverse complement strand
TTGCTCTTCAATTGCGAGAGCAACGCCGCCCGATCCGGGAATAGGTGCAAGGACCAGGAAACTGGTCCGCCCTGGACGATCGCCAAAGAAGAAGCGAGCGCATGGGCATGCAAGATGCCCTTGGAATAGGCAAAGCTGCTATTGGAATCGCCTGTGCTTAAGAATGCCGAACGGATGTGAACGATCTCAGAAGCCCCGTGAGCACGGAACTCAACAGCCAGCCGCGCCGCACGATGTCTCTTGAGAGAATCGCGAACCGCCTGAGGCACCGCAAAGGAAAGAGTGTCACTGGTATCAGAAACCCCTACTAGAAGGCTGTCCGTAGCAAAAGCAACAAAGCCAAGCTTGGGCGCCAAGAACAGGTTTGCGAAAGTCAGCGAATCAGAGACAAGTCCATAGCGCACGTCCACCCAAGCTGCCTGGGAACGAGACGGCGTAGCAAACACGACTCGCAGTTTCAAGGAATCCAGCTTGGAGGTGTCCGTAAGCACTCCCGCGGAGGAATCCAGAGCGTAGCCAGTCAACCAACCGGCAGTGTCATAGACGCCATCGGCGCCTTTCCAGACCCCGACCTCCTGCTGCGGCGAAAGCGAGATGACCGTCTGCGACTTGGTAAAAGTCACCGGCACGGTCAATGGCTGCAGCAGCCTGGGTGGTCGCACACCATATTGGGAGGAGAGCCATCCCCCTCCCGTCTGATTGGTGGCCATGTCGCAGCCCATAGCCATGACGGCCAGGGTAGAAATGCTGATTAGACGAGTGAGGAGACGCACAGTCTTCGGAAGATAAGAACCTTTGGGAATCCGACACACTAGGACAACCGCAATTCGGCAAGCTCCTCGGCAAAGGCCCCGGAAAGGATCGGGAAACGGCACCAGGAACGCGGATCGAGGTTGTGGTCGTCGAGATGGAAAGAGGGCGCGTAGCGTTCGCGCTTCCATTGATTGCGAGCCCAAAGTCGGAAAAAGCGGACGATGGACGCTTGCAACGCCACGCGGTCAGCGCCAAATTCGGGGGTATCGCGAAGCGCCGCGAAGACCTCGCGCGGGCTCTTCCGCTCGGCGATGGCCAGCCGCTGCACGGCGTCCAGGAGCGGATAGGGCATCAGATCAGCCTCGTCGGTTTGTTCGGCTTCGCCGGGACGGCGCGGACGCAGCTCCGCCGTGGGGGCCTGGGCGGTGATCACCGAAAGAAACGGCAAAGGAGGGACATCCAGAACGCCGCGCGCCTCCAGACGCGAGAGCCATCCCAGCAGAAAGTGTTTGTCCACCCCTGCCAGGGGGGCGATGCAGCCGGCGGTGTCGCCGTCCATGGTGGCGTAGCCCACGGCCATCTCGCTGCGGTTGGAAGTAGAAATGAGGAGGCTCCCCGTGACGTTGGCCAAGAGCCACACCGAAGGGGCGCGCACCCGGGCCTGAATGTTCTGGAGCGCCAAGTCATCGGTATCCCAGGACAATTTCCGTCCAAGGGCGCCTTCGGCGAGGTCCACATATCCCTTTACCAGGGCGTCCACGTCCAGAATCTTGATCGGCGCCCCGACTCCCTCAGCGACCGTTTCGGCGGCGGCGCGGGTCACGGCGCCGGAATTGGCGGTGGGCTGGTAGGCGCACAGGAGCAGCGCCCCCGTCAGAGAGCGGGCATCCAGGGAAGCCGGAAGATCGATCCAGGCCAGGGCGCGGCGCACGCCATCTTCCCCAAGATCCTTCAGGGCAAAGCGAGAGGCTAAATGGACCAGCAGGGCGCAAGCGGCGCTGTCGGCGCCGCCGGAAAGGGAAAGTACGTAGCCGCGGGCGTGAGCCTTGCGCAGGTAATCCCAGAGACAGAGCGCCGCGGCGCGCGCAAAGTCGCCATCGCGTCCGTCGCAGGCGGGATCGGTCGGGATCTCGGCGGGCACCATTCCTTCTGGAACCGCAAGCGAGACCGCAACCTCAGTGGTGCGCGGCGCCTCAAAGGGGACGTCGTGTCCAGCGGCAGCCCGACGCATGCGCAGGAGGTCGAGATCGAAGTCGGCGTGGATCGTCTCCACCTCACGAAAGGTGAGACGTGTCCCCTTAGCAAGCAACTGCCCTTGCAGGGCGATGCGGCCAGCTCCGTCGTAGGGAATGCGACCGGCCTCATTTCCCACCAGGGTGGCATAAGCGTAGGCGCAGCCGAACATGCGGGAAGATTCCAAGACCAAGCGCTCGCGCACCTCGTCCTTGCCCAAAGAGAAGTGGCTTGCGCTGGGACACAGGATTAGGTCGCAGTTGCCTGCCGCCAGCCCCAGCCCCGGACGCGCCACCGCCCAGGCGTCCTCGCAGATTTCAATGCCGACGCGCAGTCCGCCCAGCTCAAAAATCTGGTCGCCGACGGGAAACCCTTCACCGCCATCCTCCAGAAAGCGCCCCGCTTTCCAGGAGGCGAACCAGCGCGGCTCGTAATGGAGGCCTTCACGAGCCAGATGGCGTTTGCAGGTGGCGCCAAGGATCTCACCGCCACGAACCAGCGCACAGGCATTGTAGACATCTCCGCCCACCAGGAGCGGAAGCCCTGCCGCCACCACCAAATCGCCCGCGAGTTCAGCCAGGAGCCGCAATTGGGCAAGCGCCCGCCGCGCCACCCAAGGCGCCAGGAAAGCGTCTTCGCAGCCGTATCCGGAAAGACACAACTCCGGAAGCAGCAACAGTTGGGAGCCGGCCAGGCGGGCATCGGCAATCGCCTTTCGGCATAGCTCTAGGTTCCCGCTCCAGTCGAGCGGAGTGGTGTTGAGCGAAGCCACACTGACGCGCATCTTCATGGATGCAAAGAAAGCATCTTCGTCGGAGGATCCACTCCTTTTTTCTGTTCCTTCCGCCTCGTGATGCTTACAAGAACGCATTTGACAATTCCAGGAATATATGGGAGAATGCCTCGTCGGCTGCTCCAGGCCGACAGATTTATGCAAGGAATGACCAATGCGTCTTCGCAGCCTATTCGCGAGGTCGACGCCCCAAGACGCCGAACCAGAAACGTCCGTCCTTCCGACCGCGCCCCTTGCCGGAACCTTCGAATGCCGTCGGGTTCCGCAAAGCCTCGACGAGCTCGGGATCCAAGACGGTGCCGGCCTGCTGCTATCCTTCACACCTCCCTCAGCGGACTTCGCAAGCGTCAGCTCCCAATGGCAGAATTTGTCCGCCACGGGAAGGACTGTGATCACGCTTTCCTCGACCGGTGCCCTCTGCTCCCACCCGGGAAGGTCGCTCTACTGCGCCCAGGACGGCCTCGAGGGCAGCTGGCTCTGGCTTCCAGACTCTCTCATCGCCACGCACGAGGCGCATGTGGTCGATCTTCACGTCGGAGGAAAATCCACTGCCAAGGAACGCATAGCGATGATTCGAGGCGACCTCGAGCGCCTGCGCATCGGCATGGAACTTTCTTCTGAGGACTGCTTCGCCCTGATCTTCTGCGATGGGATCTCTTCCTCCGAAGGCTTCCTGATGCAGGCCTGGTACGAATGCGGCAAGTTTCCTTGCCTTGCTATCGGAGGTTCGGCAGGAGGCTCGCTCGACTTCTCGGGTACCTTCATCCGCATAGGCGCGCAGACGCTGCACGGCAAGGCTTTGGTGGTGTTCTGCCGCATGGCCGAAGACAAGCGCTTTGCGCCCTTCAAGTGCCAGAACTTCGTCCCGGCAGGCAAGCAGTGGCTCATCGCCGATGCCGATCCGGTGACGCGCACAGTAAGCTCCGTGCTAGGTCCCGACGGCAATCCCCAGCCGTTCCGTCAGGCGCTGGCCGAGCATCTGGGCTGCTCTCCAGAAGAAATCGAAAAGCACCTGGATGGCAAGACCTTTGCCGTCCAAGTCGGAGACCATTACTTCATCCGCTCCATCGCCGCCTTCCAGCCAGACCGCATTGCCTTCTTTTGCGACCTGGAATTCGGCGACCGGCTTCACCTCATGAAGGCCACCGACTTCCTTGAAGACTCTCGCAGCAGTTGGAGGCAGTTCCTTAGCGGCAAGGGAAAGCCATTGGCCGTATTCCTCAACGACTGCGTACTGCGCCGCGTGGGCAATCCCGCGCAGCTCCCCAGGGCAAATTTTTTTGAGGAGCTTCCGGCGGCCGGATTTTCCACCTTCGGGGAGATCCTCGGAGTCCCCATCAACCAAACCCTTTCCGCCCTAGTCTTCTTTGATGCGGAAGACACGGGAAACCTTATGTCGGGGTTTGCGCCCCAATACGCCGCCTACGCCGGCCACTACGCCCGTCGCGCCCTGGATCGCTGGGAGGCGCTGAGTCGCATGCAGTCCTCGGTGGTTGCCAAGATCCAAGGCGCCATCAGCCCCCTGGCCGCAAGCCTCCCGCAACTGGAACAAGCCACGGCCCGACAAGCTGAGGCACTGAATGCCACCCAGCGACAGATCGTCTCAGTGAGCGAATCTGCTAAAGCTGCCAGTCAGGCCCAAAGCCGCCTGGACGGCGGACTCGACAAGCTTGAGCATCTCTCGCAAGCTATCAGCAAGATCACCGGCGGCATCTACGATATCGCCGATCAGACCAATCTGCTCGCGCTCAATGCGACGATCGAGGCTTCCCGCGCCGGCGAGGCGGGAAAAGGCTTCGCTGTGGTCGCCTCGGAAGTAAGAACCCTAGCCCAATCCTCCAAGAAGCAGGCTTCGGCAACCGGCGACAGCATCCGCGCCACCCTCGAAACCGTCACCAACATTCGCCAGCTCGCTCAGGAGACCGTCAGCATCATGCACGACCTGATCGAGACCAGCAGTCAAGCCTCTCAACAGATCACCCAACTGGACGAGGAGGCCCGCGCCCAGTGTTCCGATATGGTTGCAAGCCTCGCCAGCCTGCACACCCTTACCGATGGAATGAGTGCCATGAACAGCGTTCTTGCACAACTGAGCAAGTTGCAAGAACTTGCCAAGAACGAAGTTTGAAATAGAAAGATTTTTTCATCCTGAATTAGGAAATGGCCCGCAGGAGTGGGCCCCGGATGTCATATTGACGGCATGATGGACACGGGATGCGCCTCCGCGCCTTCGATCTTCAGTCGTTGCAGCCTGCCGCCATGGGCGCTGGCCTCGCAAGAGTTCCAAAACAACCCGTGGCCCATCGAGATCGTCGGGACACGCGAGGCCGAAGCGCGCCTGTTCCAAGAATTGGAAGGCATCGCCGAGCCCGACGAGCGCGGCAAGCTCTTTCACGCCTACACCGCCAAGCGTTTTCACTTGGACGAGTGGGTTCGGAATGCCGACGAACCAAACGCCAAGGTCTCACAGCACAGCTACCTGCGTTTCTTGCGCAGCTGGGGAGCCGATAGCAACAGCCGATCGGGAGCCGTCCTGAAGAGTTGGGTAGAAAGCCGCTTTGGCCTGCGCCCCACCTATCATGACGGCCTGCTAGCAAGCAATGCCGCTGCCCGCGACAAGTACGCCCGCGACAGCATGCACGGCGCCGAGGAAACCATGGGCGTGACCATGCAACTCGATCTTCTCTACACCTTCTGCCAATATGAATTGCTGCGCCGACTCCCCGAACAACGCTGGGTCACCCTTTTCCGGGGCACCCATGATCCTGAAGAGTACATGGTGACCGGCAAGGATGGCCTCAAGGATCCCACTTTGATCACTCTCAACAACCTGAGCTCCTTTTCTTCCGACAAGGAGATCGCCTGGGAATTCGGTTCGCTGGTCTGGAAAGTCCAGGTTCCCATCGCCAAGATCGTCTTTTTCAGCGGTCTGCTTCCCAGTAGCCTGCTGCAAGGCGAAAACGAATACCTGGTCCTGGGCGGCGACTACCGCGTGGAACGGCTGCGCTACTGATGGCCTCTCTCACGACTCAGCAAAGGCTTGCCGGCGGCATCTGGGGGCTTCTGGTTGGTGACGCCCTCGGGGTTCCTTACGAGTTCACTCCCCCGCAACGCATGCCTCTCCCTGAAAAGATCGACTTCAACCCGCCGCGCGATTTCTTGCGAGCGCACTGGGACATCCGCCCCGGCACCTGGAGCGACGACGGCGCCCAGGCGCTCTGCGTGCTTGCCTCGCTTTTGGAACGCAAGTCCATGGAACCGCACGACCTGATGGACCGCATCGTGCGCTGGTACCGCGACGGCTACATGGCCGTGAACCGCGACGTCTACGACGTAGGCCTGCAGACAAGCCACGCCATCGGCAAATTTCTCAAAGGAGTTCCCGCCCGCGACTGCGGCCGTCTAGACGAACAAGGAAACGGCAACGGCTCCCTGATGCGCGTGCTGCCGCTGGCGCTTTGGCACCAGGGAAACGAACGGGAACTGGTGCTCGACGCCTTGGTGCAGTCCCGCATCACCCACGGCCATTTGCGTGCCTGCCTCTGCTGCGCCCAGTACTGCCTGTGGGCCCGTGGCATTCTGCGCAACCTGCCCGATCCCTGGCTCTGGGGCGTCGAAATCTTGGAATCCATCTTTCCGCCCGGAACAATGGAACGCCAGGAGCTCGACGAGCAACTGCTGCTGCGTGAGGAGTTTCCCTTCAAGGGAACAAGCTACGTGGTAGACACCCTCCACTCCGCCCACCGCTGCATGGAAGCAGGCAGCTACGAAGCCGTAGTGCGCGCCGCCGTGGGCCTTGGGCACGACACCGACACCACCGGCTGCGTGGCAGGTGGCATTGCGGGTTTGCGCGACGGGGTGGATGCCATTCCCAAGCGCTGGATGAAAGCGCTGCGCGGCAAGGAACTGGCCGAGCCCTTGCTGCAAGAGCTTCTCCTGCACCAAGCCTCTTACGAAAAGGACACCGAAGCCTAGAACTTGTAGGCAATCTCCAGCAACATGGAAATATCGTTGGTGGTGGTGGCATCGGAGCTACTGGTGGAGGTCGTCTGCTTCTGGCGCGTGTAGTAGGCCGAGGCCCGCGCCGTCAACTTGGGCGTGAAGGAATAGCTCGTCTCGGAACCGAATTTCATCACCGTGAGATTCGTGAGCGTCGAGCGCGACGACGATTCGCCGGCGCTGTCGATGGTATTACGGATCTTCTGCTGATTGCTGTAGGACGCAATGAAGGAGACCAGCAGATCACTATCCAGTCGCAGGAACCACTTGAGGATCTGAATTCCCTTCTTGGTCTGAACGCGATAGGTAGCGGTGAAATCATCGCCAAAGCTCCAGGAGGAATCGATGGTTGCTCCGGAATGCCGGTACCAATAGACCGGATCGGCCAGAACTCCGGTGGCCGAACTTGGAGCCGCATCCAATTGCACTTTGTTGTAGTTCCAGGTCGTCGAAGTGGAATAGTTGAACTTATTGTCGAAGGTCCAGATTCCACTCTTGGTGCGCAGATTGAGTCCCACCAACGGTGAGAATTTCCAGTTCTCGGTCTTGGTATCCGACGTCTGGCTGTGAGGATGGACGACATTGGTAATGTCCCAACCGATCGAATGGCTCATAGTGACGCTCTGAAAGAACTTGCTCAGAAAACCAAACTTGGGCGCGAAGTTGGCCCAGTCGCCCCCAACCGTGATCTGTGGCAAGACCGTCGTGGTATCCACATTGACGGGATCATTCCAATTTTCGGTCCAGGATGTGGAGTAGGATAACGAAGGACGCAAGGTCAGGTCGGCCTTAGGGATGGAAAAGTCCGTGGAACCGGAAACTCGATAGGTGCGCTGGTTCGCCAGGTTTGTTAGATCTGCACCGCTAGACGTAGTGTTGAGCTTGCTGGCATTCAGCAGGGACGTGTCGTGCAAGCGCCATGGCTCGTACTGGCCAAAGCCGCTGCGCCGGCGCGATCCCGTCACGAGGTCCCACGGAGAGCGGAATTCGCTCTCGTCGCCCAGCCCCACCAGGTAGCGTTCCAGCCCCCAAGCGTCCAACCCCTTGCGGTTGGCCATGTAGGCGAGAGTGGCATTTTCTCCGGAAGTGCTGTTGTCGTTGGAGTATTCCAGGTTTAGGCCGCTAAACTTCCAGGCATCGAGACGTTTTTTGGCATTCATGAGAGAGGTCGTATAGCCACCCGAGCCAAGATTCGCGAGCGAAGACAGGAAGGACGAGACGTTCCAGCGGAACTGGGAACGGAACCCGTCCCGTTCGGTTCCCTGCCAGTAGGAGATCCTCGAGGTGTCGTGGTTGAGAGTGTCGATGCCCACGACCGTCGGAGACAGCCGCGAAAGAGTGGAGGACGAAGAAAAACTGCCCGAGGTCGTGAGCCAAGAAGAAAGCTGCGGAGAAAGGTCGAGCGTCAGGCTCTGGGTTCGCGTCTGCTCTCCCTTAAGCAGTCCGAAGGCTTGGACAATTCCCGTCACGGTATCGACCACCGTGGTATCCTTGGCAAAAATTTGGCCGGCCATGCCGGGGAAACCCGCCGCCGGGTTAAAATCACGCGCCAAAGCGCTATCGAAGGTGCGCGAGACCTGGATCTTGTGCGACATCTTGAAGAAGTTCAATAGCGCCCATTCGCTGGAAAGGCTGTGCGAAAGCGTCGCCTTGCGCTGGCGATCGACCGCGATCAGAGTGTCGTTGTCGGCATCCAAGGTGCGGCGCACCGATTCCGTATAATCGAGATTCATCAATACGGCGTCGAGCTTGTTGGGCAGCGGCTGGAGTTCCACCTGCGACAGCACCGAGGGCATCCAGGACGGCGGCGTGCGAAACGGCTTCCAAGGCTTCACCTTGGGACTGAAGTCGTAATCGACCTCAATGGAATGTTCCGAAGAACTGTCCGTGCGCTCGGGTTGTTCGCTGTGGGCCGTCGTGTAGACCCAGGAATAGCGCGGCCGCTCGAAGAAGATATTGGTCAGCATTCCTTGCAGGGAACGTCCTGAGGTAACGTCCTTTTTGTAGTTCCACGAAATTTTGTCGCTGACGGAATAAGTCTGGAAAGCCCGCGCGGTGTTGCGAGACTGCTCCGCCGAATCACGACTCACCCGCCCTCGCGCGACGTCCGAAAGGATGTCCCCAATATTATCGTGCGTCAGGGAGATGTCGGAGCCAGGCCGCACCCAAGGTCGCGAAAGGCTGGTGGTCACCGAATAGCCAATCGGCATCTGGACCTTCCAGGCCTCAGGCAAGAACTTGTTCAGAGAAAGACGCGAGTCAAAGCCCGCGCTTCCCACCGTAGCTTCCGAAGAGGCGTCGGTGCGGCGCGTCCCCAGGGGGGTGAAATTGCCTTCGGTGACCGAGGCGTTGGCCGAAGCACTGAAGAGATCGGCGAGATTGAACTCAAAGCTCCCGCGCATGGCGGTTCCGATCCCCTTCTCGGGATTTTCGACCTTCATGTCGTTAAGCCACACTTCGCCCGTGATGCGCTCTCCGGCACGGATAGAATCGGGGCGCAGGATATACTGGATCCATTGGATGTTCGAGAGCGACGGATTTCCCTTGATCGCGACGGAATCCTGACGAAATGCATAGTTCAGGTCCAGAGGCAGTTTGGACTGGGGAACGGCCGCACTGTAGATGCGCTGCTTTCGCAATGTCGTAGATCCAGAATCCTTGAGGACCGTGAAGACCGACAGCGGAATTTCCAAACGGTTCTGCCGCCAATTCTCGTCCATGCCGGCACGGCGAGCCTTCTCTTCAAGATCACCGCAGCCGGAATCCCCCAAGGCGCAGGTGCTCGAAGTCAAGTACCAGGAGTACTCATAGTATTGCGCCGTAGTGTCGCTCGGGGTTCCCGACCCCATCCGCATGGTGAATCGCAATGGCTTCTGAGGCAGACTGCGCAAGCGATTCAACTCGGAAGTGTCTAGCACACCACCAACGGTGACTCCAGTCAGGTGATGGTAGACTTGCAGCTTGAAGTTGTTATAAAGCGTCAGATTGCGGGCATCGGTAAAGGTACGCGTGGCTGTTCCAGCAGCAGAATCGACCTGTCCAAAGGCCCGCAGTCCGTAATACTGCAGTCGCAGCGACTGCTCGTTCTGCACCGCTCCGGTGCTGGCATCCGTGCTAGTGGGAACCCCCCAACTTTCGTAGATGTCGTTATTAGACTGGCTACTGACCACCCCGACGCGCAGCGAATTAGTATCAGGAATTGTCACCAAACTCTTGTAGAAGGTGCCTCCCGTGTAGAGGCTGTCCACCACCTTGGTCGAATCGTTACGGGAAATGCGACCGCTTTCGGTGTACTGGCTGCCGGTCAGACTCATGTCAGCAATCTGAACGCGATCTTCCTGCTGGTTGGCGCCGTTCTTGGCCGTAAGTCCAGAGTACCAGATGCGGCTCATGCTAATGTTGTCCCAGCTGGCACCGCCGCCCACCTTGCGGGTCGGAGACTCCAAACGGATGTGATAGAGACGCCACCCGTTCCTCAGTTTTTCATACGGAGTCGCGCTGTCTCCGCCCAAGTGAATGGCGAAGCGGTTGAAGGCATTGGTGACGTCGAGCTTACCGTTGTTGTTGAGGTCCTCGGTATCAAACCAGGTACCCAGCCCGTTGTCCATGTAGCGGTTGTTGCCTTCGGTGCCGTTGATCGAGGGGTCGGGATCGCTGGAATTGGTCTGAGGATTGAACTGCTTGCCAGCCGGATCCGTGGACTGATCATGGGTGATGACCGTAGGAGACCCGCATTCTACGCCGGGACAGTACCAGCGCAGCGCCGTCTCCAAGGCATCGGGAATCTGATCTATCCCTAAGTCCTTGCCGTTAATGGCCCGCCCCGTGGGAATTCCCAGACTGTCGACATCCTCCCCCTTGAGGGTGTCGCTGGGTGGACGACCTGCAATTGAGATGGCTTCCGAGATGTCGCCGAAATCGAAATACAGGACACCTCCGGAACCGCGAGCGACCACGTCCAGAGATCTGTAAGTCGTGAGATCCTTGCTTGGAAGGGCACGCATGATGCCACCCCAAGAGTATCCCAATCCGGGATCGTTGGGCTGCAGCTTCAACTGGAGGATATACTGCTTGGCGCGGGTTCCGTTTCCGTCGTCCCACTTGGGATAGATGTCCCCCTTGGCCACCTGGCTGTTGGAATGCCACACGAAGGTTCCCTTGTGACGATAGTCGTGCGAAGCGTCGTAGCTGGTGTCCGTCGAAACGCCGCCTGGAGGCGAGGCAGCAAACCAGCTGGTGCGCGTGATGGGCAGGGAATTTCCCAGCTTGGAACTCTCGAAGTCGTCCACCAAGGCGTCGCCATCGGTGTTGGGATTGTTGTAGCTCTGTGCCATCTCTAGTTCGAGCTTCCATCTCGAATCGCCATGGGGTGTCACCAGGGGGACGTAGCCGACCAAGTCCGAAAGCCACTCCGACTCGTTCTGCAAGCGCACGTTGGCGCCCCACAGCCATGCCGAATTCGGCTCGCGTCCCAATTGGGCCCGGGAATCTGTCACCGTCTCGCTGCGGTAGAGCATGGTCGCACCGATCAGCGATTCCTTAGGCTTTCCCACCGGAAGCTCATACTCCAGGCGTCCACCAATCAGAGTCTTGGTGTCCAGAGAGTAGAAGGGAGTGCACTGGTAGTCAATCTGGATGTCGGCACTCGGATCTAGGGCTCGCGAAGAAAGCAAGGTGATCTGCCCGACGCTGTAGGAAACATCGTAGTCCACTCCCTTCACGAGCTTGGTGCTGCCATTAAGCGTCAGCACCTCGGAGCCTTCGATGATGTCGAGACAGTTGGAACTACTCACGCTAGAACTGCCTGCCACCTGGAATACGGAGCTTCTGGATTTGGCCGTGACCTCAATAGAATAGCGCGAGGAGAGTGTTTTCAGGCTGGTCCACGAGGTGTCGTAGAGGACGGTGCGCCCCGTCTTAGCAAAAGGACTTGCCGAGGGAAACGAGATTTCCATCCGGTCCCAGTCAAAGATGTTCTTGTCACTGGCCTTCACCGTTCCGTCGTCGCCCACCAGCCCGAAGTACTTGGCAAGGTCGACGCCTGCCTCGTTCACCGACTTGTCGGACTTGTTGGAGCTGTTGTCCAACACCCGCACCTTGACGTAGGCACGATCGCTGGCCGACACCGACGAGAAAGGCATCTTGTAGCGGTTGCGCAACGTCAACGAACGAATTTCGACAGGATCCGTCGGGAGCGAAAGCAGCACGAGGTTGAGTTTTCCCCCGCTTGTGCCTCCGCGGACGGTCCCTCCCACGCGCTTGTAGATGGCTCCCAAGGCACCGTAAGTCGTATTGTAGGCGGTGCTGGCAAGCGTCGTATTGTTCAGGAACACCACGCCGCCGCGCACCGAATAGTCAGAGCTCCGCAATTCCACCCAAGTCTCGTCCGACTTGGTAGCCGCGCCAATTGGAAGCCCCCCGGCGTCAAAGCCTTGAGCTGAGCCCTTCCAGAACGGTGCCCAACCGGGATTATTCTTGGCATCGGTGGCGCTCACCCGCACGAAGAGCCGCACCCCGTCCACGGCGGTCATAGCCGAGTAGTTGCCGGCCACATTGTCGAACTCGGCGCGGTAGGTCTGGTCCAGAAAGAAAGCCCCCTGCGCTGGGGAGCGGTCATCAATCGTCTGGGTGTTGTTGGTCGAGCCGGCACCGAGCTTCTGGTGCTGCTTCTCGCCCTTCTCGCCGCCCACAATCACAGTGGCATCGAGATCGCCGAACTTCATCTTGGCCTTGGCGCCAATGAGGCCCGAAGCCTGCTCGGTGTAGCCGGTGAGGGATGTGCCAGAGAGAGCGAAGTTGATGTAGCCGAATTCGGCTTCCTGCAGGATGTCGTCCTCAGTATCCTCGGGCTTCTCGCCGGCGTACTTGATCTGCAGCATCTGGTTGTTGGAGACACCGAAACCGTCCTTGGTCCAACTGAGCTGAACGTGGATCAGTTTTCCGATGGAACCCACCAAATTGACATTGGGCTCCTGATCGGGCTCAAAATTGGGAACCTTGTTGGCCGTCCCATTGTCCTCGTCAATATTTGTCCAGTGCGAGGAGGACTTGATGCGGAACTTGTAGTCGCCCGTCAGGCTCAGGTTGGGCTTGTCGATGCCCAGCTTCTTGGCCCATTCGGGAACCTTGACAGGCAACTCGAAGCGCATGGGCTGGGAGGACGTGTCCTTGGCGGCACGGCGCGTCATCTCGTCCCAAAAGAGATCGCGGCGCTTCTGCAGCATGGCATCGCTCAGATAGTCGGAAAGCTCCGGATAGTAGGCTTCCCAAAGCACCAAGCTGTCCAGGGACTTGGTGGAATCGCTCTTCAGATACTGTCGGACGCTGACGGCGCGGGTATCGAACCCCACATCCGTCTCCGTCTCGACTAGGCCTGGACGGCTCTGCAACCAAGCCAGCGAAGTCTCGTCGGAGCGAAACGGCTCGGCAGCATGCGGCAAGGTCGCGTAAAAGGAGCCGTCAGGGGCATAGAGATGCTCTGAGGTGTCGGCAAGCGCACCCGCAGCACATAGGAAGACTACAAGCCTCCCCACCCCGTATCGGGACGCATTCATCCACCGCCACTTCGGCACACTGGGCAAAGTACATTCCCTCACCGGCCTCTTTCCCGGTCTCGGAGAATTCAACGCAACTCCTTGTCAATTGGAAGGTTATGATATACAATGAATTCCCATGTGGTCATTGGTGAGAAGTTGCTTATGAATCAGGATCTTGAAGTCCGTCCTGAAGACATCATCGTCTTCGGCAAGGGGTTGCCTGGTTTTGAGGGTGCTCGCGAATTCGTGATCTTTTCTCGTCCCGAACATGCGCCCTTTCATTGCATGGCCTGTTCAAACGACCCCGATCTGCAGTTCATCCTCATCAATCCACTGCATTTCCTTGCTGACTACGATCCACGAATCCCTCCCCACGAACTGCGCGAATTGGATGTGCGCGACCCCAAGGAGCTATTGCTCTATACCGTCGTGACCTTCGCTCCCGAACTGTCTGACTCCACCGCCAACTTGCTCGGGCCGATCTTCATCAACATTCGCACCCGGCGCGGCAAGCAGATTGTCATCGACGACGAACGCTATTCCGTGCGCGAAAGGATCCTGCGCTAATGCTGGTCCTCTCCCGCAAAGCCGGCGAATCCATCCACATCGGCGAAGGCATCGTGGTCACGATCCTGGAAGTCGATGCCCGCGGTGCTCGCATCGGCATCACAGCTCCCCAATCCATCCCCGTTTACCGCAGCGAAGTCTTCGAGCGCATCCAGGAAGAAAACCGCAAGGCCCTGGCGTCAGCCGGTGACCGCAAGTTAGACGACATCGCTGGATTTTTCCGAAACGCCAAGCCCTCGGCCTAAAGGAATCCCATGCGGGAAAGTTGGACGCTTCGCAACGGCAAGCCCGAGTCCTGCAGCGACGGCGAGATCATCCTCTACACCGCTCCCTCGCCTGAAGAGAAGGAAACCTTGCTGCAGGTGCATGGCATCGACGCGCACCTTTTGGAATCTTGCCTGGACGACGACGAACTGCCACGCCTGGAGCAGGATGAAGACATGCTGGCGCTCATCCTCAAGCGCCCCCGCCCGCACAAGTCGCAGGACGGCTTCCTCTTCAAAGTCGCTTCGATGGGCATCTTCTCGATTCCAGAGCGCGTGGTCGTCGTCTGCAATGAACCCGTCGAGATCTTTTCCGTCCGCCGCATGCACGGTTGCCGCAACCTGCAGACCTATTTGTTACTCCTAGTCTACCAGACCACCATTCATTTCCTAGAACACATGAAGGTGATCCGCATGATCGCCGAGTCGATCGAAGGACGCCTCAACCATGCGGTGGAAAATCGCGGCCTGATGGATCTCTACACCTTGGAGAAAGGGCTGGTCTACTACCTCAATGCCGTGAGCGGCAATCAAGCCGTACTGGAGCGCATCCGATTGTTGGCCCCGAAGCTCGGGCTTGGCGAGGATGACACGGAACTCCTCGAGGACATCTCCATCGAGAACAGCCAGTGCTACAAGCTCGCCGAGATCCAATCCTCCATCTTGGACAACATGATCGAGACCCACGCCTCGATCTCGGGCAACAACCTGAATCTCCTGATGAAGAAACTCACCGTACTTTCGGTGGTCTTCATGCCGCTCAACTTGCTGGCCGGTATCGGCGGCATGTCCGAGTGGAGCAGCTTCACCAAAGGCCTTTCGCCAGCCCTTTCGTACACGCTTGCCTTAGTGATCATGATGGTGGTAGGATTCGTCACCTACATGATCCTTGGCTGGACTGGTCTTGGAGAGCGTAGTGCATCACCAAACCACCGCAAGCGCTAATCGTCACATTTTGTGACGCAAATTGACGTTTAAAAGCTTTCTGGAACCTGCTAGCTTTTAGCAGAAGCGCAAGAATCCGTAGTTTTATGTCACCAATAATGACTTAATTCCATTTGTGGTCACACTTTGTGACAGTGACACCATGATACGCAGAGACCCAAGCTCTTGGCAAGAGTCTGACGCAAAAAAAAACGGCTTGACAAGCGTTTAAAAAGACTGGCACTACCCTTGCGAAATGCTTGGGCGTCGACGTCATCCCGACGGATACGGTGGCTTTGCAACTGCGGCAACGCAAGCACAGCAACGTGTGAGACGACAAGAACACGAGCATGACAGGAGAGAGTGATGGTTGATTCTTCCGACGATACCCTCCGCCGCTACCTGGATGATATCCGCAAGACCCAGCCGATCGACCGCAAGGAAGAGCACGAACTCTTCAAGCTGTGTCGGCAGGGGGGCGATAAGGGCCGTCTGGCTCGCGAGAAGCTCATCAGCGCCAACATGCGCTTCGTGCTGAAGGTGGCTCTCCAATACCGTGGCTGTCCCATTCCCCTTCCGGATCTCGTGTCCGAAGGTGCCATGGGTCTCATCCGCGCCATTGAGAGCTTCGATCACAGCCGCGGGCTGAAGTTCATTTCTTATGCCGTGTGGTGGATCAAGGCCTACATCACCCGCGCCATCAACGAGCAGGGATCGCTGATCCGCCTGCCCGCTAACCAGCATCTGCGCGTGCGCCGCGCCCTTAAGAACAAGAATAAGGGTGAGGAACTGACTGATGAAATCCGCGAGTTGATCCAGCTCGGCGAGTCGGGCATCAGTTTCGACGCTCCGCTCAAGGCCGACACCAAGACGACCTACCAGGAAGTCCTCGCCGATCCCAAGGCCGAGAATCCCGAGCACTACGCCGAGATCTCCTCGGTGGAACTGATGGCCCACGAACTTCTCTCGGAACTGCCCGAGCGTGAAGCCCAGGTCATCAAGGGCCTGTTCGGTATCAACCACGAAGCTCCGATGACGCTGCGTGAAGTCGGCGACAGCCTCAAGATCAGCCACGAGCGCGTCCGCCAGCTGCGCGACCAGGCTCTGCGCCGCATCAAGAAGGCCCGCAACAAGGAAGTGCTTCGCGAGAAGTACGACGCTTACATCGCCGCCTTGAGCTAAAGAGCCTTTTTTTCGAGATTGGGCCTCTCCGGAACTCCGGAGAGGCTTTTTGTTTTCAGGAAGAGGGCAGGACTTGGCATGGACGCATTGAACTTTCCCGAGAAGGACGCACGCGCGATCCTTCGGCTGGCGCTGTCGGAAGACTGCGGGACGGGCGATGTCACCTGCCGCCTGACGCTGCCGCCGCATCACAGGAGCCGCGCCCGCATTGTGGCCAAGGAAGCGGGAACCCTGGCCGGGCAGCCGCTTTTGCCGCTGGTGCTCGAAGAACTAGACACCCTGGTCCCCTCCTCCAAAGCCCGCGAAGTGCAATTCCAGGCACTGGCTGCCGACGGCACGCAAGTCTCGATAGGACAGATTGTGTCAAGCCTCGAGGGCCCCACCGCCGCCATCCTGCAGGCCGAGCGCACCCTCCTGAACCTGATGCAGCGTCTCTCGGGAACCGCCACCACAACGCGCCGCTACCAGGAGGTTGCCGGGCCCGACTGCCAGGTGCTGGACACCCGCAAGACCACGCCGGGCCTACGCCAGCTCGAGAAGTACGCCATCCGCGTAGCCGGCGGACACAACCACCGCATGGGTCTGTGGGACGCCGTGCTGATCAAGGAAAACCACGCCCGCGCCGCCGGAGGCGTGCGACCGGCAGCCCTAGCCGCACTCTCGGGGCGTTCCGAAGGTATGCCGGTGATTGTCGAGGTCACTAGTCTTGCAGAATTGGAAAGCCTCAGCGACCTCCCCCTGACGCGGGTGCTGTTGGACAATTTCCGTCCCGAAGAGATCGCGGCCGCAGTGGAGCTGCGCCGCCGCAAGCAGGCAACCTTCGGACTGGAGGCTTCGGGAGGCATCACCCTCGAGACCATCGCAACCTATGCCCGAGCCGGTGCAGAATACATCTCAGTCGGCGCCCTCACCCATTCCGTCAAGGCCCTCGACCTGAGCTTGCTCTTGGAGCAGCCGTGAAGGCAGAGATCACCCGCGCCGCCGAGATTCTGCGGGCAGGAGGCCTCGTGGCCTTTCCCACCGAGACAGTCTACGGCCTCGGGGCCCGCGCCGACCGCCCCGAAGCTGTGGCCAAGATTTTCGCGGCCAAGGAGCGCCCGAACTTCGACCCTCTGATCGCGCACGCCCCCGACCTGGCCACCGCCGAGAAGTACGCCTTCTTCAGCGAAATGGCCCGGGAGCTCGGGCGACGTTTCTGGCCCGGCCCGCTCACGTTGGTGTTGCCGCGCCGCCCCGTGGTGTGTGACCTGGCCACTTCGGGCCTTGCCACCGTGGGCATCCGCGTGCCGGCTCACCCGCTTGCCCGCGAACTTTTGGAGGCCTGCGGCCTTCCCATAGCCGCCCCCAGCGCCAACCGCTTCGGCTACGTCAGTCCCACCACCGCCGCCCACGTGCGCGAGGGGCTCGGAGACCGGGTGGAGATGATCCTGGACGGCGGTCCCTGCACGGTGGGCGTAGAGTCCACCATCGTCGCCTTAGAGGACGGAACGGCGCGCCTGCTGCGTCCTGGAGGCGTCTCTCGCGAGGCCATCGAAGCGGCACTTGGACAGAAATTGACGTACGGCGGCCATCAGGCCCCGGTGGACGCCCCGCAGGCCCCCGGCATGCTCAAGAGCCACTACGCCCCGACGCGTCCGGTGGAGTGCTTCGATAGCTTGGGCACCCTGGAAGCCCGAGCACAAGAACTCAAAGGCGACTGCGCCCTGCTGGGATGCGGGCTTCCTGGAGAAATTCCCGCCAAGGTCCGCGAAGACTTGGGCACGGATGCCATCGGCATGGCCGCGGGCCTTTTTGCTGCGCTGCGGCGGTTGGATGCCGCGCCAGTCACGGCCATCTTGGCGCTGCTTCCCCGTCCCGAAGGGTTGGGCCTAGCTGTGCGCGATCGCCTGATCCGCGCCAGCGGCTCACGTCCGGTGGGCTAAGGCCCGCCACAGGAGAGATGCCTCGCGGCGGAACGACTCGGGATCGGAGGAATTTTCCAACACATGAGTGGCACAAGAGCGGATTTCCTGGGGTGCCACAGCCCTCTCGAGGCGCGCCTGCGCCTCCTCTTCCGAGAGGCGATCCCGCTCCATCACCCGCGAGAGGCGCACCGCGTCATCGGCCAGCACCGCCACCACGGCGTCGAGATCGCCGTAGAAGCTCTCGCGCCGAGAAAGCAGCGGGATCTCTAGCACCAGAAGCCCCCCGTCCCGTCGCGCCTCGGCTGCAAGGCTTGCCATGCGCGCCCGCACCGCCGGGTGGACCAGGGAATTGAGACGCAACAGCGCCTCGCGATCGGCAAAGACGAGCTTGCCGAGGGCTTTCCGGTCAACGGCGCCATCAGGCGCCTCGATGCCGGGAAAGGCTGCGAAGAGCGCTTGTGACAATTTTTGTCCGGGGCCGTAGAGCTCGTGCACCAGCTTGTCGGCATCAGCGACAGTCCATCCCTCCTCGACGGCTACGCGGGCGCACAAAGATTTTCCTGCCCCAATGGGCCCGCATAATCCAACGACCTTACCAGCATTCAATGGGCATCTCCCCAATTCTTCGCCACGCCCACCTCGGCCACCAGCGGCACGGCAAGCTCCATGGCCGATTCCATGCGAACCTTCACTTCCCGCGCCACCGCCTCGGCCTCCTCCTCGGGAGCCTCCAGCACCAGCTCGTCGTGCACCTGCAGGAGCAGCCGCGCACGGCTGCCGCTTTCGGAAAGCCAGGCGTCTACCGCCAGCATGGCCTTCTTGATGAGGTCGGCGGCGCTTCCCTGCACCGGCGTGTTGGCCGCCATGCGCTCGGAGGACTCGCGGAAGGTGCGATTTCTGTCGGTGAGTCCCGGCACCCAGCGCTTGCGCCCAACAATAGTCTGGACAAATCCTGTCTGACGAGCCTCTTCCACGACGCGCTCCATCCAGGGCCTCACGCCCGGATAGGCCGCGAAGTAGCCGTCGATGAAGCGCTGCGCCTGGGCATGCGGAATCCCGAGCTGGCCGGCCAGGGCGTGCGCCCCCATGCCGTAGACCACCCCGAAGTTCACCACCTTGGCAGCGCGGCGCTGGTCGGCCGTGACCGCCTCGGGGGCCACGCCGTTCACCAGCGCGGCGGTGCGGGTATGGATGTCCTCGCCGTGGCGGTAGACCTCGCAGAGCGCCTCGTCTCCCGAGAGATGGGCCAGGAGCCTTAGCTCGATCTGCGAGTAGTCCGCCGAAAGTAAGAGGTTCCCGGGAGAGGCCACGAAGCCCCGGCGGATGCGCCTCCCGAGCTCGCCGCGCACCGGAATGTTCTGGAGGTTCGGATCGAGGCTCGAAAGTCGCCCGGTCGCCGCCACCGTCTGCTCGAAGGTGGTGTGAACGCGCCCCAGCTCGTCGCAAAGGCCGGGCAATACATCCACATAGGTGCCCAGAAGCTTTGCGAGTTCGCGATAGTCCAACAGAACCTTGGGGAGCTCGTGCGATTCAGAGAGTTCCTCCAGCACGTCGCTGTCGGTGGACCAGCCGCCGGTGGCAGTGCGTCGCCCATGCGGAAGCGCCAGCTCCTCGAAGAGGATGGCCCCCAGTTGCTTGGGAGATGCCAGATTGAACTCGTGGCCGGCCAGCTCCCAGGCCCGCGCCTCCAATTTTGACAAATCCTGTTTTAACTCCGCCGAGAGCTCCTCAAAGAGGGCGTCGTCCAGAGCGATGCCGCTATTTTCCATGCGTCCCAGCACTCGCGCCAGCGGAAGTTCCAAGGAGTCGTAGAGCTCCCAGAGCGCCTCCTTGCGCAAGCGCTCTTCGAGGTTGATCCAGACCCGCAAGAGCGCTTCGGCACGCCCCCCCGCAAAGCTCGTCGCTTCCTCGGGAGAAAGCGCAGCAGCATCGCGGCGGGCTTTCCCGCTTCCCAGCACCTCGGTCGTCTCGGGAAGGGTTGTCCCCAATCGGCGTGCGAGATTCTCCAGGGTATTGTTCCGCTCGCCCGGAGCTAGCAAGTAGGCGGCCAGAGCGGCATCGTCCACCCGACCAGGTAGCTCCAGGCCTTCGGCAGCAAAGCGACGTCGCAGCGATTTTGCCTGGAAAAGTACCAGCCCCGGATGCTCCGAGAGTACCGGCCAGAGACGATCTTCCAGAGACGATCGGAAAGCCTCCGTGACGGGAAGGTAGCGGGCAATTCCCGGAGCCACCGCTACCGCCAAACCGCAAAGTCCCGCTTCGGAAAAGAGTGGCCATAACGCCGCATGGCGACTCTCGCGCAGCTGTTGCGCCAAAGCGTCGAGGTCGTCTTCGTCCAGCACCGTTTGCAGGTTGGTGGCCGGCAAAGTCGGCGCTGCGGCAGGAGTCGCAAAAAGGTCCATGGCCTCGCCAATTGCCTGAGGAGCCGGTGGTGGCACGGCCACGACTGAGGAAAGAAATCCCCCTCCGCGCAGCTTGCGGATCTGCGGCTGCAGGGCATGGATGCCATGGGCTTCCAAGAAGGCCTCAATGCCATCGAGGTTCAGGCCGCGGTAGGCCAAGTCCTCTAGCGGCGGCGTCTCCAGGTCATCGCGCAGGCTCACCAAAGTGCGAGAAAGCAACGCACTATCGCGACCCGCCTGCAGGTAACCGCGCACCGCCTTGCGAGGGATCTCCTCGAGATGAGCGTAAACGGAGTCGAAGTCGCCAAATTGCGCCAGAAGCTCTGCCGCCGTCTTAGGGCCGACCTTGGCCACTCCCGGCACGTTGTCGGAGGCATCCCCCACCAGCGCCAAGTAGTCGCGCACCTGATCTGGTCGTACCGCAAGCTTTCCGAAGACCCAATCGGCATCGATCTCTTCAGGGCGTTCCGAGCCGCGCCCCGGATCGTAGAGGCGCACCTGCTCGCCCACCAGCTGCATGAGATCCTTGTCGCGCGTCATCAGGTAGACGCGCAGTCCTTCCCGAACAGCCTTGCGGGTCACGCTTGCCATCACGTCATCAGCCTCAAAGCCCTCCCGATCCAGAAGCGGCAGCCCGCAAGCAGCCACCAGCTCCTCCAAGAGAGGCAACTGAGCCACCAAGTCGTCGGGCATGGGCTGGCGTTGGGCCTTGTAGGCCGGATACATTTCGTGGCGGAAGGTGGGCCCCTTGAGGTCGCGCACCACGGCGAAATGGCCAGGATCGCGCGTCTCGGCCACCCGCAGCAGAGCTTGGGCAAAGCCGTAAACGGCGCTGGTCGGTTCTCCCGAAGGGCCGCGCAGGCGCGCACTCAGGAGCGCGAAAAAGGAGCGGTACGCCAAGGCCATGGCGTCTACCAAGTAGACTCCCGCCATTTCAGACCTTCTTGGCAAAGAGCGCGAGGGCTTCCTCGAGCGAGAGAGGAGCCTGCCCGTACTGGAGCAGCCCCCGCTCCCGAAGTGTCATGCAAAGCTGGATGTGTGAAGGCAAAGGAAGGCCGCACTGCTCCAGCAAATGGAACTCCGAAGCCGCTACCCGAGTCGGCACATCCAAGGCGAGCGTCCCCTCGCGCAAAAGCACCAAGCGCTCGGCACAGTGCATGGTCGAGAGATCATGGGCCGTAAAGACCACCGCGGTGCCGCGTCTGGCCAAGTCGCGCAGGATCCCGTTCACAAGGTCGATTCCTGGCTTATCAAGGCCCACGAAGGGATCATCCAGAAGCAATAGGCGCGGTCGCGACACCATGGCGTGAGCCAAGGCAACGCGACGGCGTTCCCCCGAGGACATCTCGTCTAGATACCATTCCTTGGCGGTCGCCATGCCCACGGCATCGAGAGCATCCTCGACGCGCCGCGGAATGGCTGGCCCCTTGAGACCTGCCAAGCGACAGGCACGCGCCAGCTCATCCTCTACGGTAGGTCCGATCAAGGCCTTGCCGTCGCCGTCGGAGCGGACCATCAGGATCTGGTCGTCCAGGTTGCGTTCGGGAAGTTCCCGCAGGTCGGCACCGTTGTAGCGCACGATGCCTTCGGCAGGATCGAGGAAACCGCCCATCAACTTAAGCAGCACCGTCTTGCCGCTCCCATTGGGACCAGCCAGGAGAAGCAGGTCACCGGCGTGAACTTCCAACGTGACCCCCCGCAACGGCCGATTGCCGGCAGGGTATTCGAAGCTGACGTTTTCGATTCCGAGAAGGACGTGCGCTGGCTGCATAGATGACAAACCTATGAAAAAGGCCGGACCTTGCGGGCCCGGCCTCTAAGTAGAGTGTAGGGGAGTTGAACCCCTGCTACCGCCGTGAGAGGGCGGTGTCCTAACCACTAGACGAACACTCCAATGATTCAATAGCTCTGAATCTCCTCACAGAGAGACAGAGATTCCAAATTTACGGCAAGCCATATCGTCTGTCAAGGCGTCTCGTGTGCTACCTTTGCCCGCCGTGAAGAGACCTTGCATCGCCATCGTAGGACGGGCCAACGTCGGCAAGTCCAGTTTATTCAACCGCCTTCTGGGCCATCGCGCCGCCGTGGTGGACGATCGCCCCGGTGTTACCCGCGACCGCCACTTCCAAGAATGGAGCCTGAACGGACGTCGCCTGGACCTGGTCGACACCGGCGGATTCATCGACGAGACACGCGATCCGCTGGCCGCTGAAGTGCGCCGCCAGATCGAACTGGCCGTGAACGCCGCTGACGTGGTGTTCTTCATGATCGATGCCCGCACCGGCGCCACCTACGACGATGTCGAGATGGCCCGCCAAGTGCTCCGCTCTGGCCGCACCACCCTGCTTCTGGCCAACAAGGCCGAGCGCCCGCAGGATCGCGAGAGCCTCCACGAACTGCTGTCGCTGGGACTGGGCGAAGCCTACTGCGTCTCGGCCACCACCGGCTACGGCTTCGATGGCCTCCTGGAGCGCCTGCCCCGTCTGTTGCCACCGCCGCGCCGCGAACCTCCCGAAGAGCGCACCACCGTGCGCGTGGCCATTCTGGGACGTCCCAACGCCGGCAAGAGCACGCTAGTGAACCGCCTTTTGGGCGAGGAGCGAGTGATCGTCTCCCCCATCCCCGGCACCACCCGCGATTCCGTGGACGCAGCTTTCGACTGGAAGGGCTGCAAGGTCGTCCTGACCGACACGGCAGGCCTGCGCAAGAAGGCCAAGGTGCGCGACAGCATCGAGTACTTCTCGAACATGCGTGCCCTAGAGAGCGTGCGTCGCAGTCACGTGGCACTCTTCCTGGTCGATAGCGAAACCGGCCTGGAAGAGCAGGACATGCGCATTCTCAAGCAGATCGAGGAAGCCGGCAAAGGGCTTGTCATCGGCTTTTCCAAGTGGGATGCCAAGGTCAAGGACCACACCACCTTCGACACCATGGTCAAGGAGTGCCGCCTGCACTACGCAAGCCTTGCCAACGTCCCCTTGATTGCCTTTTCGAGTTTAGAAGGCATGCGCATGGGGAAGCTCTTGGACAAGGTCCTCGAAGTGCGGAAAAACAACAGCCGCATCTTCGGACGCGAACGGGTGATCGAGTGGTTCCGGCAGTGCGTAGAGCATCGCCAGCCCCCCGGAAACGGCGGTCGCGTGGTGCGCCTCAAGCGCTGCTGCCAAGTGCAGGTCGATCCTCCCATGCTCGCCGTGGAAACCGAAACGCCAGAGTTGGTGGTCGAATCCTACCGTCGCTTCTTGCGCCACAGTGCCCACGAATTCTTCAAGCTGGAAGGCGTGCCACTGCGCATCTCGTTCCGCGACAAGCTGGAACTGCGCTCTGACGAGGACTTGCAGCTGCACGGAGGCGTGCTGGACGAAGAGGCCAAGGTGCCTCCCCCCCCGGCTGCGGACGAAGAGACTTCGACTGAACTTTGAGCCATGGGCCTTATCGCCTATTCGCTCTCGCTCTCCCTCTTCGACTGCCTCTCGACGGCCCAGCAGGTCGTACTGTTCGCGCTCTTGCTAACAAGCGCGCGTCCAGTGCGCAATGCTCTGACCTACCTCTCGGGCGTGAGCGGCATCTACATCATCTGCGGCGTGGTGGGCTGCCAGCTTTTTGGGCGCTTGCAGGAGATCCTGAAACGGCTATCGCTGACGCCAGACATGTCAGACCTTAGCTACCATCAGACGGAGCTTTTCGGTGGCATCGTCATGGCCTTACTTGGGATCTGGTATTTCCGGCGACACCGCGCTCCTGGCACCGCCTTGGCGGAAGACCGGTTGATGGCGCGCTTCGGCTCCGCGGGGAGCGGGCCACTTTTTGCCCTGGGCGCCTTCGTCTCGATCACGACATTTCCTGTCTCGATTCCCTACCTGCTTGCGCTAGGGAAATACGCCGCACTCCGCCTCAGCATCCTCAGTTCGTTCCGCTACATCCTCCTCTACAACCTAGGGTACATCCTGCCCATGCTCGTCCTGCTTGCCGCCTACCTGTCGCGTAGACAATATCTGTCAAAACTTCCCGAAGCCATGGCACGGGAGAAGGTGCGTCGCCTCAACGTCCATCTCACGAGTTGGACCCTGGTGGCCACGGGAGCGCTTGCGATCGTAGACTCGGGAAGCTTCCTGATGCTGGGCCACGCCCTCATTAAGGGACGACTTCTCTAAACCCCAGAAATGCCGCATTTCGGCCTTTCAAAAAAAAACACGCTGGCTATTGCCTTTGCCTCGATTCGGCCGTAACGTATTAGAAGCGGCCCGCACAGGGGCGCACAGCGAAGGAGAAAGCCGAAATCACGAATCCACAGAACATGGAACGGTCCGGCGGACCCTCGTTCGTACGGACGGAAACTGTCTAAATGTCCCCGTATCGGGGCATTGGTCTCTTAGCGAGCCAAACCTGACGCACTGGCTGCAAGAGCCGCGAGCTTGAGAAGCAACGATCCCGGGGAGCCTCCTCCCCGGGATTTTTCGCATAGGAACTGCAAAGCCACGGCGGGAAAAGGAGGCTAGGTTTTCTGTCATAACGTATGAGCACGTCCCCCCACCCACCCGTGAGGCTTTCATGGAACCCTTCGGAAACGCATCACGCACCATCGGGGGCTTGACCCTCGAACACTCCGAGGACCGCGTCGCGATCTACGGCTCGCTTGACTTGCCATGCTCGCTGGAGGGCTTGGCGCGAGCGCACGAGCTCAAGCGCGAGATCGATGCCATTGCGGCCTACCTGGAG
>DAIPHW010000007.1:32259-36273 GCA_036771135.1 Fibrobacterota bacterium | reverse complement strand
ACGCGCGACACCCGCGAGCAGGACTTCGCCATGCACCGCCAGCTTTTCCTGGTGGAGCAGGGCTACCAATACGCCATCGAGTTCTGGGAACCTGGGGCCTGAGCGCCGATTGGCGCCCAGCCTCGATACGACTATCTTTGCGGCCACCATTCATTCGGAGGAAACTATGAGCTACCGGATTGCCACTCTCAACAAGATCAGCCCGAAGGGACTCGCGCTCTTCGGATCCGACTACGAAGTCGCCGATGGCCTCTCCTCTCCCGACGCCATCCTGGTCCGTTCCGCCCAGCTGGACACCGACACCTATCCCGGCCTCCTGGCCGTAGCTCGTGCCGGCGCCGGTGTGAACAACATCACTGTGGACAAGGCCGCCGAGGCTGGCGTGTGCGTCTTCAACACTCCCGGTGCCAATGCCAACGCCGTTGCCGAGCTCGTCTTCGCCGCCATGGGCGCCGGCGTGCGCAACATCCTGGCGGGCATTGCCTTCGCCAAGGCGACCGCAGACACGGTCGAGACCGACAAGGATCTCGATGCCGCCATGGAGAAGGGCAAGAGCAAGTTCGCCGGTTCTGAGCTTGCCGGCAAGACCTTGGGCGTCATCGGCCTCGGCAAGATCGGCATCCTGGTTGCAAACCTCGGCATCAAGCACGGCATGGACGTGGTCGCCTTCGATCCGTTCCCCTCGATCGACAACATTCATCAGCTTGCGCCCGAGGCCAAGATGGTGAAGTCGATGGCCGAAGTGGCCGCTGCTGCTGATCTCCTCACCGTTCACATTCCTCTGATGGACGCTACGCGCGGCACCGTCGATGCCGCCTTCCTTGCCAACATGAAGGACGGAGCCATTCTGGTCAACTACTCGCGCGGCCCCATCGTCAAGGAAGCCGACGTGATCGCCGCCCTCGACGCGGGCAAGCTCGCGAAGTACCTCTGCGACTTCCCGAGCAAGGCGCTCGTGAAGCACGCCAAGGTCACCTGCACGCCTCACCTCGGCGCTTCCACTGAAGAGTCCGAAGAGAACTGCGCTACCATGGCCGTGGCCGAACTTAAGGGTTACCTGACTCTCGGAAACGTCGTGAACTCGGTCAACTTCCCGGCTGTTGAGCTTGCGCCTGCTGCCGGTACCAAGGCCCGCCTTGCCGTTGTGCTGAAGCCCGTCGCTGACGCCATGGCGAGCGTGAACTCCGCCCTTTCGGCCGCCGGCATTTCGGCTTCCGCCATCGCCGCCAAGAGCGGCAAGAAGGCTGGCTACGCTCTCGTCGACGTTGCCGGTGACATTTCTCAAGCCGCTGTGGACGCGGTCGCCAAGAGCGCGGACGTGATCCGCACCCGGGTGATCCGCTTCTGAGATGGCGATGAAAGCCGCCGAGATCGCAGAGATCTTCCACAAGACCAAGGGTTTCCTGGAGGGGCACTTTCAGCTCTCTTCGGGACTCCACAGCCCCAACTACATGCAGTGCGCTCGGGTGCTTCAGCATCCGGTCCATTGCGAGCGCTTCTGCAAGGACTTGGCTGCCAAGCTTGCCGCCTTCAAGCCCGACGTGGTTTTCGCGCCGGCCCTGGGCGGCATTCTGGTGGGCTACGAGTTGGCGCGCCAGCTCGGTGTGCGCTCCATCTTCGCCGAGCGCGTAGACGGGGCCATGACGCTGCGCCGTGGACAGGATCTGTTCAAGGGCGAACGAGTGGTGCTGTGCGAGGACGTCGTGACCACCGGCAAGTCGATCCGCGAGATCGAGGTGCTGGCAAATGAGATCGGTGCCGAAGTGGTGGCTTTGGCCTGCATCGTGGACCGCAGCGCCGGCAACTGGAAACATCGCCTGCCGCTCACGAGTCTCCTGCAGATGGACCTGGTGACCTACCAGCCCGACGCCTGCCCGATGTGCCAGCAGGGGCTGGAACTGGTGAAGCCCGGAAGTCGCCCCAAGCCCGTCTGATCGGTTTTGACAGAATTTGTCCAAAGGCCCTTTCCCGGAACCGGGAAAGGGCCTTTTTGTTTTGCTGCGTGTGGTGGGCGCCTGCCCGTAACGGGCACCGGGCTGCCTGCCGGGCCTCCTCACCCCTTTTCGGTTCCAGGGTCAGGCATGCCTGACCCCTACGACGGAATTGGGGTTGCGGTGTCCCGGGCCTCGCGGCCGGCATCCCTGGCGCGTTGGCACTACGTTGGTGTTGCCCCCTCACCTGCGTTCAGTAGGAGAGGGGTGGCCACCGTAGGTGGACGGGGTGAGGTGGGCGAAGCGGCACGCCATGCGTTTGTTGCCCCGCCAATATGGGCGGGTGGGTGGGGGTATGTAAAAAACAGCCCCGCAAAATGCCGCCGTCTCGTTGTCCTGAATTCAAGATTCTTGAGTACATTTCCGGTCTTTGTGGAAGTTCCGCATAGGAGGCGGACTTCACGAACCGAATCACCTTCGTCCTGACAGAGGCTGGCTGCATGAATCCCTACGGGCACTTTGAAGACGCGACGCGCGAATATGTCATCACCCGTCCCGATACTCCGCTGCCTTGGCTCAACTACCTCGGCCAGGATGAGTTCTTCGGTCTCTGCACCAACACAGCCGGCGGCTACACCTTCTGGAAGGACGCCAAGCTTCGTCGTCTGACCCGCTACCGCTACAACGACGTGCCCTACGACATGGGCGGTCGTTACCTCTACGTGAACGATGGCGGCTCCGTCTGGAACCCGGGCTGGAAGCCGGTCAAGGCCAAGCTCGACAAGTACGAGTGCCGCCACGGCCTGGGCTACAGCACCATCCTGGGCGAGAAGGATGGACTGGAAGTCGTGCAGAAGATGTGCGTTCCGCCGGGCGAGAACCTCGAGCTCTGGCAGATCACCGTCACCAACAAGTCCAAGGTCGAGAAGTCTCCGAAGATCTACTCCTACCAGGAGTTCTGCTTTTTCGAGGCCCTCAACGACATGACCAACTACCAGCGCACCTACAGCATCGGTGAGGTGGAGGTTGAGGGCTCGGCCATCTACCACAAGACCGAGTACCGCGAGCGCCGCAACCATTACACGCTGTTTGCCTGCACCCGCGAGATCAGCGGCTTTGATACGTCGCGCGACGCCTTCGTGGGCGTTCACGAAGGTCTTCACGAGGCCAAGGTGCCCTTTGCTGGCAAGGCTTCCAACAGCGTCGCCTTTGGCTGGAACCCGATCGGCTCCCATGAAGTGAGCCTGACCCTGAAGCCTGGGCAGAGCGAGACCTTCGCTTTCATCCTGGCCTATGTGGACCATGACCTGATCGGCTTCAAGGGCGAGCGCTTCGTGGCTCCCGGAGTGATCAACAAGGCCGCCGGCAAGGAAATCCTGGCGAAGTACCAGAAGCCCGGTGCTGTCGAGGACGCCTTCGCCCGCCTCAAGGCTTACTGGGACGAGAACCTCTCGAACTTCCAGGTCCAGAGCCCCGATCCGCACGCCACCCGCATGGCCAACACCTGGAACCAGTACC
This sequence comes from Fibrobacterota bacterium, assembly GCA_036771135.1. Lineage (GTDB taxonomy): Bacteria > Fibrobacterota > Fibrobacteria > UBA5070 > UBA5070 > JBDKGV01. The sequence continues at coordinate 32,824 of DAIPHW010000007.1, read as the reverse complement.
AGTGCATGGCCACCTTCAACATGAGCCGCTCGGCCTCCATGTACGAGACGGGCATTGGCCGCGGCATGGGCTTCCGCGATTCCAACCAAGATCTGTTGGGCTTCGTCCACATGATCCACGGCCGCGCCCGCGAGCGCATCCTGGACATCGCCGCTACTCAGCTTTCGGACGGCACCTGCTTCCATCAGTATCAGCCCCTCACCAAGAAGGGCAATGCAGATATTGGCGGCGACTTCTATGATGACCACCTGTGGCTGGTGCTTTCCACTTGCGCCTACATCAAGGAGTCCGGTGACAAGAGTATTTTGGATGCGCCCTGCGGTTACGCCGACAAGACCTACGCCACCGACGCCCAGAAGGAGACGCTGCTCCATCACCTGGAGACCTCCATCCGCTACACCATGGAAAAGCGCGGCCCCAACGGGCTGCCGCTGATCGGGCACGCGGACTGGAACGACTGCCTCAACCTGAATTGCCATTCCACCGAGCCCAACGAGTCCTTCCAGTGCGCTGGTGACGTGGACGGCTCCAAGGCCGAGTCGGTGATGATCGCCGGCCTCTTCCT
>DAIPHW010000007.1:0-32159 GCA_036771135.1 Fibrobacterota bacterium | reverse complement strand
TCGGTCCACAAGTGGCTCTACACCAAGAATGGCATCGTGCTCCAGCAGCCGCCGTACTCCACTTACCACGAGGAGCTGGGCGAAGTCTCGAGCTATCCTCCCGGAGTCAAGGAAAACGCCGGCATCTTCTCCCACAACAACACCTGGATCCATCTGGGCTGGTGTCTCCTGGGCGAGGGCGACCGCGCGCTTGAGTACTACCACTCCATCTGCCCCTCTTCCAAGGAAGAGCAGATCGACACTTACCGCTCCGAGCCTTACGTGTATGCCCAGATGACCGCTGGCAAGGACGCTCCTTGCTTCGGCGAGGCCAAGAACTCCTGGCTCACCGGCACGGCGGCCTGGACCTTCGTGGTGGTGTCGCAGGGCATCTTCGGCATCAAGCCCGACTACACCGGTCTCAAGGTGGATCCTTGCATCCCCAAGGGCTGGAAGGGCTTTGACGTGGTGCGCAAGTTCCGCGGTACCACCTACGAGATCTCGGTGAAGAATCCCGGCGGCCTGTGCACTGGCGTCAAGAAGATGCTGGTGGACGGCAAGGAGATCATCGGCAACGTGATCCCCGTCGAGCAAAGCAAGAAGACCGTCAAGGTCGAAATCGTCCTGGAGGCATAAGATGAAGCATTTCTCGCTGATTTTGCTGGTCGGATTGGCCGGCGTCGCGGGGGCAAAGGACTTCAGCTTGGGAACCATGAACCGAGCTGCAGCTGAGGAAGCCGTCCAATATCTCAAGTTTCTGGGGTATGCTGGTGCCGAATTCAAGGATGCCAACGGCAACGGCGTTTATGACGACGGTGAGATCGTGCTGCGCGACTATCAGGGCGATGGCCTCAAGGAAGAGCTCTGGAAAGCGTTGGACAAGTATTCCAATTCCATTGGTGACTATAAGGCCAAAGGCCACGTAAAAGGGCTCAAGACCTTCTTTACGGTCGTTCAAAACCCCAAAAAGGGGGGGATGAATCTTCTCAATCCAGCCACTGGAGATCTCGTCTTCAGTTCCTGGTTTGAAGAGCTCGGCTATCCTTCGGCGGTGGAAGGACGCGTCTTTGTTCAGGTCAAGTCCGGCTCCAGCGTTGCTTGGGTTGACGCCAAGGAAGGCGGCAAGTACAAGGGCGGCTACTACCAGAAGATCAGCCGCATCCGCAAGTTCGATGACGGCTACTTCTATGTGGCCACCAATGCCCAAGGGCAGCAGAACGTGATCAAGCTTCCTAAGGGCAAGCCTGTTTCGGATATTTGGCAATCTTCCGCTATTGCCGACTATACGGCGGGCGACGGCAATGTCTACCTGCTTTCCAACGGCAATTGGTTCGACGCCGACAAGGAACGCCCGGTGGGCCTGGGACCTCTTGCGGAAGTCAAGGGGATCTACTTCTCAGGTGCTCAAGGTGCGGTATGGGGCAAGACCTCGGCTGGCGAGTGGGGAAATATCGACGTCAAGAAGGGACGCCCTCTTGGAAAGGGGCTCCAGAGCGATTCGGTAGGACCTTTGCAGACCGTCAACGGCGAGCCTGCCTTTAAGGCCTGTCAGAAGGAAGGCTGCAATCTCATCAAAGCTAAGGGCGGTGAAGAAATCTTCTCAAAGCTCTATGCCGGGTTGGGAAACACGGTTTTCCATTTTGAAGGACGCGATTTAATCCAAGCGAAAGACAAGCTTGGCCGCTATACTTATGTCGACATCCAGCGTGAAGAGCCACTGACGGGGGCTCAATGGTTCCAGGAACTGGAAGATCCGGAAACCACTGATGGCATTTTCCGTTTTGCTGCGACCACGACGGGTGGCGAAAAATTGTGGATTGAAGTGACGCCCGAGGGACTCACGTCCCGGAAGCCCTATAAGGCAGGAGACTAAGTGATGAGTGGTTTGTCCAAAGCATTGGTCCTTCCGGTTCTGGCGGCGGCTTCGCTAGCATCTGCTGCGAGCGATCCGACTTGGTTGCTTCCTGTGGCCACGATGGATCCCTACCTTCCTATCCGCAACTCCGCGCTTCAGTTCGAGCTGGGCGTGAGCCATGTCAGCTCCTCCGGCTACTACGCATCAAAGGACACTTCCAAGAGCGCCGGATTCCGTACCGGGTCCGATGCCACTGATTTCGCCAGTGCGCCGTCGATGAATCAGTTCAGTCTGAAAGTGCGGCATGGCTTCGTGGCCAATACGGAAGCTGTTCTGGAGTTGCCGGTCTACATGGCTAGCGGTTCGGCTCAGCGCCAGAAGCCGACGAGCGATTCCACGATGGTTTCCTCCGGTGTCGGAGATCTTTCCTTGGGCATCAAGAGCGCCTACGAGCCGTGGGGTTTAGGTGGCTACTTTGGCCTTTACCTGCCGGTCGGCTCTGATGCCTACACGCATGGCGACGGCCAGGTCAACATGGGTATCCTGTGGGACTACACTTGGAATGACCGCTTCACGGTGATGTCCAACTTCCTGTTCGGCTACAACCTGCCGGCCGTCAACGGACGCATCGATCAGCAGCACAACTGGTCGGGCTATCTGCGCTTGCAGGGCGAGTTTGTGGAGCGCAAGTACCGCCCCTACTTGGCTTTCCAGTATGAAGGCCGTGGCAAGTACACCGAAAATGACGTGCAGGTCGCCGAGGGTTCTTACCGTTTCCTGGTGGCTCCCGGCATCGACGCCACCCTCTTCGGGGACTTCTCGGCAGAGCTTTCCTTCCCCATCTCGGTGATGGGGTCGGGCAACCAGGAGTTGGCTACGGCCAACGGCTGGAGCGTGAACTTCGCGCTCAAGTACTTCTGGTTCCGCTACTAACCTCGGTGGCAGAATTCGTCAAAAAGGACCGCACCCTGTTCCTGACAGGGGCGGTCCTTTTCGCATTATCGTTGCGCGGCGCTGATATGCCCGCGGCGCTCTGGCGTTCAACATCGCTGGTGCAAGTGATTCCCCTGCTTGCCGTGATGGCGGGGGCCTGGTTCCGTCGTTTCCCCTTGGCATGGGGAGCTGCCGCTTTGCTTGCGCTTATCCAGGTAGGGGCGCCGCTTTGGAATGCCTTTCAGGTTGGGACATTTTCCCCCGACGTCCTGCTTCCGGTGGCACTTTGGGCGCTGGTCCTTGTCGTCAACGCCCGGAAAGAGCGCCGGGAAGTCTATTTTGGCAGGGATGCCTAGACCAACTCGCATCGCCATCGTCGGAGGCACCCACGGCAACGAACGTGGGGGTGTTCTCGTCGTCGAGGAAATTCGCAATCATCCCGAAAACTGGCGCTTTCCAGGGCTGGAGATTGATACGTTCTTTGGCAACCCCGAAGCCATCCGCATCAACCGCCGCTACGTGGAGCGTGACCTCAATCGCTGTTTCGGAGAACACTTCCCTGAGGCTTCGCCCACGGCCCCCCTTTACGAGCAGTGCCGCGCTTGGGAACTCTCGCAGGAACTGCGTCCCGATGGGCGCCCCTACGATCTCCTGATCGATCTTCACAACACCACCGGAGCCATGGGCGTCTCTTGGATCCTCACCAATCCTCACCCCTGGCCCTGGTATCTCGGCTGGCAGGCATGGCAACAGGATCCCGATCTGGTGCGCATCTACCACACCCCTGAGACGCTTGCGAGCAACGTCTTTGTGCCTTCGCTCGGCACTGACGAAATTACCCTGGAGATCGGTTGCGCTATCCATGGAACTTCACCGCACTGGGCCTACGAAGCGGCTCGCAACCAGACGCGCGACATTCTGAAACGCCTTGCGTCTCTGCCAGCAGATTTTGATCCGGTGGCGCCGCTGCGGCAAACAGATTTTCCGCTCTACCTGGAAGGCGATGAGGTGGAATTTCCTCGCGACGCTCAAGGCAAGGTCTGTGGACTGCTTCACAAGGATCTGCTGGGGCGCGACTACCAGCCGGTGAAGGAGGGGGATGCGGTCTTCTTTCTACCCGGATCGCAAGAAACTGTGCGGCATCAGGGAGAGACATTCTGGCCAGTTTTCGTGGCCGAAGAAGCGTACGTGGAAAAAGAAATTGCCTTCGTGAAGACCGCCCTGCGCACCTGGGCGGGAGGAAAGGACACGCTCTCGTGAACATGCGCTGCCTCGGACTTTCGCTGCTGCTTGCCGGACTTGCCGGTGCCCAGACGGTGCTTCCTGGATTGGGCGGTGGCTACAGCAGCTACGTCTCGGCTTACGGGCCGCCGGTTGCGGCCGGAGACACGCTGATCGATGCCCAGGAGCGCATCTGGAAACTGAAGCGCGAAGCCACCTTCGGGGATGTGAAGATGGAACTGCACGCCTTCTTCCGAGCTGGTAAGGCGGTAGAAGAGCGTTGGGTGCGCGTGGGTAAGGATCCTTGGACCAAGGAGGAGTTGTGGCGCATCCTTGATGGCAAGGCTCCGGGCTTCAAACTGGTGCGCCGTTCCGAAGGAACGCCGTTTCCCTACCAAGCTATGGACAATTCCAAGAGCTTGATCTACTTCGTGACTCCCGACAAGAGCTTTGGAGCTCTGCTGCAGCGTTCGGCGCGTGGACCGCAGATTCGCATCTCCGGTCGGGAATGGGCCGCAATCCTGAATTCCAATGGGTATGGTGCGGAGCGGCGCAACAAGCCGACCGCTTCGCTGCGCAGCGAGGCGCCGCGCTGGGGAGGACTCAAGGAATCCGACCTAGATGACTTCACTCTGAAACTCGGCTCCAAGGGTAAGGCAACTGGCAAGACGTGGCTGCTGACGGGATCGACAGGTGAAATCAGCTGGAAGACCGTCTCGTCCTGTGCCATGGTGACGGTTCGTCTTCATGATCCCAAGCTCTGGAAGCAGTGGATGTCTACTCCGGCGGCCAAGCGTGCCGAGCTCAAGAAAGACCTCTTTGCCCACTTTGGGGCGGTTGCCTACCAGGCGCTCCCCAAGTTGGTGGGGAACATTTCTTGGCGCACCGATCGTATCGAAGGCAGCCTTCCCAGCTGGTCACCCTCAGGAGCGGTCCGATTGCTGGATGCCAAGGGAAGCATTGGCGAATCCTGGAAACTGGAACTGGTTCCAGAAGGGTACCTGCTGCAGGTGGACTGGCCGACGGGCGTCATTCCCGGATCTTGATACGCGCCATGCGACCTTGGTAAATTGCCACAGGTGCGCGGCGCTGTGCGGCGACAGTTTGGTGGGGGTGTCGTGAGGATTTGGCTTTCTCTGCTTCTGTTGCTTGCGGTGGCCCAGGTGTCCGCGTATTCTTCTGAAGATCAAGACCGCAATCACCCTGAAGAGGCGTGGTTCTCGGCCGAGACGCCGCATTTCCGATTCCACTATCGCCAGGGATTGCGTGAGGTTGCACAGGCCTGTGCCGCCCGCGCCGAGGCGGTTTATCCGGAGCTGGTGGACTTCTACGGAACCACGCCCGGACGCATCGACTTTGTCGTCCAGGACGAGGATTATTCTAACGGTTGGGCCATCGCAAGCCTTGCCACCATGTCCATCTGGTCGAGCGACCTGGGTTTTGCCTTCCGCGGCACTCACGACTGGATCCGCGACGTGGTGGCCCACGAATTCTCCCACATCGCCAGTATCCAGGCCTCCAGCAAAGTCCGACCGTGGCTTTCCGAGCTACAGGTCGGTTTCGGTGACGCTTCGAATGGCCGCATCTCGGCTGGAGGTTGGGGACTCTGGTCCCTCAATCCTTACTCGATGGCGCTTGCCGAGGGAACTGCCCAGTGGAGCTCTGCGCGCATGGGAGGCGACCATTGGGACACCCATCGGCAGATGATCGAACGCTCAGCGGCGCTTGCCGATTCGCTGCGCCCTTGGGAGCGAATGTCGGTCTTCTCGGGAACTGGAGTGGACTTCGAACGGGTGGTTTACAACCAGGGCTTTTCGATGATGCGCTACGTGGAGGCCACGCGCGGCGCTGAGACGATTCCCAAGTGGTGGCATTCCTTGGGAAGCCCGTTGCCACAGGAGTGGGGGGCGGCCTGGAAACATATCGAGGGCACTAGCGGCGATTCGCTGTGGCGGGAATGGAAAAACGCTGTGACGGCGCATGCCCAGGCCGAACGCGATTCGGCGCGGCCGCTTCTGGAAGGACGACGGCTGGTCGGAGATGCCTACAATACTGGACATCCTCGCTGGCTTAGCAAGGACACTCTCCTCTTTTCGTCGAATCCGGGCGCTGACGAGGGCAACAACCTCTGGGGATACGATTTCCGCGACACCGCCAAGGATTCTTCGCATCGCCGTTGGATGGTAGCGACAGCCATCCGCGGGCGCTTCAGTTTGGACACGGCGGCCCGCCGCGTCTACTACGTCTCGGGGCGCAAGAGCGATGCCCAGGATCGGCATGTGCTGGATGCCTGGATGGCGCCGCTTTCGCACAAGGACGGGCAGCTGAAGGCTCCGGCCACCAAGGAACATCATCAGGTGACCAAGACTTGGCACGCTTCGCTTGCCGAGCTCTCCCCCTCGCGTGATACCCTGGCTGTGGTGGTGCGCGATACGCGGCGCTTCCGGGTGGAACTGGTGACGGCCGATGGTTTGGAGCTGCCTCTCGGAAATGGCCGCCAGGTCTTTCCGGCTGGCGACACCGGAGTTCTCGGGACGGTGTTCGGGGTGCGCTGGAATCCCGACGGCCGCAGCTTCGCGGTGGACTGGTTCGACGGGAAGATCCGACGCTGCGATCTGATCGGGCGCGACGGTTCGCGTCGCCGCTTGGGAGATTCGCTTTCCGAGTGGCGGGACGCGGCCTTTGCGCCCGACGGAAAGAGTGTTTACCTCTCCTCCGACCGCACCGGCATCTACAATATCTATCGACAGGATTTGTCTAATGACAGCATGGCGCAGCTCACCAGCGTCGTTGGCGGCGCCTTCGAGCCCGAAGCCTCACCTGACGGGACGCGCCTGGCCTTTGCCGGTTACGATGCCTCGGGGTTCGGATTGTGGCTGCTCGATTCGCTCCGTCCGCTTTCGCTCCGCCCGGCCCGGCGTCCCGATTCCCTGCCGCCCCCGCCGCAGGAGCAGAGTTACGAGTTCGAGGGGCGCGAGATGCCCTACAACGCCGTTCCCGACCGCTTCCTGCTCACGCCGCTCGCCTATTTTCAGAAGAGCGCTTCTTTCCTCTATCCGGAAGGGGAGTCGCACTGGTCGGCCATGGGCGGCGCGCGCGTGCAGCTCTTGGATCCGGTCCGCCGCAACATGGCCTACGGGATGCTGCTGCTGGATCTCACTCGCGGCATTGGCTTCATCGGCCCAGGGCAGCCGAATTTTGTCAATCCGCGCCAGGAGAAGATGATCTTGGCCGGTTGGGAGAACCGAAGCTTCCCTCCGACCCTTACGCTTCAGGGCCTTTACCAGGACATGCACGGCGAGGACACCCTCACGACGCTGGGTGATCGCGACACGCTTCACTCGCGGCAGGACTTCACGCTGCATCTGATGCAGGTTTCGGCAGGTGCCCGCTACAGCCTCACCGAGAATCAGAAGCTCCACGCTGACCTCTCCTGGACCCGCTACGACTACGACATGTATCAGGTGCCGTTACGCTACACCGGCTACCAGTCGGTCTCGCCCACGCTCTTCTGGACCTACTACGACCGCACCGACGCCCCCATGGGGGTGGACGATGATCCGCGCGGTCTGATGCTGCGGGCTCAGTGGTCAACGGACTTTGCCGATGTCATGCGCACGGGAAGTTCCAGCGAGGTCTTCGAGCAGGATGCCAACGGTGCCATCACCGCTAAGTCCAGCGCTTGGAAGGTGCAGCGCGTGGCGGCGCAGGCGCGCCTAGCTTTCGGCAATCCCTTTTATCCCGACCAGACCTTAGAATTGCAGGGGGATGCCGCCTCTGTGGCGTCCTGGTCTGGTCCCTCCGATTCGACGCGGCTGAATGATTTCTTCTACGAGAGCTTCTCGCTTCCCGGTTATCCAAGCCTCAGGACGCGCGACACGCGGCTCTTCCAAGGGACGCATGCCGTCTGGGGAGCAATCGCTACGCGCATTCCTCTGTGGGAGATCGATCGGGGCTTAGGGATCTGGTACGGTGATCGCCTGCTGGTGAACGGCGCTCTGCGGGCCGGTGCCGCTTGGAGCAAGCCCTTCTGGAAGCCCGAGTCCGATTCCATGGGTGTCTCGCTCGACTGGGGACTTTCGCTTTCCGGGCGCATCCATGCGAACTATCCGCTCTGCCTCTCGGTGAACTTTGCGCGGGCGATGCGCACTGTGGCCGGCATTCACCAGGAAGAGCTGCGCCTCCCCTGGAAAAGTTTGCCCACGGGCGCTCAGCGTCTCACCTTCGGGGTCAACCTGGGCTTCGACGAGTGGTCCATCGTCGACCAGCCGCTGCGGCATGCGGGCTTCCTTCCCGGAGCCACGACAATTCGCTGACGGATTTTGTCAGGGAAGCTGGCGCGAGAGTGAACAGAGATCTCCGACCTCGGGGATCTCCTCGCAGGTGAAGCCTTCGGCCCGACGGCAGCGCGCCCGCGCGCCGAGATAGACGGAGCGCGCCTCCAGAAAGTCCTGGAACTCCTGCGAGGCGATGGTGGTGGCCGTGCCCGCCTGCGGCAAGAACTGGGACGGATAGGCCTCCAGGGCCTGACGCCGGATTTGCCAGAAATCGTCCACCGCCACCACGAAGTCGGGCTCTCCCGAGCGGAGACCTTGGTAATGGAAAACTCGTGCTGGCCGGAAGGGGGCGCCATCCAGCGGAAACTTGGCGAGTCCCGCCTTGAAGACTGCCTCGTGCACCAGCTGGCACGCCGCCTCGTGGTCAGGGTGGCGGTCGACGGGCGGGTGGACCAGGATCACCGCCGGCCGAAGCTCGCGCAGCAGGGCGGCAATGCGGCTGATGGCCTGCATGTCATGCGGAACCAGGAACCCGTCGCGCAGGCCCGCGTTGTGGCGCGCCTCCACGCCCAGGATGCGGGCGGCCTTGGAAGCCTCGGCGCTGCGGGTGTCGGCATCGCCGCGCGAGCCCATGGAGGCGTCGGTGAGGTCCAGAATGTGCCCGCGCCGGCCGGCGGCCACCATCTTGGCAACGGTGGCTCCGCAGCCGATCTCCACGTCGTCGGCGTGGGCTCCGATGGCCAGGAAATCGATTCCGCTCATGCGACCTCCAGGATGGTGTGACAGGTTCCGTCCAAGCCTTCCAGCTGTTCCGAAAGGCGATCCAAGACTTCTGCTCCCAGATGATGCGCAAGGGCCCAGGGCGACCACGAGCGCTCCTGCAGGCCTCCGGCCCCCAGCCAGGCCCACAGCTCCTCTAGCTCCCGAAGTTTGTCGGCGTGATTCCCGGCCAGGGCCTCCATGCGGTGACGCAGTTCTCGGCCTTCCCAGGCCTCCAGACGTCGTGCTGGACCTGAATCGATGCATCCTCCCACCTGGGAGAGGTACGCTTCTCGTAGGGCCTTCCAGCGGCCTTCCAGAGTCGCAAGCTCAGGATGGACGCCGCGCAGGTAGGCCTCGCGGAAGGGGGCTGAGGTGGGCGGGCACGCCTGGGTAAGCTCGTACCCGGCTTCCCTAGCCAGCGAGGCGGTGCCCGAAGGAAGCAGCGTGAGGCTTGGTCGCGGCAGCGCCGGGGCGATGGGGCGCGACAGACGACGCTGAGCTTCTCCCAAACAGGCCACGTAGGCGAACTCTCCTGGGCCCAGCACGTGGGCGAGGGTCGGAAAGGCCTCCTCGGCGGCAAAGATGCGGGAAGCGGCGTCGTGACTGAACTGTTCCGGGGCAGCGAGCACCTGGGCAGCCAGAGCTGCCGGGGCTTCGGGTGTCAGAATGCGGGTGCGGGTTCCGGAGGCAAGCGAGAAGAGTCGGGCCTTGCCTTCCAGGGCGCGCAAGGTGACGGGAAGTCCTGCCTCCCGAGCCGCTTGGATGCCTGCGGCGAGGTCTAGGCTAAGTTCGCGGGCATGGGTGGCAAAGTCGGCGTAGGCGGGGGCAAAGGAGCGGCGCAGTCCTGGCCAGGCGGCGTCCACGATGGCAAGGCCAGAATTCGGGAACCAGGCCTCTAGGCAGATGCGCGTCAGGTCAGAAAGTGTCTTGGCCTGGGACAGGAGGGGGATGGCTGGAGAGCCGGGCCACCAGTTGGATATTTCGGCAGCGGCGCGAGCCACCTCGGCAGGCGGCGGGGCTAGGTTTCCCACTGGCGTGCCGGTCGGAATGTCTCCAAAGTCGAGAGACAGATTCTGTCGAGAAATGGGGTTGCGTAATGCGCGCACCTCGGGGAGGTCGGAGTCGTCTCCGGCGATCCAGAAGAGCGGCACCACTTCGCAACCCAACAGCCGCGAGGCGCGACGGGCCGCCAAAATTGCCCCGGCCGCCTTGAGCCACACGAAGAAGGGGCCTCCCAACACCACCGGCTGCTGGCCAGTCAGTACCACTGGAAACTTTCCCGAGAGCGCCTTTTGGAGGGCCGCCTGGCTGGAGGCGGAAAACCCGGCGAAGGTGGTGGCGGGAACCTCCACGGGGACAAAAGTTCGCGCTTGAAGGTGTTCCCAGCGATGCTGCAGGAGCTCGGGGGAAAATCCGATGCCGCCGGGAAAGAGCTTTGCTTGCAGATCGTCGGAAAGTCCGGTCCAAGGAGCGCAAGGATGCGGCCGTCGCGAGATCTCCTGCAGCATCAGGCGTTCTTTTTCCAAAGGAGTCCTAGGCGGGGCGACTGCGGGGTCCAAAGGCTTCCGAGGCTGTCGCCCAGGCAGGCGATCTCCGCAAGGCCCAGCGAGGTTGCCAGAGGTTCCAAGCGGTCGCGCTCCCACAGTCGCACGCGCTCCCAGTTTTCCTGGAGCTTGGTTTCCCCCTGAAAGATCTCGATGCGCTTTTCCACGCGATCCCCGTTCAGAAAGCGGCTTTGGACCACGCGATGGCCGTGAAGCTCCTTTTCATCCCTGGGCACGAGATGGGAGCGCACGTGGGAGGGCTCGGCCAAGTCCAAAAAGAGCAGCCCTCCTGGACGCAAGATTCTTACAAATTCAACGAGCAAGGCGGCATCTTCCTCGGCCGTCTCGAAATAACCAAAGCCCGTGAAGAAGCTCGCCACTAAGGCAAAGGCACCGTCGGGAAATGGACAGCGACGCAGGTCGCAGCGCAGCACGCGATCGCTCAAGGTCCGCGCCCGCGAAAGCAGGTGGGCCGAAAGATCGACGCCGACTGCCTGCAGCTGCCGCGAGAGCAAGGCCGACAGGTGGCGTCCATTGCCGCAGCCGGCGTCCAGGACAGGACCGTTGAGAGCACCGCAATGCCTCAAAAGACCGTCTACCTGGGCCTGGGCCTCGGCTTGGGTGCGGTGGACGTAGAGTTCCTCATAGAGAGGACCGAACCATTCCTCAAACCATTCCATTGTAATGGAGGAATCTACACCCGCGCGGGGCTTGCGCCCCGCTCCAAGATGATCAGGCCGCGACGAGACGGTTGAGGATGGCGACTGCCTCCAGGGCGTCGCTGTGTCCGAAACCGCGGAAGAGCATGGCGTCAGGCTTGCGAGTGGCTGCCTTCATGCGCATGCCGCGACGGCTGGCGATCAGTCCGAAGGGACGCCCCTGGAAGAGATGCAGCAATCCGAAGTAGCGGAAGAGGCTCGCGTGACGCTGCCAGCTGCGCTCGTCGACGAGGATCGCGTCGGCTTCGGGAATGGTCACGTTTTCCAAGACCTGCTCGCCGGAGGTGGTCACGACGGCGTGGCCCTGGCCGCCCACGGCCTGCCTCAGCGATTCGGCCAGGCGATCGTCTTCGGTCAGAAGCACCAGTTTCATCGAAATCTCCTCGAACCTTGAAGTGACACGCTTGCAGCGCATTTCCTGTGTGGATACGCCAGGCGGGGCTCGAACCCACGACCGACGGATTAGAAATCCGTTGCTCTATCCAGCTGAGCTACTGGCGCCCGGCACCGGCGGAAACCCGACGGCGAAGATGAAATCTAGCACCAAATCGTCGTTTCGCGGGGCGTCACTCCGCTCAGGCCTGGAGATCGAGCCGCTGGGGCTTGGAGGGAGCGCTCACCGGGGACGTCGTCGTCGCCTCGCCAACGGAAAGGTCTGGCGTCAATCCGATCCTCTGCAGCCGCTGCGAGAGTTCGGAAAGCCGCTCGCGCATCTGCTGGCGTGTTCCGGGTTCCTGGGCCGTCAACGTCACGCGCAGGTGCTTGGCGTTCAGTTCCAGGCGGGCCTCCACGCGTCCGAGGCCTTCAGGCTGCAGCGTTACTTCTACGGCGTGGCGTCCGCTGCCGTCCTGGGTGCGGGAGCGACGGCGGTCCAGCACTCGAAGCGTCCCCTCCTCCCAGCCAGGGGCTTGCGCCAGCATCCAGGGAAGCTGGAGCATCTGTGACAAATCTTGTCGCGCCTGCAGCTCCTCGCCGAGCAGGGCGCTTCCCAGGCGGCGCAGTTGCGGGAGTTCGGGAGCATCGGGGGGGCGCGAGGCGATCTCACGGGCCACCGCCAAGGCCAGCTCACGAGCCGCCTCGTCGCTCGATTCCCCTAGCGGGAAGCGCACTCGCGATGCCGCGTGACGGGCCCAGGCGGCGAGGTGGGGAAGCGTGTCGGGCGCGTTCATCGCCTGCTGCACGAAGGCGGGAAGCAGTTCTGCCGCCGTCTCGGCATGGGCGACGGGGCCTTTGGCTAGCGCCTCCAGTTGGGCAGCGCGTTCGGCCGGCGCCTCGGGCACCTCTTCCTGGAGGCACCAGGCTTCCAAGAGCCGCAACAGCACGCGTGCATCGATCGGTCGCGCGGCGGTGGGCGAAGTCGTCGCCAAGGGGGCTAAGGCCGGTGCGGCGCTTCCCTCGTCGGCATCTGGGTGCGCCAGGTTCGCAAGCACTGGTTCCAGCAGTTTAGCCAGTTCCCGCACCTCGCGGGAAAGTTCAGGGTCGCCGGCGCCGAGGGTCTCGGGTAGAAGCCGCATCAGGAAGCCTTCGATTCCTTTGGCGCTTGGCTCCACGCGGGCGGGGAGCACCGGTAAGGCATTGGTGGGCGCATCGGCAGGGCGCGCCGGTATCAGCCAGATGTCGGAGCCTTCCGGCAGCGCCCGCCACAGTCCTTGGCTTCCGGAGAGGCCCTCGGGGCCTTGCAGGCGCACCGCTCGCCCGCCCAGTCGTGCCAGATATTGTCCGTCGCGCGTGCCTTCGATCTCCAGCAGCTGGTCTCCCTGGATGGCCGGAAACGGACCGCTGGGCATGGCTCGCAGCAGCAGCGGACGCGCCTCCGGGGACGGGCTGGCAGCGGCCACGGCCGGCACCACGGCATCTGGACGGACGGCCAGGGCTTGGCGCAGGCGTGCGGAAAGCTCGGGAGGGGCAGATTCAGGAAGGGACTCCAGGAGCTGCGTGAGCAGGTTGGCTTGGAGGGAGCCGGCAAGCTGGGCAGCGGAGGTGTCGGTGCGGACCGCGTTCCAACTGCCGTCGGGCCCACGGGCTAGCAGCAACGGACTTCCCGCCGGGGTCGTAGGGTCACCCTTGGCAGACAAAACTTGTCCAGAAATTTCGACCAGGATTCCCGTGCCGTCTGGGGCTGGGCCGAGGGCCTGGCCTTTCAGGAAACCTTCGGAAGGGGCAGGGTCCGCGCTCGTTCCAATGGCGAGGGGATCCATCTAGCTCTTCCTCAGAGTGCCTGGCGCAGCTTGAGGATCAGCGAGACCTGATCCTGCGGCAGCCGCAGCCGTCGCGCGATCTCGGAGGGCGTGTGGCCGCGCTTAGAGAGCGAGAGGATCATCTCCTGCATGGCCGAGGGCTCGACCGCCGACGAGGGCGGGGTCGTCCGGGTGTTTTCCCAGGAGGAGGCCGTGAAGGTGGGGTCGATGGTGCGACGCGGTAGCGGCGCCTCTGGCTTTGGGGGTGTCGCCACGTGAGCAGGAGGTGCGGAAACGGCAGGCCGAACCGGGGGAGGTTGATGGGGAAGAGCGACAGGCGGTTCCAGCGAGGTGGCTGATGATTCCCAGGGTGAGAGGGATTCCCGCAGGGTGCGTGGCTTGGGGAAGCTTTCTGGTTCCTCTTCGGCAGTAGACTTGCGGCGCGCGATGCGCCAGAACGTAAGGAGCAGAAGTGCGATGAGCGCGGCAACGATCGCCCAGACCCACGCGCCTAGCGACTTCAGAAATGCCAAAGCGGGCGCTAGAAGGTTTGACGACGAAGCGTTGTCTTCGGAGTGAACTGAATCCACTTGCTCAGCCGCCATGCGACTGCGCAGATCGGCGTAGCGGTTCCAAACTCGCGCCTGTTCGTCCACCAGCGCTTGGGGAACGGAATCTTGGGTTTCCTGAGCTTCCCGAATGGAAAAATCCAGTGTCCCCAGGGAATCGTACAGGGCATCGGCGCGCTTCTGTTCCTCCTTGAGGGGGAGGACACTTGCTTGGGGCGCTGCCTTATGGTGCGTCTGCCACCACCAGGCTCCGCCAGCGGTCAGGGCCGCAAAGAAGATCACGACGAATGTCAGACGCATGGTTCGCATTTTACGGATAAATGTGATAACTTTTTGATCGATGACCACCCTGGAGATTCTCGATTCGGATCGCATCGTCGAATGCCGCCCGCTGGAAGCGGGAACTTTGACGCTTGGACGTCAACGTACCAACATGGTGGTCCTCGACAATCCTGGGATTTCGCGACACCACTTGCGCATCGACACGGCTCCTGGCGGTGCTTGGCATGTGCTGGAAGATCTGGGCAGTCTCAACGGGACCTTTGTGAATGGTCAGCGCGTGGGAGCTTGTCTGCTGAAGGCCGGCGACGAGGTGCTGCTGGGGCAGTTCCTCTTGAAGATTCGCCAAGACTAGCCGCACCCGCAACTTGACCTGGACTTTGCCTCGGCACTTTAGCTGTCGGGGCTTTTTGCGTTTCCCGTGAGATGGCCGCTGCCGGAGGCGGCAAAGGCTGCCCCATGCGGCTAGATTGGCCGGAAGAACAAGGCAAAGCCTGCCGTCTTCCTCGCAGGCCCGCCTTGAACGGGACTTGGCCCGGCACTTGCAAAGAAGGAGTTCGTCATGCGATTGAAAGACGTCATAGCACTGGGGATCTTGTCCCTCCTGAGCTTCCCCCTGGTGCTCTTGGGGATCCTTCTGGGCATGGGCAAGATCCACATGAGTTTTGGGGACACGCCGCTCTCGCCCGAAGCGAAGGCGCGTCTGGCCGAACATGCCGAAGCGCCTCTGCATCCCGCGGCGGCACCTGCGGCACCAGCTGGTGCCAAGGAAGGCCAGGTCGCGGAGCTCGATCAGCGTGAAAGCCAGATCCAAGAAGAGCAGAAGCGCCTGGAAGGGCTGCAGCAGGATGTTGCCCGAGGACGCGATTCTCTTCAGCGCGAACTGGACCGGTTGGCCAAGGAACATCAGGACCTGGAACAACTGCTGGGGCGTCGCGACAGTGTCGATGCCGTTCGGGTCAAGGCTTTGGCGGCCACGCTTGCGGCCATGAAGCCCGACGATGCCGCGAAGATTCTTGTCGGCTTGGACAACACCATGGCGACCAACGTGCTGCGGGCAATTTCTGAAGTTCGCTCGCGCGGCAAGATTTTGGCTGCCATCGGCCATTTGAGCCAGGAACGGGCTGCACTTCTCGCGAAGTTCTTGGGAAGTGCCAAGGAAAATCCCTCCAAGGGAGCTGTTGCCAAGGGCAAAGGCGCTTCCGGAAAAGCGGAGAAACCCAAATGATCGAAATCAACGCTCCGGTGCGCCCGGCCTCGCTCAAGGAAAAGACCTCCTCGGTGCGTTCCAAGGACAACGGCTTTGGCGATTTTCTCGGGGCCGCGGGAACCAGTGGCAATGGGCTGAATTCTGCCACGCCGGAGCTCTCTCCGGTGAGTAAGCCAGTCGTCTCCGCCGCGCCGCACCGCTCTCCGACGGCGAAAACCGGCGCTTTGAATTCGAGTCCTTCTGATGCGGCAGGACTTGTGACGCCTGACTCGTCTGTGGACTCCTCGTCTCCCGCACCTGCGCAAGCATCCCAAGAGCCTTCAGTTGCTGAGGACGATGCCGCTGCGGAGCCCGCGGCGTGCGAGCTCGAGAAGCCGAAGGATGATCCAACTGAATCCTGGGCCCAGCAAGCGACCACGGCGCTCTCGCAGTTGGGAATCTCTGTTGATGCCGCCAAGGTCGCGCAACTGCCTCCGCAAGGCATGCGGGAGCTTGAGATCGCCCTGCGAGCCGCCGTTAAGGATCTGCAAGAAGGACAGTCCAAGGAAGAGGTAGCGCAGGTCGTGACCCAGTTGCTGCCCTCGGAACTAGAGCCAACGCTCCAGAAAAATGCTTCGGAAGCGATTCCAACATTGGCTCTGGCGGCCTCTGCTCCTACTGCGGCTTTGGCTTCGGCAACGGCGGCCTCTGCATCACAAGGTACGACCTCGGATGCCGCGCTGCCTTTGCCCCCCAGCGAGCCGAATCGCCAGAACCAGGAAATTCGCCGTCTGTCGGAGACGGTCGAACAGCTCATCAAGCCCTCTGAAGCTGCCATGCCGTTGACTTCGACGGCGACGCCGGTGGCTCCCTCTGCATCCCTGCCACAGACTGCCTGTGCCGATCCGGCAGCTGCCAAGCCGGCTGCGACATCAAAGCTCCGGCAGGAAGATCTTTCTGCCTTCCTGCGCCTGGGGGCGGTCGGCGCTGTGGCTGCGCACTCCGATGCTCCGGTCGATGCCCGTGCACCGCTATCCTTCAAGCCTTCGGGGACGGCAGGAGAAGTCCTGGCGCACCAAGTCTACGATGAATTCCAATTCCGCACCGGCCAAGACCAGCGGGAGATGATCCTCAAGCTCTGGCCGCGCGAACTGGGAGAGGTTTCGGTGCACGTGCGCATCCAGCAAGGTGAGCGCGTCGAGGCCAAAATCCTGGTGCAGAATGACACCATCCGCCAAGCTTTGTTGGAGCATACGCCAGTGCTGCGCGAATGCCTAGCCAAGCAGGGACTGGAGCTTGGCAGCCTCTCGGTGTCCGTGGGTGGGGGCGGGGATGCGCCTTCTCAGGAACGTCGTGGTCGTTCGGGGCGTGGACGCTCCGGACACGACTGGGAAAACGGCATCGTCCAGACCAGCGCCTTCGTTCCCGCCGGTGTCGACACCGGGCGCCGCAACGGCTACAACAGTATTGATGTCCTGACCTGAAAGGCAGTTCCATGACAGCAGTAACTAACACCTCGACGCCCAGTTCCCTGAACATCCAGGACTACTTCGACGCGGTCAAGAACGGCAACTGGAAGAATTCCGTCACTGCCGACGGCAAGCTTGCCAGCGCCTCCGAGAAAAAGTCCAACGGCTCCATGGACAAGAACGACTTCATGCATCTCCTGGTTACGCAGCTGCAGTACCAGGATCCCACGGCGCCTTCCGACAACCAGCAGATGGCGGCCCAGCTCGCCCAGTACTCGGCGTTGGAGGCCATGCAGGGCGTCCAGAAGAGCGTCGACGGCATTGGAACCACGGTGACCGGGGCCACCGGCGCGCAGACCTCTGCGACCAACGCGGCGGCTGGTGCCTCGGCGGCCAGCCTCTTGGGACGCAACGTGACCATCAAGCAGGGGAGCCTCGCACTTTCGGGGAGTGCTTCGGCGGCCTTGACGCTCAAGGCTTTCGCTACTGATTCCCTGGTGCTCAAGGACAGTTCCGGTAAAGTGGTAAAGACGATGCCTCTTTCCGGTTCCAATTCCGACGGCTCACCCATTATTGGTGCCAACGGCATCGGGCGGATCGTCGTCGATCCCATCGACGACCAGGGAAAGCCCATCCAAGGCGTCTTTTCCGTCGACGTCGTCGACGCCGCCGGGAAGAGCAGCGGCTGCGCCTTTGCACAAGGAGCCGTGTCGGGGCTGGAGTTCCGCGAGGGCGCCCCCTATTTGACAATTTCTGGTACAAGCTACAAGATGAGCGATCTCCTGGCCGTCTCGGCCTCGTGAGACGCGCAACTTCCATCGGAGGGAACGAGCCATGATGCGATCCATGTTCAGCGCCATCTCGGGCCTGGAATCCAACCAGAGCCGAATGGACGTGATCGGAAACAACATCTCCAACGTGAACACCATCGGCTACAAGCAGGGCCGCATGACCTTCCAGGACGCGCTCTCCCAGACCATGTCTGGAGCGGTGCGGCCGGGAGCGCTTTCGAGCGACGCCGGCGGCGTCAATCCGATGCAGGTGGGCCTGGGTGTCACGGCCAGCTCCGTCGACAACATCTTCAGTCAGGGAAACCTCCAGAGCACCGGTGTGACCACCGATCTTGCGCTCCAGGGCTCAGCCTTCTTCGCGGTCAAGAAGGGCGGCGTCACCAATTACACCCGCGACGGCGCTTTCAACATCGACGGCAACGGATCCCTGGTCATGCCGGCCAATGGCTATGTGCTGCAAGGCCTCATCGCTGACGGCGACGGCAAGATTCCCCCGACGGCCGTGGTCTCGGACATCAAGGTCCCCATCAACAGCCAGTCTCCCGCCAAGGCCACCACGGAAGTGGAGTTTTCCCGCAACTTGGACGCCGACAGCGCCGCCAAAGGAAGCGTCACCAACAGCAAGCCGTGGTACACTGCCGCTGCCGATGACGTATCGCTTGCTGGGTTGCACAACAGCGGCGGAACCAATCTGGGCATCCAGTCCGGCGACATCCTCACCATCTCGGCCAAGGACTCCAGCGGCAACACCGTGAAGCGCAACTACACGGTAGGCGCTGGCGATACTTTGAAGACGTTAGCTGGCGAGATCTCGACCTTCCTGGGCACCAGCGGCAGCGCCAGCGTGCAGAATGGCCAGTTGGTGATCACTCCTACCGGGACGATCAACCAATTCAGCATCTCCAGCAACCGTTCCACCTCCAATTCCTATGTCCAGAGCGCTTTCAGCGTGCCCACGTCCTTCAACTCGGCCACTAGCACAGGAACCCTCCTGATGGCGGCTCGCTCCTCCACTTTGCTTGCTGATGTGGTCGATCAGAACGGTCACGCCATGGGCTTGGAGGACGGCGATAAGATCAGCATCTCGGCGGCCGTGGGCGGCAATGTGAACGGCGCCACGACGGTCACCTACGACTCTGGGTCGACCACCATGGCCGACCTTCTTTCGGGGCTGCAGAGCCAGCTCAAACTTCCCGACCTCGACGGCACTCCTCAGAACAACAAGTCTGTCGAGATCAACCAGGCTGGCGAGGACGCCAACGTCCCGGATGGCGCCATCATCCTGCGCGGGCAGGCGGGCACGGACTTCGCGCTCACCAACATTTCCATCGTGGCCAACAACTCCAACTCGGCGGCTCCGGCGCCCACCTACTTCAACGGCAACGCCTCCTTCACCGAGTCGCAGGCCGCCAAGGATGCCGGCGTGGTCAGCACCTCCATCGTGACCTACGACGACAAGGGCTTCGCGCACACGGTGCAGATGACCTTCACGCCCTCCAATACGCCCAACGAGTGGCTCTGGCAGGCATCCACCGGCGGCAAGGAGCAGATCTTGGGGGGGGGCAAGGGACACCTGCTCTTCGGGACCGATGGCACCGTGGCAAGCTTCACCTATGACGACAGTTCGGGAGCCCTGAAGCTCGATCCTCAGGACGGGGCAAGCCTTCTGGACATCAAATTGGATGTGGGTGGTCCGGGCAACTTCAGCGGACTCACCCAGTATCGGGCGAGTTCCACGGCCGCCGCCTCCAAGCAGGACGGCTTCACCATGGGGGTGCTGCAAAGCATCTCGATTGGCACCGATGGCACCGTTTCCGGCAACTTCACCAATGGCGAGACGC
The DNA here is from genome assembly GCA_036771135.1 of Fibrobacterota bacterium. Classification (GTDB taxonomy): domain Bacteria; phylum Fibrobacterota; class Fibrobacteria; order UBA5070; family UBA5070; genus JBDKGV01. The sequence continues at coordinate 12,554 of DAIPHW010000007.1, read as the reverse complement.
GATCCCTCGCCCAGATCATGGTGGCCGACTTCACCAATCCTGGCGGACTCCTCAAGGAGTCGGAATCGGTCTATTCCAAGACGGCCAACTCCGGAGATCCCATCTACGGTCGGCCTGGCAAGCAGAGTTCCACCCAGATCAAGTCCGGGACCCTGGAAATGTCCAATGTGGACCTAGCCACCGAATTCACCAACATGATCATCACCCAGCGCGGTTACCAGGCGAACTCGCGCGTCATCAGCACCTCGGACCAGATGCTTCAGGAATTGGTGAATCTTGCGCGTTGATTTGCCAAGGACCGGGCGATAGGGTACCATAGGAAAAAGAGGAGATCCCTATGTCTGCCACGGAAGAAACCAAGGAAAAGACGCCGGAACTGCAGGCGTCGTCTGCGCCAGCTGCACCCAAGAGCCGGGTGGCGATTCTGCTGGTGGCAGCAGTGGTCATCCTAGGCCTGCAGGCCTTCATGGTCTTTATGGTGGTGAACCATCTTTCCCCCAAGCCTCCCAAGCGTCCGCCGGTGGCAGCCGATACGGCCCAGGCCGACGAGGAAGACGATGACGACGAGGAGAAGGCCGGCGAACCGGAACTCTGGGAAAAGCCTATCACCAAGACTGTCACCATCGCTGGTTCTGGCGCCAAGCGCTACCTCAAGGCGACCTTCTATCTCGAGTACGACAAGAAGAAGTACCCGAAGTTTGCCGCCGACATGGAAAAAGAGCAGCCGCGTGCCGAGTTCATCATGAATCAGGTTCTTTCGGTGCTGCCCTTCGATTCGCTCTCCAATCCGGCCGTCCAGAAGAAGGTGAGCGAAGAGATTCTCGTCGAGCTCAACAAGAGCCTTCCCAAGAAGAAACTGCGCGTCAAGGAAGTGCTGGTCACCGACTGGCTCTTGCAATAGGAGGATTCCGTGGGCGACATTCTCTCCCAGGACGAAATCGACGCGCTGCTCTCCTCCGTGGGGGGCAGTGCTCCTGCTTCGTCGTCGGCCGCTGCCGCCCCTTCGCCGGCTTCCACGCCCTCTGCGCCTTCCGCAACCGGAAAGCCGTCGGCGGCTGAAAAAGCGGCTCTCGATCGCAAGGTCAGCCTCTACGATTTTCGTCGCCCCGACCGCGTCTCCAAAGATCAGATGCGGGTGCTGCAGAACCTGCACGAGGGTTTTGCGCGCGTCCTTTCTACGACGCTCACCTCCTACCTGCGCACTCTGGTGGAGGTGGAGCTCGTCTCGGTGGACCAGCTCACCTACAGCGAATTCGTCATGAGCGTGGCCAACCCCTCCTGCATCTACGTGTTCCAGATGGAACCGCTTTCGGGAAGCGCTATCTTCGAGATCAATCCGGGGCTGGTGTTCTTCATGATCGACCGCCTCTTCGGAGGCCCTGGCAAGGCCATGCAGTACAACCGCGAGCTCACCGACATCGAACGCTCGGTGATGAACAAGATCGTGGAGCGTTCGTTGCAGGACCTCAAGGAAGCCTGGGAATATCTCGGCATCTACCATCCCAAGATCGAGAGCTACGAGAACAACCCCCAGTTCGTCCAGATCGCCCCGTCCTCGGAAACGGTGATCCTGATCAGCTTCGAGCTGCGCAGCCGGCACACCACTGGGCTCATGTCGATGTGCCTGCCCTACATGTTCCTGGAACCGATCATGGCCAATCTCACGGCCGAGAACTGGATCTCCTCGAGCAAAGCCAATCCGGTGGAATCGCGCAAGGTGGTCGAGCGCGAAATGGCCACCACGCCCATGGAACTCAAGGCGGTGGTGGGCAAGGTGGAGCTCAAGCTCGGGCAGCTCGTGAAACTTCAGTTGGGAGATGTCTTGGTGCTGGAAAAGACCGCCGATTCCGATCTCACCCTCAACGTCGGGGGAAAGCCTGCTTTCCTTTGCAAGGCGGGACAGGTGCGCAACCGCAAATGTGTGCAGATCACCAGCGTGATCGAACGGGAGGTGGGAGATGTCGACTGATACCGCCGCCATTGCGGAAGATTTCGCAGCCATCTTTGCCACCAATGCTCGCAACGTACTCAAGGCAGCCGTAGGACGGCCTTGCCAGTGCGAAGTGTCGCCAGGCGGGGAGCCTCTCGCGGCCTTGCCGGATACCGGGGTGTTGCGACTCCAGATCGCCTTTTCAGGTGCTTTGGAAGGCAGTCTCAACCTGCTCTTGACGCAGGCCGACGGGGCCTTGCTGGCTGATCTTCTGATGATGGGCGACGGCACGGCCGCCTGGAACGACGAGCAGTTCGATGCCTTAAAGGAAATCGGCAATCAGTTGGCAGGGAGCCTTGCCACGAACCTTGGTGAGCGCTGGAGCACCCATGTCGGCAATGCCGGCGCCTCGTGCGAAGCCTGGGACAAGGGGGAGACGCCGGGGGCGATTTTCGCCTTTGCGCTCCAGGTCCAAGGCGGGAGTGACAATCCCGGCGTCCTTTGGCTAGATGAGCCCCTGGTTCAGGCGCTGCTCAAGCAGGACGAAGCGCGATCTAGCCTTGCTGCCGTAAGCGAAGCTTTGGCCGGACTAGATCTCGGTACCGCGCCGCCGGCTCCTGTGACGCCCACCGTTGCCGCGTCTCTGCCGACGGCTACCGTCCCTCCGCCTCCAGCACCTGCCGGCGACGGCAATTGGCTCGACTCCAACGACCCGGCCTTGGCGCGCCTCCTGGACGTCCCCATTGAAGTCCATATTGAGCTTGGTAAGACAGAACTCGCCATTCGTCGAGTGCTGGAAATCGGCCCCGGCTCGATCATCGAACTGGACCGCACCGCCGGTGAGCCCGTAGATCTGGTGGTCAACGAGCGCGTGGTCGCCCGCGGCGAAGTGGTGGTGGTGGATGAAAACTTCGGCATCCGCATCACCCAACTGGTGAGCCCCGAAGAGCGCATCCGCCAACTGCGCTAGAGTCTCTGGGCGCCGCCCCGGCCTCTGGGCCGTGGCCGCCCTCCGCCGGGCTCGCCTCTTCGGCTCGGTGCTTCGCACGGCCTGTAAACCCGGTGCGGGTCTACAGGCCCCCTCTGTCCGGCTGGCGCAATTGGGCGCTGATGTTTGGAAAACGCCAAAAAGGAGTTTCTGGGGAAACTCCTTTTTTCGCGATGGGCGAAAAAGTTATGCTGGCAGCAGTGCCTGCACGGCCTGGTTTACCAGCTTGCCGTCGGCCTTGCCTTTGACTTTGGGCATCAGAGCGCCCATCACCTTGCCCATCTCCTTGCGGGAGGTGGCGCCAACTTCTGCGATGGTCTCGCGCACCACGGCTTCGATCTCGGCTTGCGACATCTGGGCCGGCAGATAGGCACGAATCCAAACAGCCTGCTGCTCCTCGGCTTCGGCCAACTCGGGGCGTCCACCGGTACGGAACTGTTCCGCCGAATCTTCCCGCTGCTTGACTGCCTTGGTCGCTGCCGTGAGGAAATCCTCGTCGGAAGGCTCGCGACGGCCAGCATCAATGGTGATCTTTTTGACATCAGCCGTCAGGGTACGAAGGGCCAGGAGTTTGTCCTGGTCATGCGCACGCATGGCGTTTTTCACATCCTCTGAAAGCTGCTGAAAAAGGGACATCTCAGCGGCAAGGATTGATGTACTGATTTTCCTTGATGGCCTTGCGGCGGGCGACGTTTTCGCGACGCTTGCGGGCTTCGCAAGGCTTCTCGTAGTACTGGTTCTTCTTGACGTCGCTGATGATGCCAGTCTTCTCGCAGGTCTTGGTAAACCGGCGAAGAGCCTTCTCGAACGACTCGTTACTGCGGATGACAACTCCGGTCATGCTGTTGAACTCCTAGCTTATGGAAATGTGACGTGGAAAAGTACCACTCGAAAATGCATAATGCAACTCACGATGCAGAAAGCCACGCGTGTTTTGACGCTGATGGTCCTGATTATTCTGGTCTTGATCGGACTTTTGCTCCTGCAAATCACCAGGACGATGCATGGCCGCGGGAAAGGTTCTCAAGAACTTGTCTGGGAATTGCCCACATCTGATCATGCCATGCCGCCTGAGTGGGACGAGGGCTCCAGCGAATTTCACGGCAAGGAGTATGCGCGGGCGGCGCGCAGCTTTGCTTCCGGTGCCGCGCTGTATCCCTCTGAAGTGCTGTTCTTTCAGGCCGCTGCCATCAGCTTTTCTGCGGCGAGCCAAGCCGACAGTGCCTTGGTCTACCTGAACGGTTCTGAACGCTTGGCGGTCTTCCCCGTCAAACTGCAGCCCCTTCGTCGCCACATTCTCTTGGAGGGCGGCTTTGCTTTGGCCGATGGAAACGATCCGAACGGGGCTCTGGATGTGGCGCGACGGATTCTTTCCGGCTGGCCCGACGACTCGGACGGGATGCTTTTGCAAGGCTATGGCGAGGCGCGTCTCGGCCACGCCGTGGCGGCTGAAGATCTCTTGGGGCGCTTGGTCGGGGCTCACCCCAGGCAGGTTGCGGCCTACAAGACTTTGGTGCAGCTTTGCTTGCAGCGCGGCGATGCCGATGCTGCTCGTCGTTGGGTGGAGCAGCTTGCCAAGACGGATCCGCAGGCCTCGGGACTCGATGCACTGCGACAAATGGTGGAAAACGGTGCCGCTGCGGGGCCTCAGGTGGCCAGTGAGCGTCTGCGGGTGAGCTGCCCTTCCGGGTGTTCCGACGACGTGCCGCGCCGCGTGCTCGACGAGGCGGAGCAGGCCTGGAGCTATCTGGACGGTGAACTGGGATTGCAGTCGCCGCGGCAGGTGAGCATCCTGGTGGTGCCGGGAAAAGGCGGCGGGCCGGAGCTTCCCGCCTGGGCCGATGCCATCTATGACGGACAGATCCGGGTGCCCTTAGATCACCTAGATAATGGTCTTCAGCCCATCCTGCGGCATGAGCTCACTCACGCCTTCTTTGCCGAGGCCTCCAAGGGGCGTGTGCCGCTCTGGTACAACGAGGGCATGGCCCAGCGCATGCAAGGATTGACGCTCGACAACCTTCCCGATGCGGCCGGCATGAGCTGGCTCGACTCGCTGCCGCAGCGCCGCAACTTCCTGGATCTTGACGAAGCGCGGGCGCGTCTGGCGTATCGCTACAGTTTGCGCCTAGCCTGCGAGTTGTGGCAACAGCGCGGATCAGCCGCCATGCGCGACTACCTGGCTGATCTGGCCGACGGGGTTCCCGATTCGTCAGCCTTTCGGGATGCCTTTGGTAGCAGCTATGCGGCTCTTTCGGCGCGCATCCGCGCCGGTCTCTAGGGTTCGGGAACTTCTTCTTGAAACTCTAGGTCGGGGATCTTCCACCAGAAAAGTGCTCCCGCCAAGACTAGCACCAGCCCGGCACACAGATAGACGGCTTGCAGTGACCATGCTTGCCAGATCCAACCGGCAAGGCTAGAGCCCAAGATTCCCGCCACCCCGCCATTGAGGATGGCTGCTACCGCAAGCCCAGAGGCTTGCAGACCGGGCGGCAATAGGCGCGCTAGGCACAGGGACTCACCCGTCATCAGGCCCACCACCAGGATGCCGTGTAGGGTCTGGGAGGCGTAGACTTCCCAAAGGCTGGTGGCTTGCGACACCCAGAGCCAGCGCAGGGCGGTGGCGAAGATTCCCAGCAGCACCATGCGCTTCAGCCCAAAGCGCCGCAAGAAAAAGATGCCGGCAAACATGAAGGCCATCTCCAGAAAGGTGGAGATGCTCCAGGCGCGGCTGATGTCGCGGGCCTGCCCTCCAATGACGGGGGAGGTGATGAGATTTCCCAGCATGTTCTGGCCCAGATTGGAAGCGAGGGACGCCAAGGCCCCAATGAGATAGATGGGCAAAAGGCCTGGACGCCAGAGTAGGGCCAGTGAATCGCGCAGGCTTGGTGCTTCGTGATGCTCGGAACGCTTGGGCGGAGAGAGCAAAAAGAGAAACGGTAGGTTGGCAAGGAGCACTAGGGCCATGAGCAAATAGACTTGGGGGAGCCGTTCGCGCGTGGACCAGACCGAGAGAAAGAGCGAAACCAGGAAGAATCCCAGGGTTCCCATGGCGCGCAAGGCCAGAAAATTCGATTGGGAACGGGAATCACCTTTTTCTACCAAGATGGACGTGGTCAGCGGAGATATCGGGAGGATTACGCATTCCATCAGGAAGAAACCGCAAGCAAGCGGCAGAAAATGTCCCGGCAGGCGCGGTAAGGCCCAGAGCGCCGCGGCCCCAAGTGCCGTCAAGGCGATTAGGATGCGACGGGGGTCGGGAGAGCGATCGACCAACCAGCCTGCCAAGAGAGGGGTGAAAAGGCTGGGAATCGCTCCAAGAGCGCTCAGAAGGCCAATCTGGTGTGGCGAAAGCCCGCGAACCTGTAACAAATAGGTGTTGTACTGGATGTTGACGTAGGCTCCGAAGCCCACCAATAGGATGGCGGCCCCCAGGAGATTTTTACGCGTCAGAAAGAACATTGCCGCAAACGTAACAGTCCTCAGGTTGCGTTCCTAACTTCGATGCAGAAAACGCATTGCCGAAACCGCCTTCGAGACGATAGATTTGTGCCTGTTCGTCGGTCCGTCACCGATCCAGGAGTTTTCAATGCGTCGTTTCTTCATTCTTGCAGCTCTGGTCTTCGTTTCCGCGATTCCGTCCTTGGCGGCGGGCAAGCTGATCTCCAACGGAGGCGAAGTGGAATTGTGGTCCTCCGACAAGAAGGGCGACAAGCCGGCAGCCACGGGTGGTGCCAGCGAAGTCTTCGTGGAACTCAAGCGCAAGGGGCCCATGGTCCAGGTGCGCAACAAGCAAGGCGAGACCTACTGGGCCGAAGCTTCCAAACTTTCTGCCTACACCGAGAAGAATGGCCAGAGCATGGACTTAGGGTCGGGTAAGATTGACGGCTACCTCGACAACCCCCAGGCTGTGTACATTATTCAGGAAGACAACAACGGTTTGGGCGGTATTTCACTGGAGCGCGGCTTCGTGGATGCCATCCAGGGCAACATGGATCGCGAGACCACCGAGTATCGCAACGGCGAAAACAACTGACCTTTCCACTTCTGTGGACGAAAGCCTTCCCTAGAACAGGGAAGGCTTTTTTTATGGAAAAATTTGAATTTCCCAGCGCGCCGGTTTTGCCGCCATAGCTTTATGGGCAGATGGGATGCTACCGTCCCAGATCCTCAAAGGAGTGACGACCATGCGTACATTGGTTCTGATTTCCGTCTTCGCCGTTGCCGGCTTCTGCACTCCCACCAAGCCCGCTTGCCCTGAAGGGGCCGCGCCGGCTTCTCAAGACAAGAACGTCATGGATCTTGGTTGTGGTCAGCTCGATGCCATTCAGGGTGGTCCCGGTGCCATTCTGATCGAGGTTGCCATGCCCACGGCCGAGCAAAACCTGGTCCTGAATCGCTCGTTCGTGGACGCTATCCAAGGCAATCTGGATCGCGAAACCGTGGAATACCGCAACGCCGAAGTCAAATAATCGGCTTTAGCGGATTCGTGGAATTTGAACGCCTCCTTAGGAGGCGTTTTTCATTTCCGGAAGCAATGTCTCGAGGCGTGCTGTGAGCTCCGCAGCACCCTTGACCTGCCATGCCTGCATTCCCTCGGCGCGGGCGGCCTCCACATTCACCAGATTGTCGTCAAAGAACCAGATCTCTTGCGGTGGAACGGCCAGTTGGCGCAGGACGATGCGGAAGATTTCAGGATCGGGCTTCAAAACTCCAAGCTGGTAGGAAGGAAAGACGGCCTCGAAGTGGTGATCGCAGTCAAGCATCGCTTCCAGGATGGGCCAATGCACCGGACTGCTGTTGGAGAGGCAGGCTAGGCGGTACTGCGGGGTCAGGCGATCCAACAACTCCAAGGCTCCTGGATAGGGCCGCGTTAGCCAGCCCTCGAAGTCGCGCAGGAAATCTTCGGGAGAGAGTTCGAGGCCAAATTCTGTCACCGCTTCGCGTGCGAAGGCGGGACCGTCGGTCTTTCCCGTCTCGAAGCGCTTCACCGCTGGCGAAGAAAGCCACATCGGCCAGAATTCTGCGGCTTCCAACCGGCCACCCGTCCAGGCGTCCAGGCGGCGGGCGGCATCGACCTCGACCAGCACTCCGCCCATGTCCAGAAGCAGAATGGGGCTGGTTGCCTTCATGAAAGAATCACATGGGAATGCAGAAAACGATCCACTTCCATGTAGTAGGCGTTGATGGTGTCGCTCTTGCGCCAACCATGGCCTTCGCCGGGGTAGAGGCGGTAGAGGTGAGGAATGCCATTTCCCGTAAGGGCCTGAGCGATGCGTTCGCTCTGATCAGGGGGCACCACGCGATCTTCGCTTCCCTGGAAAAGCGCCAAAGGGGTGCGGATGGCCTGAACGTGGCGCAAGGGAGAGCGCTCGCGATACAATTCAGTGCTCTGCGGCAAGGGGCCGAGGAGGCCATCCAGGTAGCGCTCTTCGAACTTGTGGGTGCCTTCGGCCAAGGTGAGCAGGTCGCTCACTCCGTAGAGGCTTACACCAGCCCGGAAGAGGTCGGGGCGGGTCGTCAGGAGACGCAGCACGGTAAAGCCGCCGGCACTGCCGCCTTTGACGACCATGCGGGTCAGGTCGCAGAAGCCGCGCTCCGCCATTGCTAGGGCGCCTTCGGCGACGTCTTGGGCATCCAGCTCTCCCCAGCGCCCTTGAAGAGCCTTTTGGTAGGCGCGTCCGTAGCCGGTGCTGCCGCGGTGGTTGACTTCCAGGACGGCCCAGCCGCGGGTGGTGAAGAAGGCCGTGTCGGCACTCCAGTTGGCCGTGCGCTGTGCTGTAGGGCCGCCGTGGACATTGACCAAGAGCGGTGGCTGAACGTTCGTCGGAGCCATGGGAGGGAAGTAGAGCCCAAAGACCTGCGCTCCGTCTGATGATGTCCACGACACCGGAACGGCTTTGGGAAGCTCCTCTTCGGGGATGTCCTCGGGATCGCTGCGGCGGACCACGGCCCAGCGGTCGCTCTCCTGCCGCACGATGCGGTCGGGAATAGAAGGTGACGAGGCAATGACGGCGATCGTTCCTTCCTCCGAAAGCGAGGGCTGCGAAAAGGCGGTGTAGGGGCCGCCGTCAATTTCCTGCAGCGAGCCGTCCAGGAAGACGCGCACCAGGGACTGGATGCCTTGGCGGTTGCGAATCGCCAGCAAGGACTGCGAATCGGGGTACCAGGCAAGCGCGCGCATGCCTTGCACCCAGGCAGGCGGGAGCAGTCCCGTTTCGCGTAGCATCACCTGGCGTTCGCCGTGGTCCAGATCCAGGGCGACGAGCGTGTCCTCTTCGCCATCGCCTTCTAGCCAAGCGAGGTAGCGGCCATCGGGAGAGAAGATGGGTTGAAAGACGGGCACATCCGTGCCGCCAGAAATTGTCTTCAGATCGTGCAGGCCTGGTTGGGTCGGATCAAACTGCGCGGTGCAGAGGCGTGCTCCGTCCCAGGGCATCTGCGGGTGGTTCCATTCCACCCAGGCGATGCGGCGCCCGGAGGGGTGCCATGCCGGCTGCATATAGAAGTCGGCGCCGCGCGCAAGATCTACCGGCCAGCGGGCGCCACGCGAGTCGACGATGGCCAAAAGGTCGGTGCCGTTGAATGTGTGGATGAAGAGCACCCAGCGGCCATCGGGCGAGACGGTCGGCGATGCCGAGCCGCCGAACGTGGGATGGAGGGCGCGGGCACGCGTTTCCTTCCAGGCTCGGCGCGTCACGGTGCCGCCGCGGGGGACGTAATAGATCCCGTCGCGGCTGGTCGTGAAATCTCCGCCGCCGTAGCCTACGCCGGCGCGCACCGAAGCCTCGGCATCCAGGTCGCGCGGGGCTTCGGCACTGCTCTGCGACATGAGTGCGCCTCGGTCGGTCCGTCCTTCCAACCACACCAGCGTCTGCGCGTCGGCCCACTGGACATCTTCCAAGCGCAGGCGCCGTCCCATGCGGCTTGGGGTGAAGGGGCTTTCAAGCAGCCCCTGCGGACGGATCACTCCTTGCCTTTCCAGTACTCCTCGATGTGAAGGGCGCCCGGATGGGTTTTGCTGTGCTTGGTATAACCCAGCGGCATGAGGACGGTCTTGACGTCCTCAATCATGCTTGGGTTGCCGCAGAGGTAGACGTCCGTTTGGGTTGGGTCGAGGTCAATGCCGGCCATCTCGGTCAGGAGCGATCCGTTCTTGGCAAAGAACTGGGTGAGACGTCCGGTGGTGCCGCGCCATCCTGGCGGATCAAGCTGAGGACGGCTGATGGCGGGGATGTAGGTGAAGTTCGAACAGGCCTTTTCCAGCGAGCGGAATTCCGTGAGGTAGGCGAGTTCCGAGCGGCGTGGGGCGCCGTGCAAGAGCAGGAAGCGCACGTCCAGGCGACGGGTCAGATTCTGTCGCAGCATCGAGATGAAGGGGGCAAGTCCCGAACCGGTACCCACCATCACCACTGTGCGGGTCTGCAGCTCGTCCAGGGTGAAGCTGCCGATGATGCGCTTTCCCACCGTGAGACGGTCGCCAGGCTTGAGCATCCACAGCCGTGGCGTGAGACTGCCGTTGTCCACGCGGCTGATCAGGAACTCCAGCTCGTCGATCTCGAAGCCGGCGGCGGCGATGGAGTAGGCGCGCTGGACCATGCGATCCTCTGCTGCAGGGCGGAACTCGGGAGGGCATCCAGGCTGGCGCGGCTCGGCGCCGAGCAGTCCGAGCGTCACGTACTGTCCGGACGTGAAAGGCTCGAAGGGGGTGTCGGGGCGGATGTAGAATGTTGCCAGTCCTGGGGCATGGTCGCTACGCGCGACGAGAGTGGCGTTGTAAGCTGTACTTTCTAAGGACATCATTCCTCCATAAGAATCAAGAGGGGGGACAAAGTGCAAAACATGATCGCTTGCGAACAGGATCAGCCCTGGCTCAGTCGATGAGCCAGGTAGTCGACAATGGAAACCAGGCGTCCGTAGGGCATGCGCGTTGGCCCCAGGACTCCGATGGATCCTGAGGCTTCGCCCAAATGGTAGCTGCGGCTGACCAGCGAGAGAAAACGCATTTGACTGATGCGATTCTGGCTTCCGATGGTGATAACGACCTCGTCCTGGTCGTCCCGTTCCTGAAGAATCTGCGCCAGGATGCGGCGATCCTCCAACAACTGCACTAGGTCGGTCATGTGGGCGCGGCTTTCCAGTTCGGGCTGGGCGAAGATCTGGGAAGCCCCCTGCAGCACCACTTCCTCACGACGGCTGGTGTCTGAAATTCGCACCAGTGCATCTAGCACCCGGGCCGCCAGTTCGGAGAGTGGACGCGGGCCTTCGCGAGGGACGGCTTGGAGCATCTGGCGAATCTCTTCGGGAGAATGCCCTAAGGCCGCCACATGCACTTCGCGAGCCAGGTGCGCGAAGGTGTCGCCTTGCACGGGGATGTCAAAGTCAATGGTCAGTGAGCGCACCAGACCGGTTCCGAAAGTGGCCACCAAAACCACTTGGCGATCGCCCACCGGAATGAGATCCAGCCGCTCTAGACGAGCGCGGTCTGCCACCGGTGCCACCGCCACGCCCAAAAGCCGCGTCACTTCGGCCAGGGCCAAAGTGGCGGCCAGCAGCAACTCGTTTTCGTCGCGCACGCCGTCAAAGGCCTGGTCAATGCGGTTGCGGTCGGCAAGCGTGACCTCTTCGCGGGGCATGATATGCTCCACCCAGGTACGGAAGCCCAGCTCCGTGGGCTGGCGTCCGGCCGAGGCGTGCGGCTGCTCGATCAGTCCCATCTCTTCGATGTCGGCCATGACGTTTCGGATGGTGGCCGGCGAGATATGCTCGGGGAGATCCTTGCTCAGGATGCGGGATCCCACCGGTTCGCCCATGCCGATATAGCGATGCACGATGGAGGACAGCACCGAGCGCTGGCGATCCGTCAGCCGCGAAGCCGCTTCGTGCGTCTCTCTCTTGTCTTCCGGCACATTCCCCATAAGCCTGAAAACTACTGTCGAATGCCGCTCAAAGCGTATTTGCGAAGGACATTTCGATATGGAGATCTCGTTTGTTGAGACTTCCGAGGCTTCGGGCGAGTCTGCTTCTTGCCCTTTGGTTTTCCCCTTTGGGTTTGTAGGATGAAAACTATGAGACGTTTTCTGACATTTCTGATTGCTCTGCTAGTCGTTGGTCCGGCGGCAAGCCTTGCGCGCAAGCATGCCCACAAGCACCCTCGCAAGGCACGGGTGCATGTCGTCCGGCGCCACGGCGTCCGTGCGACAGTTTCTGACACCTTGCCGCTGAGCTTCTATGCGCCCGACACTCTTCACCAAGGGCGCGCGACCTACTATCGCCACAATCCCAAAGGCGGAGCCTGCACTCTTCCAGGGGACGACAGTCTGGTGGTGGCCATGAACGGACACCATTACGGCAACGCCACCCTTTGTGGTGCCTGCATCGAGGTGCAAGGCCCGTCGGGCACGGTGACGGCTCGCGTGGTGGACCGCTGCGTCGGCTGTGCCCAGGGAAGCCTGGATCTTTCCCGAGCCGCCTTTGCCCGCCTCGCTCCGCTTTCTGCCGGGCGCATCGACGTGTCGTGGCACGTCGTGACCTGCGAGCAGGATACCGTGATGGAACTGCATCGCACCGCCAACAGTTCCCAGTACTGGTCTTCCTTACAGTTGCGTGGGCATGGGGTGCCGCTGCGCAGCTTGGAAG
>DAIPHW010000006.1:0-37684 GCA_036771135.1 Fibrobacterota bacterium | reverse complement strand
ACGTCGCGGGTTTCGGTGCGGCTCAGGGTGGTCACCAGGGGAGGCGTGCGCAGCGGCCGCTTCTTGGAAAGCTCCACGATGGCCTTTAGTTCGCCGCTGTGGAGCACAGGGTGGTCGCTCCACTTCACCTCCACGAGCGTGGCCGGGCCGTTGCTTTCCGGGTCGAGGCTCACCATGTCCACTTCGCGGTCCTTCCAGCGCGCGTAGCGCAGCCGCTCGAGCCAGCTTCCGCTGTGCAGCCATTGACAGAAAACGGCGGTTTCCGCCATCGCTCCCATGCCTTGGGAGCTTTCTTCCAGGGGGCCGAAAAGAACGCTGCGCATCGTCGGGTTGGTCAGGTAGACCTTGAAGAAGGTGGCGCGCTGGAAGCTGCCGAAGTCCTGGTCCACCCGCTCGATGCGCCGGATGAGAAAAGCTGCCTCCAGGTAGTCGAGGTAGCGATTAAGCGTCACCTTGGTCACGCGAGAATCGCGCGACAGGGACTCTAAGTTGACTTCGTTTCCGGAATTGTAGGCGAGCACGTTGAAGAGCCGATTGAGCTCCTGCACGTCCTGGATGCCGTAGAGGCTGGGCAGGTCCCTCAGGAGGACCTTCTCGATGATGTCTTGGCGGATGTAGCGGCCTGGCGCGCGCTGCACGGCCGGGTTCATCACCGCCTCGGGAAAGCCGCCGATGTTGAGGTAGCGCACGAACTCCCGGTTCAGCTCCCAGATGTCGGGAGCCTCCCATCTGCGGGGAACGCGAGATTTGCCAGATTTTGTCTTGGCTTCGCGGATCAGTTCCCCTTCCCGTCCCACGAAGTGCAGGTACTCGGCAAACGAGAGCGGAGGCAGCAGGAAGTCCGTGAAGCGGCCGGCTCCCGACTCCAGGCTCTTGCGCCGCAAGGCTGCTGCCGCCGATCCGGAAGCCACGAAGCGGAAGTCGCGGTAGCTGTCGGTGAGCGACTTGAGGTGGCGTTCCCAGTCCGGCAGGTATTGGATCTCGTCGAAGAACAGGAACTTCGGCGTCTCGGGGAAGAGCCGCAGGAAGAGCTTGAGCATGGCTTCGAGGGAAAGGCCCGTGTAGAGCGGAGTCTCCAGCGAAGCGAACAAGATCTGCGAGCCGGGAATGCCGCTGTCCAGGAGCGCTTGGATGCACTGGAACATCATCCAGGTCTTGCCCACCCGCCGCGGTCCCAGCAAGAGGATGCTGCGGTTCACGTCCCGTTGGGCGACGAGCTTACAGAATGCGGGACAATAGGCGCGGCGCGGTGCCTTCTGATATTCGGCATCCACTCCGCGTCCGGCTTGCCACCAGGGGTTGTCGAAGCGCAGTCGTTCGATCACCTCCCGCTCGGAGATTTCCATCAAAGGCATTTAGTCCTCCTGCGCTGATCTTAGTGGTGATAATTTAAGTATAGCTATTTATTCTTAATAACTATACTTTAAGAATAGTTAGATGTGTTTGTATGCGGAGCTTGGTCTTGCGATTGACTCGTTGGCTATGGTCGCTGATCTATTCTGTGCGACTTGGCTACCTTTCCTTCAAAGTTCTCGGGGCGGGGTGAGATTCCCCACCGGCGGTGACGCGGCCTTTGGTCGCGAAGCCCGCGAGCGCTTCCGGGCAAAGGGACCTGGAAGGACAGCAGATCCGGTGCGATTCCGGAGCCGACGGTACAGTCCGGATGCAAGAGGACGGAAAACGACGCTTTGCGCCGTTTGGGGCGTTTCTGCAAAATTCTTGCGGAGGCGGCCGCTTCCGTGTTTCCCGGGAACGGACTCGAAAGGAAGACGTGATGGGAACGGCAGCGTGCAGGACAAAATCCGTCGCAACGGCGGTCGAGCGGGCGCTTTCGCGGCTGCGGGCGGGGGGAGGAATCCTCCTTTCCGACGACGCGGACCGCGAAAATGAAGTGGACATGATCTTCTCGGCTAAAGCGGCGACAGAATCTGACATGGCGCGGCTGATCCGCGACGGCAGCGGCATCGTGTGCTTGTGCCTGCCGGGTTGGAAAGCCGACCTGCTAGATCTTCCGGCCATGGTAGAGGCGAACACCAGCCGTTACGGGACGGCCTTCACCGTCTCCATCGAAGCGCGCGAGGGCGTGACCACCGGCGTCTCGGCGCACGACCGCCTGCGCACCGTGCGCGCAGCCATCGCTTCAGGCGCCGTTCCCGCCGACCTCTCGCGGCCAGGCCACGTTTTTCCGCTGCGCGCCCGCGACGGCGGCATCGGGGAGCGGGCCGGCCACACCGAGGGATCGGTGGACCTGATGCGGGCCGCGGGGCTTTCTCCCTTCGCGCTCTTGTGCGAATTGACAAATCCCGACGGAACCATGGCCAAGGGTGAGGCGGTGCGCGAATATTCGCGGCGGCACGATCTGCCGCTCGTCTCCATCGCCGAGCTTGCCGAGCATCTCGCGGCGCATCCGGTGGAGCGGTCGCCGGGCGCCTGAGCCAAAAAAGCTCCGCGCGGCGGCGGTGCGGCACTATTTTCCCGATGCAATGAGACGTCTGGTAATCCCTGGATTGCTCCGCAGCGGCATTCTCGCTGCGCTTTGGATCCTGCTGGGGACCGTGGCCGGACTCCTCTTGGGCGAGCGCCGGACCGATCTCTGGCCGCCTTCCCTGCGCGTCATCTCTTTTGCCGATTCGGCAGACGGCGGGACCTCTCGCGCTCGTGCCGACACTTCCGGTGGCGTCCTCACTCTGGTCTCTCGGCTGGACACCGGAGCGCGCTATCCGGTCGCGGGGGGCATCGTCTTTCTGGGAGGCGACAGCCAGGCCGTGGATCTTTCCCGGGGAACCTTGGAACTAGAGCTGGGGACGAGCAGCTTGCCTGCCCTGCGCCTCTGCCTAATTGAGGACCTGCCCGGCTTCACGCGCGATGAGGAATGGCAGACGGCCCGTTCGGAGTGCGCCGACCGCGAATTGCTGCCGGGGACATCCAAGTACTCTATTCCCGTCGAGGAATTCGTCACGCCGGCCTGGTGGTACGCCACCTCGGGGCTCCACCGTTCGCAGATCGGCCCCGAGAAGCGCTCCCGCATCGTGCGGCTGGTGCTTCAGGGGACCGACGGCGTTCCGCTGCGGCAGGAATTTGACCTGCGCATCCAGGCCATTCGTCTGCGCTCGTTCCGTCCGCTTCCCTTCGCCTTGGCTTTCGCCGGCGGCCTGCTGGCGGCGCTGCTGCAACTGGGCCTCGCCGTCCAGAGGCGCCGTCGTCCGATTGCTTCGGTTGCCGAAGAGGATCCATCGGCATCTCGGGAGAACGTCGCCTTCCAGCCGGTCGAGGCGGTCTCCTACGCGGACCGCGAGCGCGAGGCCGTGATCGGCATCATCGCTTGCCAATACAGCGATCCCGAGCTCTCCCTGGAAAAGGTCGCTCACGCGGCGGGCGTCCCGGTCGATCGCGTCACGGCGCACATCAAAGTCGCTTCGGGGCTCCTGTTCAAGGGCTACCTGAACCGCGTGCGCGGCGAGGCGGCCCGCAAACTGCTCCTGGAGACGGATCTTCCCGTCGCGGAGGTGGCACAGCGGGTGGGGTATGCGAACATTCCCCACTTCAACCGCGTCTTCAAGGAACTCTTCGACACCACGCCGACGGCGATCCGGGACGGCTCCCAGATCGCCGAATAGGCCTCACTCCATCTCGACGGTCACGATGCCCTGCTTGGGAACGGTGATCTCCGCTCCGTTTGCAAGCTCGATTCTCTGGATTGTCGGTCCCGTCGAGGGGTAGACTTCGCCGGTCGGATCAGCGCCGCGCAGGCCTCCCGAGGTCTCCTTGGTCAGCGTCTTCACCACGGCGCTTCCCTTGAATCCTGGGATCTTCAGGCGGGTTCGGTAGTCCGATTCCATGTTCTTGTTCACGAACACCAGGGCGACCTTGCCGTCGGGCTTCTTCGCGGCCCAGCCCATCAGGTCCTCCTTGTCGGTGGCGGCCTTGAGGAGATGCCCCGTCAAGGTGCGTGAGAACATTTCGATAGCCCAGTAGGTCGGGCGTCGTTGGTTGAGCCCTTGCGGATCGCCGCCGCTGGAGAGGATGCCGTAGTCGCCCATGCGCTTGTCGCGGCCGTTGTAGAGGGCCCAGAGGTTGGCTTTGTCCAAGGAGCTCTGCGCCAGGTGGCCGAGGTAGTCGGCCACAAACACGGCGTTGAGGTGGCCCAGAATTGTCTGCGGCGCCGGATTGAAGTCCACCGAATTCCACTCCGTGAGCCAGATGTCGTAGTGCTTGCCAGGCACCCCGTACTTCTTGACTTGAGCCCGTACGTCCTCCATCAGCTTGTCGGCCTCGCCCGAGACGGCCAGCAGCGCTTGGTCGTTTTCTGTGCCGGTCTTCATGGCGTAGTGGTGGACGTTCACGCCGTCGACGAGATCGGCCACGTACTTCATCACCGTCCGGTTCCACTCTCCGGTGAGCTGCCAGACCACCGTGACCTTGATCGAAGGATCGATCTTTTTCATGGCCAGGATGTGCTCGCGGGCCATCTTGCCATAGGCTTCGCCGCCGTCCTTGCCCCAGCGTTCGTAGTACTTGTGCCAGGAGCCGTAGATTTCGTTGCCGATCTCCCAGAACTTCACTTTCGGGCCGTTGCGCTTCTTGTTCACGTACTCTACCCAGCGGGCGCTCTCCTCGGGAGATCCGCAGCCGACGTTGGCCGTGAACATGGGCGTGAAGCCCGTCTTCAGGCACCAGTCCAGGAATTCGTCGGTGTCGACGTTGAAGTCCTTGGCCTTGAGCACCTCTTCCCAATGGATCTCGTCGCTGCGCAGGCCGCCCGGAAAACGGACCGTGCCCAGGTGCAGCGGGGTCTCCAGCGCGATCGAGGTTTTGTCCAGCATCTCCGGGGTCCACTGCCCCACGTTGATGCCGTAGATGTCGCCGATGGGCTTGACCACCTTGGCGAGATCGGCCGTGAACTGGGCGCTTTCCACCGCCGCTCCCTTGGTGCGCTGCACCTCGCGGCGGTTGGTCACGGCGATGTCCTTAACCATCATGGAGCCTGGGATGTCGCCCGAAGGTTTGAAGGAGATCTGGAAGACGCCGTCCAGGTCGAGCTTGTTGTTCTGCTTGGCCTCGGGCGGCTGGTAGTACGGGTACTTGGCGAAGCTGCGGAACGGCACGACCACCTGGTTCCAGCCCTTGGTCGCCCCGACGGTCGCGAGGAACATCTCGTGGTCGCGGTCCTGGAGGACGACGTCCACCTGCTGGTAGGGCTTATCCGTGCGCATCCAGAAGGAAAGTCCCCAGTGCTTGGTCCAGTCCTTCTCAATCGAAGGATCGTGTCCCATCTGGTAGAGCACGTCGTAGTAGTCGCCCGGCTTGAAGTCGATCTTCATGGCTTTGCCCTTCAGCTTGCCGCCGGCCGGGACGAAGCTTCGCGAGATATCGGCGGTGGGGCCGTGGCTTGCCTGCCAGTTCTCGTTTCCCTTGCCGTCGAAGTCGAAGAGCGTGATGTCCTTGGCTTCGGACCGGAAGGCGTCCCAATAGGCGTCGTCGTCGCGCAGGCCGAGGGCGGTCTTGGTGAGCTGCACCTGGTCGAAGTAGAAGACCACCGGCTTGCCGGGGCCGGGCTTGTTCTCGTCGCGGGCGATCGAGAAGCGCACTTCCTGGATTCTGCTCCAGTCGATCTTGCGGCTGACCTCGTGGCCCTTGTCGGCGTCCCAGTAGGAGCCGTCGTCAATGAACTTCTTGAGTGGCACCCGCACTTGGGTCCACTTGCCTTCCTCGATCACGCCGTCGACATAGTCGCTTGCGATGACCTTGGTCTGCACCTTGATGTCCGGGCCTTGGCGATCCAAGAGGCCCACCAGGAACTTGGTCGAGGCCTTGCCTCCCTTGACCCAGAAGGTGAGCGTGCCCGTCTTGCGGTAGGGCGTCAGGTCGAAGTACTTGGTGTTTCCGATGGAAAGCGACACGCCCGAGTATTCGTTGTCCAGGTAGGCGGCCAGCACCTGCTGGTTCCCCGGCGTGGTGCTCTCCAAGGTCTTCACGGCGGTCTTGGTGCCGCCGTACACGTAGGCGAAGGCGGGAATGTCTTCGAGGAAGAAGTCTCCTGCCACCTCGTCCTTGAGCTTCATCTGCTCCGGAGTCGGCGCGTCCGAGCTGTGGTCCATGTCCAGCCAGTCCTCCGAGACCGGCATGGTGCTTGGATCGAAGGCGTCGGCCCAGACCTGGACGTTGTCGATGTCCACCTTCCCTTCGGGATTGTCGCCCTTGTTGGTGAGGACGCGGAACTCCTGCACCAGGTCCCATTGGAACGGCTGGCCCATCTCGACGCCGCGAGCAGCATCCCAGGCCACGCCGCGCTTGCCGAAATCGCGCAGCGGGATCATGAAGGTGGTCCACTCGCCCTTCTTGATCACCCCGTACTTGGGCGAAAGGTCGACGCGCACCACCGTCTTCCAGCCATCGGACTTTTCGTCGTCCACGAGGCCGATCTTGATCTTTTCGCCGCCACGGAGACCGCGGGCCTGGAAGACCACGGCACCGCTCTTGAGGTAAGGGGTGAGGTCGAAGGATTGGTTCCACAGGCACACGGCGGCACCGGAATAGTCCCGCGGATCGAGGTCGTAATGGAGGAAATAGTCGGACCCCAAGGCTCCGTGTCCTTCGTCTTCCTGCTGGGAGATCTTGGTGGAGCCTCCGTAGACATAGGTGAAGCCGCCCTGTTGGAAATCTTCGTCGTAGAAGGTGTAGACGGGGTAGGCTCCCTCGTGCAGTCCGCTTTCCTTGGCGGTGGGCTGGTGCCCGGGAACGCTGCTGGCCGGAACATCCGGCTGCGGGATGGGCTTGAGGATGCAGCCTGCCATTCCGAGGGCAAAGGCGGCAGCAAGGACGGAAAGTCTTTGCCAGTGCATGTGGTGCTCCTTTGGGGGGTGGTCGATCCCGGAAGGAGTTTCCAGAAACGCCAAGGCCCATTGAGGAGCTTAGGGGCGTAAGGCGCTTGCCTGTTTGCCGGAAGTCGTGTCAGATCTTCGCAGAGCCGGTTTCTGCGCTTTTGCAAAGCCAAAACCGGATTTCATCAAGAATGGACGGGCTTTTGAGCAAGCATGTTGCACGACCTAAGTTGGGGCGGCCTTGCGTCGGATCCTGTCAAACCTCGAAAAGGCGTCCCTCCCTTAGGCGCTTCTTGCCATCATGTCGCGGGCGATCTCCTGCGGGGAGCGTCCGGCCTCCGCGTCCTCCAGGAAGATTTCGTGCGCTTTCACGGCGACCAGGGCGCGCTGGCTGGGCTGGAGCGGAACGCGTCCTCCGGGAAAGGCGTCGGGGTGCTCTTCCAGGAAGGCAGCGGCCTTGCGCACCGCCGAGAGCAGGGCACGGTCGCGGGGCGTGGGGAGTGCAAAGCTCCAGCGCTGCACCCGCTCGTTGATGACGCGAGCCTCCTCGCCGCCGGCGGTGATGCCTGCGGCCGCGAAGATTCGGCAGTCGTAGCGGCGGCAGGTGCCGGGGCGGGCCTCGTAGATCGTGCACGCGCCTTCGTGCAGCATGGGGCAGTACCCCTTCTCGTCGTGGTCCATGAGGTGGTTCCCGCGCGGGAGCCCGGGCGCCTTGAAGAGAAGCTTCTTGGGGATGGCTGCGCGGGCGGCCTTGTCCTCGGGAGTGACGTGGATGAAGTACGAGGAGCAGCAGCAGCCGATGCAGTCCCCGCAGGGGACGTCGTTTTCTCCGTCGGGCAGGGAGGCGAGGAAGCCTTCGAGCCAGCGCGAGAAGATGCCGGCGTCAAGAGGCTCGGGTGTGGAGGTGTCCGTCATTGCCAAAAGTTAGGCAGCAGGGGCCTGTGCCGATTTCTTGATTTTCGCGTCTCGAAGGAGCGAACTCATGCGTGACGATCTTGCCCAAGAGACAAAGTATGTGAAGTGCGTCCGGTGTGTGATGCGACCTTGGCATCCACGCTGAAACGTTCATATTCATCACTTTTGTCAGAAATTGGCAATCGCGGCAACGAAAGAGATTCCATGAAATCCTTTGATCCAAGCATCGCCTTTCCCCGCTCTGGGGATGAGCTGACGGTGCTCTTGAAGAATGTCGTCACTTCGCCCTTCATCGAAGTGGGAGACTTCACCTACTACCACGACTTCGAGGACGCGCGCGCCTTCGAGCGCAAGAACGTCCTCTACCATTACCCGTACGTGAACCACGACCGGCTAAAAATCGGGCGCTACTGTTCCATCGCTTCGGGGGCAAGCTTCCTCTTCAATGGGGGAAACCACAAGTCTGCCGCCTTCGCGAACTTTCCCTTCGCCATCTTCCCCGAGCTCTTCGAGCATGAGCTTCCGGTCCAGTCCGGATGGGACAACAAGGGAGACATCGTGATCGGAAACGACGTGTGGATCGGCTACCAGGCGCTGGTCATGGCCGGTGTCACCATCGGCGACGGGGCCCGCATCGGCAGCCGTGCCATCGTGACCCGCGACGTCGCCCCTTACGCCGTGGTGGCGGGAAGCCCTGCCCGCGAAGTGAAGCGCCGCTTTCCGCAGGAGGTGATCGCCAAACTCCAGAAGCTTGCCTGGTGGAATTGGGAGCCCGAGAACGTGCGCGCCCACCTTGAGGTCCTCACGAACGCCGATTTGCGGGCGTTGGATGCCTTGCTGGAGGCATAGGTGGGGAGTTGTCGTCGCAAAGGTTTCATTTCTGTTTGAGTCCTTGCACATCATCCCTTGAAACCGTTTGGGTTTTGGGTTACTTTCCTTCTCCTCGACGGGTTCGTAGCTCAGCTGGTTAGAGCGACGCTCTGATAAGGCGTAGGTCGATGGTTCGAGTCCATCCGGACCCATTTCAAGAGAAGAGTCAGAAGCATCTGACTCTTTCTTGTATGTAAGTGCATTCGGGGTCTTAGCTCAGTTGGTAGAGCGTCTGCTTTGCAAGCAGAATGTCAGGAGTTCGACTCTCCTAGACTCCATCAGTAAAGGGTCCAGTAGGATCCAGTAAGGGCCAGAATCCCAGAAATATCCAGGGTTCTGGCCTTTTTTGCATCTACGAAAGAGCTCCTCGTTTTGGCTTTGGATGGCCCGTGGGACCATTCCTGCTTTAGCCGATTGGAAACCGGTTTATGATGAGCGCATCATAGCGCTAATTGGCAACTCTATCCAATGGAGACAAAACGAACGAATCCGAAAGGAGTGCTCCTGCGCTGCTCAATGGCGTTTCGTAGCGTCCTCAAGGATCTAGAACGCAGCGCACTGAGAAGGCTGCTTGCCGGCTTTCGGAAAAGACCGGAAAGCGCGGGCTTCCGCTGTATAGAGTCGCTGCATAGGCATGTTGGTCATCCCCCGTTGTGGACGACCAGAAATTGGCGACACCGGCAAGGCCGTCGTAATCGCCGTTGGCGTAGCGGCGTCCTCCAGGAAGCGCGCGGAATCCCAAGTCGTCCTCGCCGTCCCAATCCCGCGAATCCTTGAGCCGGGTTCCAGCGCGTTCCGGCCCTGCGTAGGCTGCAAGCGAATCGAGTTCCTCTCGCGAAGGTAGGCGCCATCCTCGGGGGCAGGCGAGATGGGCTGTTTCCCAAGGATAGAGCTTTCCGTAGGCGCTGCAGTTGGAAGCCTTGTCCTGGTAGCAGAAGCTTCCGGAGGTATCCCATGCAAGCGAGCGTGCCATCCAGACGCGCCCACCGATCCGCACCCACGGATACTTTCGCCCGTCGCGCAGATCTACCAAGGTTCCTTTCTTTCCCGAATAGTCTGGTGGTGGCGGAAGCTTCTGTGTGGGCGCTGGCGCAGAAGCGCCGAAAAGTTCACGAGCAGCAGCCGGCACCAGGTGTGTGAGGATGTCCTCGACGGGTCCCTGGCAACTCTTGGAGACGCTTGCGACCACTTCGCCGCTTCCCACATCCACTAGCCGCAGCGACAAGGTCTGCGCACCGCCGAAACGACCGACGGTTCCTAGTATGATGCGATCTACGGTTAGCAGCTTGCCGATCCGCACCGCGCATTCGCTTTGATCGCAAGCTCCGCTTTCCTCCAACCCCTGCTCTTTCAGGATTTGTTCCATCTGGGAGCGCTCCATCACGCGCGCCTTCCCGGTGGCCAGCACTTCGGAAGCGAGATTCGAGCTGAGCACGTCCATAGCCTCAGCATCCAGGCGTCCCTGCAGAGGCATGATGGCAACAGTGAGGCGCCGGGGCGTCTCTGCCCAAGAGGACAATGCGAAGATCAATAGCAGCACGGCACAGATTGGCAAGGACGAAAAGCGGCGGGAATTCATTGCCCAAGCATACGTATTTGCTAAAGAAATGCGGTATGATTGTTTCTAGCCTCTAGTGATACAGTCCGGTTCTCTTCACTTTTCCCCGAAGTATTCATCATCTGAACACAGATCGCAATTGTCGCTTTGTTCCGAAATTTCTGAACCAAGGAATAGAATGGCATTCGACACATAGGCTTTGGCTCGTGGGCACTTCAAGATTCCACATATCGCAACGAATGCGATTGTTGAAAAAATGAGTGCTTGAAATTTGAAAGAACTCCATGAACGCATTGAATTCCTGTTCTTCCTGAAATCCATGTGATCAACATTCGCTGTGTGGCGTGAGAGCGCTAGCGTGCAAACCTCTTTGAGGTTTGGGGGCTCGCGAAGATTATGCCATGAACGCTGCTGAACTTCGGCATCCGTACCGGGCCTTCCATTTTTTAAGACAAATGGGGCAAGATGTGCAATTTGGGGCTTTCTGCCCCAGCTCTCGATGGCGCTGAAGCCTTGATCCTTGGTCATTTGACTTGTGAAGAGACTTTTCAGCGAGGGAACATGCCTTTGTAAAAACAACATGGCTCTCGCGCTGAAATGCGACTTTGGACACTTCGTGCCACGGTATACTTTCCCTCGTCAGTTCTTATAGGAATACGGCAGAAAATGTTCCTGGGAAATGTGAATTCTCTGATGAATAGGGAGGTCAGAATGAAGGCAAACAACATGGCGAGCGCGGTTCTGATCGCCATAACATTCCTTGCCGGAGTGGCATCGGCCTCGATGTATCACGAGCAGTCTTCGGCGACATCGACCATCACCTATTCCAACCGGAGCCTCACCGTCAAAGGCAAGCCCACATGGGTCTTTTCTGGTGATGTGGAGTACTGGCGCTTACCCAGGGAATTGTGGCGCGACCGTCTCATGCGCGTGAAGAGGGCTGGGTACAATGCGGTCACCTCCTACGTGGCTTGGAACCTCCACGAACCCGTGCGGGGACAGTGGCATTTTGAAGACAACCTCGATCTCGATGCCTGGCTCTCTCTGATTGACTCCCTGGGAATGTACGCCATCGTGCGGGCTGGCCCCTACATCTGCGCCGAAGTGGATCTCGGCGGATTTCCACCTTGGCTTGCCGATGTCCCCAACATCAAGATTCGCGGGACCAACGCATCATACTTGGCGGCTGTGGACACCTTCTACGGTCGGATCTTCCCGATCATCACGAAGCATCAGATCACTAGCGGCGGCTCGGTTGCGGTCGTCCAGCTTGAAAACGAATACTACCCCGCGGGCGGCGCTTACCAGTCGCATCTCGTCGACAAGGCTCATGCGCTCGGTCTGGTCGTGCCGTACATCTGGTCAAACATTTTCAACGGCACCACCTACGATCCTGGGGCATTTCCGGACTTTTCCACCAAAGGGCTGATGACCGAGCAGTGGACGGGATGGATTAGCCGCTACGGCCCTTCTGCCGCCAGCGACGTGATCACCTACAATGACCAGACCTGGAAGATGCTGGGCTGCGGCAGCGGTGGAACCAGCCATTACATGGCGATTGGCGGCACGGACTTCGGCTACACCTCTTCTCCCGACCAGCGGATCACCAGCTATGACTACGGAGCGCCCATCGGTGAATTGGGACAAATCCGATCGGCCTTGTATTCCGTCAAGCAAACGGGCTATTTGGCAAGCTCGTTCAACGGGATCTTCGCCACATCGACAAACGGTTCCTCCGAAGCTTCGGGCCTGCCGGGCAAGATTGCAAGCTATGTGCAGACCAGCGCCGCCGGCAAGGCCGCCATGGTGTCGGGAGGGGATGCCACCTTCCAGGTCACCTGGAAGAACAAGGGCGTCACCGTCCCCACCACAGGTTCGTGGTCCCTAAAGGACGGCAACAGCGCTCACTTTCTGGCCGATGTACCGCTCACCTCCAACGTCACCCTCGACTATTCCGCGACCGGCATTCTGGGGCGGAAGACGTTTGGCACCAAGAACTACCTGGTGCTCTATGCCACTCCCGGCAACACTGCCGGCGACATCGCCTTCGTCTACAAGAATGCCCCCGCGACGGTGCCTAGCGCACCGTGGAATTGGAATGCGGCGGCCAAGCGCGCCTCCCTGCGCTTCACCTATCCGACGAACGACACCGTGAACGAAGTGGTCTTGGACGACGGGGCGGGGCAGACCATCAACCTGCTCCTCATGAACGCCAACATGTCGAACAAAACCTGGTTCACCGATTCCAGCATCGTCAGCGGTGCTGATTACGTCGACGAATTTGAGAACCTCCAGTTTCCTGCTGCGGGCGGAAAGGCCTGCGTCTTTTCGCGTACGGGAATGCTGCCTGTCGTTCAAGCCGCGACCTCTGGGCCAAGCGCAAAATCCTTCGCTTCGGGCTGGAGCTGGATCTCGTCTCCTGAGGTTGGAGCGTCCTACGACGATGCGGCTTGGAAGCAGACGGCCACGGCACAGGACATGGTCTCCTATGGCTGGCCCAACGGCTACGGCTGGTACCGCACCACCTACACCGCGTCTTCGGCCGGTACCGCGACGCTGGCCATCCCCAAGCTTCAGGGAAGCGCTTTCATCTTCGTCAATGGAAGCTTCGCTGGAACCAGCACCAGTCAGTCGATCTCCCTCAAGCAGGGCGCCAACAGCATCGCAATTTTGGTCAGTGCCGCTGAGCGCGACAAGGAATACAACACCCTGGATTTCACGCCCCCCGACGCCATCAAGTCGGGAATTCTGGCCGGAGTCACCATCAACAACGCGTCGACTGGTCCTTGGAAATTCCGCGGTGGCTTCGAGGGTGTCGACGAATCACCCATGATGGGGACCATCTCGGCGGACTCGTGGAGTGCGCTCCTGGCCAAGGCCTGGTCCGCAGGAGCGGCTCCCACGAACAACGTGCCTCGCCTGTGGCGGATGGACTTTGCCTACACTCCGCCAGCAAATGCGCTGCAGACTTGGGCATTGAATGCCAACGTGAGCAGCGGTTCCCAAGGCGTGGTCTGGATCAACGGCCATTGCCTTGGCCGTCAGCTCACGAAGCAGCCGCCGCTATTCGTTCCGGAATGCTGGCTTCAGGCGAACAATACCATCGTCTTGGTCACCCAGGGGGGTGACGCGCCGCAGGGATACTCGCTTTCGCCAGTTGAATACCATTCGCTCGCCAAGCTGCCGTCGATCGCTACGGGAGTGAAGCGCCAGGATCCAGCGCTCACGACAGGAAATCGGACCGGCAGCTCTACGGTGCTGTCCACCGGAAGCCAGATCTCCCTTTCCTCGGAATTCGCCGGGAAGGATGGAAACATTGCGATCTATGACCTTCAGGGGCACCTCATGCTCGGGAACGTTCGGGTCCAAAACGGGCAGGCGATGCTGCCTGCTGGCAAAATGATCCCGCGCGGTGTGTTCATTGCACGACCGGAGAAATAATGCGCTTCACTTTGAATCTTCCACCACTCTCAAAGGAAGGCTGTAGCATGTCACGGCACATCGGCCTCGCTGCATTTGTGGCATTGCTTCCAGTGGCGATGCCTGCGTCCGCCAAGACGTTCATTGATTACTTCCTGCCCATTCCTATCACCAGCCCTCTCACCACCAATGCGTGGGGCTGTACGGCCTCGGGGACTACGCCGGCCAATTGCACTCAAGGCGTAGGGGTCGTTCCTCGGGATACGAGCAACGGAATCGAAAGTCCCAAGAATGCGCCGTCCAACTATTACTGGGACGGCAACATCGTGCGGGCGAACGGGACCTACCACATGTTCGCGACCCGCTGGCCCGGCTCCAGCGGATTCAATCCCGGTTGGCTGAGTTCCGACCCCATCCACGCCGTGGGCGGCACGAACCCGCTGGGCCCCTACGTCGACAAGGGGTACGCCTACAGCAACTCCGGCTTCGGGAGCGATCCGCACCACGGCCACAACCTCCAGGTGATCACCCTGCTGGACGGCACCTACGCTATGGTCGTCAGCGAGGTTGTGCCCTGGACGATCTTCACCTCGGCTTCGGTCGACGGCCCGTGGAAACCCTGCTCCGGCTCGCCCGGCCCCGGCTTGAGCGTTCCCTCCAACGGGTTTGGCGGCAACAACAGCTATGGCTCCAATGTCAGCATCGTGGCGCGTCCGGACGGCAATTTTGAGTCCATCCAGCGTCATGGGCTCATCGCTCTGAGCACCACTGGCGTATGTGGCCCTTACAAGGCGCAGCAGCCCACCAACACCTACGCGTCGTCGGATGCTGTCCCCGCAGCCAGCAGCGCGAGCATCTTCCCCAACAGGCAGAAGCATCTCGATCCGCTCGGTCCATCGAGGGTCGAAGGCACCTATTCCGTCGCCGAAGATCCGGTCATCTGGTACAGCAGCGGACTCTACCACGTCCTCTACGACTATCCGGGCGATCGCGTCGGGTACCACCTGACTTCGGTCGACGGCATCCACAACTGGACCGACCGGGGACTCGCCTACGATCCGCGCGCCGCGCAGAAGATCTTCAGCTATACGGACGGCACGGTGAACCACTGGTACAAAATGGAACGCCCTTCCGTCCTCGTGCAGAACGGCATCATCACGCATGTGACCTTTGCGGTGGCCGACGTGAACAAGGACAACCAGATCCCGGCGGGCTCGGATCACGGCAGCAAGGTGATCGTGATTCCCTTCGACGGGGTGGCGTTTGACAAGGACAACGGCGTGACCACGGGCATTCAAGGGAACGAACGGGTTCTGTCGGCGTCTCGCCAGTCCATTCTTTCCCGCAACGGCTCGTACGTGGTAGAATATTCGAATTACGCTCCAGGATCTGTCGATTTCAGCCTGTACTCGACCAATGGTGCGCTGAAGTCGCGACGGAGCGTTGCAATCTCGGAAAATTCCGGTTCCTTTGAATGGAAGGAGCTTTCCTCGCTACCCCGCGGACTCTACTTCCTCCGGGTGAAGTCTGGCATCAAGGCCGTGGAAGGCGGAACTTTCTTCAAGCCCTGAGGTTGGCGCGA
Organism: Fibrobacterota bacterium; assembly: GCA_036771135.1. Lineage (GTDB taxonomy): Bacteria > Fibrobacterota > Fibrobacteria > UBA5070 > UBA5070 > JBDKGV01. The sequence continues at coordinate 22,518 of DAIPHW010000006.1, read as the reverse complement.
GACTTCGACTCAGCGAGAAATGCGCTAGAGTCGAGGAAAATGAAGAATTGGAATGTAAAATTTTGCTGTTTTTATTGAAACTCTTGGATTCTAGTGGATTATTCTATTGCAAATGAGAAATGATTCCGCATATTTGTATTTGCTTCCGAAACGGAATCAATAAACTTGCTTTTTGCAAAACAGAATAGAGAAATCATGTCTTTGGAAAATCTTACCCTAGAAGAACTTCAGCAGGAAATCCTTCGCCGCAAGGCTTCCGAGGTCGATAGCGTTCGCAAGCAGTTGGACGAGGCTCGCAAAGCCGTTCGCGAGCTTGAAGCCAAGTTGGCCGACTATGAAGGCACCTCTGCCGTGCGCAAGGAATCGGCTCCCAAGAGTCGCATTTCTGCCGGTGAAAGAGCCGAGCGCGTGCTGACCGCTTTGGATGGCAAGGATTTCCTTGCTTCCGGAGATATCGCAGCTTTGGTCGGCTTTGAAGGGGCCAGCTTGCGTGAAACGCTGACGGCACTCTCTCAGGAAGGCAAGCTTTCGCGCGAAGGCAAGGCTCGCGGCACCAAATACAAGCTTGCTTGAATTTTAAAGGCAAAACCAAAGCCTGTGCAATCTGCACGGGCTTTTTGTTTTTATGAACTGACGATTATTTCCTGCCATAGGTTCGTTTCGATGGCATTTGCGCCAGATCGGAACGATTGCAGGGGCTATTTAATGCGCATCTGTTGATGCTTTAAGGCAAATCGCTTGCTTGGGTGACTTCGGAATAGGTTCCAAAGCGCCCACGCCCTTCTAGGTAGGTGAGCACCGAGGTGATGGAACGCACCAGCACCGGCCAGTCGAAGTCGTGAGGGTGGATGGCGATGCGCAGCCGCGCGCGCCCCTTCCAGAGGCGCGCTAGGCTTGGGCAGACCACTTGCGAACCGATCCGCCGCAGCGGATCGCGCGAGGCCCAAGATATCACCGGGCTCGCGAGCGCCATGCCGCCAGGAACGCGCAGGTCGGTGTGGCTTTCGGTCCAGGCAAAGCCGAGCCGGGCGAGTTCGGGGTCCAGGTGCTCGTTGTAGAGCCAGGCGGGCGGCACGAAGCCGCGAGGGCGGGGGAGTCCGGTGCGCTCCCAGGCGACAAGGCCTGTCTCTAGGCGGGAACGAATCTCGGACGCTGAAAGGGCCAGGAATTCGCCTTCGCCACCGGTAAGAAAACGCCGCTGAAAGGCGGCAGAGAATCCGCCTCCGACCGGGCGCTCCTCGATGTGGACCAGGCCGTGCAACGCCAGTTCGTGGCCCTCTGTGGCCCAGCTGGAAAGTTCGGTCAGGAACTCGGGATGGTCTTCCAAGGGCCATTTGCCGTGGAAGTTCGGCACCACCAGGAGCGCCGCCGGCGGCAGGCTTCGCCCCTTCAGAAAAGACAGAATCTGTCGGCAGGCCCCGGCGTGGCGGGGCGAGACGTCGTGCAGCGCCAGCAGAAAGTCAGGAGCGCTCATGCAGAAGCTCCGCGGTGCGGTTGTACTGGCCGGCAAAGAAGTCGTCCCAGCTCGGCCACTTGGCGCCGAAAGCGGAGGCGCGGTCCCGGAATCCGGCGGCATGCGACAGGAATTGTCCCGCCTGGCGCACCAGGTCGTCGGCGTCTCCGGCCTTGAACAGGGCGCCGGCGCCGCTCTTGCGAACGATCTCGGCGCCGCCTCCGTCGTCGGCCGAAAGCGCCGGAAGCCCGCTGGTGAGGGCCTCCAGGATGGCGAGGCCAAAGGTCTCCACCGAGCAGGTGGCCACCAAGAGGTCGCAGGAGGCGTACAGCCGCGCCATGTCTTCGCGCTGGTTCAGGTAGCCGATGTAGCGGTAGCCGGGGCGCTCCAGCGACTCGAAGTGCTCGGAGTAGTAGCCGCGTCCGCTCACCACCACTTGGGGCCTTTGGGGCAGTGCCAGCAGGCCGTCTACGGCGTCGATCAAGGTGGCAATGCCCTTCTCGCGGTCGAGTCGCCCGGCGTAGAGGATCACCGGCCGCTCGGGGTCGAGATCGAAGCAGCGCAGCCATTCCCGGTCGCGCACTTCGGGCCGGAAGGTCCCCTTGTCGGTACCGAAGGGAAGCACTTCCACATTGGCCACGCCGCGCCGGCGCAGATGCTCTGCAGCCCAGTCCGAGGCGCACCACACCAGGTCAAAGCCCTTCTGCTGGCGGTTCACCCAGGTCGCCGCAAGCTTTGCCGCCACTCGCCGCCACGAAGCTGCGCCCTGCTGGCGGGCCCACAGGTTGAAGTAGGCCGTCTCGGGGTCGGAATGCCAGAAACTGGTCTTGATCTTGGCTGGAGCCTTGGTGCCGAAGCGCGCCGTCAGGTACGGATCGCCCGCCTCCAGCACGTCCACAGCAAGGGCCTTCACGGTATTGCGCACGTTCTTGTAGGAGAGAAAGAAGCGGTAGTTGCCGCCGGCCTTGCTCCCCGGAAGTTTCAGGTGCAGGATGTTGGACGCCGCTCCCATCTTGACCCCCATGCCGCGGGCCGGCTGGATGGTCACGTAGCGGTCGTCGGGACGCGCCTCAGCGTACCACTGGGCCTTGCGCACATGGTAGGTCTTGATGCCTCCCCCTTTGGGGGACAGGAAGATGTTGATGTCGCAGACGACCATCGGATCAGCTCCGCTGAAAGGGGAAGGAGGCTGCGACCAAGCGGATGGTCAGTGCTCCGGCTCGTAGGGGCGCACTTCCACCTTCATCCCCAGGGAGGCGAGCAGGGCCATGTCGATGTCCGTGTCGGGATTGGCTGCCGTGAGCAGCTTCTCGCCGGCGAAGATCGAGTTGGCGCCGCCCAGGAAGCAGAGCAGTTGCACTGCCGGGCTCATGTCGACGCGCCCAGCCGATACGCGCACTCGCGACTTGGGCATCACGAGGCGTGCCACGGCGATGGTGCGCACGAACTCGAGGTCATCGAGCGGAGCGACGTCGGCAAGCGGGGTGCCTGGCATGCGCATTAGGCGATTGATGGACACCGAATCGGGAGCCACGGTGAGGTTGGCCAGCGAATGGAGCAGGCCCACGCGGTCCTCGCGCGTCTCGCCCATGCCGAGGATGCCTCCCGAGCACACCTTCACGCCTGAGCGCTGAACGGCTTCCAGCGTATTTAGGCGATCCTGGTAGGTGCGAGTGGAGATGATGTTGGCGTAGTATTCGGGCGAGGTGTCCAAATTGTGGTTGTAGTAGTCGAGGCCGGCCTCTTTGAGGCGGCTTGCCTGCTCTTCCTTGAGCATGCCTAGGGTGACGCAGGTCTCCAGGCCCAGGGCCTTTACACCGCGCACCATCTCTAGTACGGCGTCGAACTGGGGGCCGTCCTTCACTTCGCGGCCCGAAGCGCCCATGCACAGGCGGGTGGATCCGGCATCGCGGGCGGCGCGCGCCTTTTCCAGCACCTCAGCCACGTCCATCATCGGTTCGTAGGCGGTGTCGGTCTCGTACTTGGCGCTTTGGGTGCAGTAGGAGCAGTCCTCGGGGCAGGCGCCGGTCTTGATCGAGACCAAGGTGGAGACCTGTACTTCCAGCGGATCCCAATGCTGGCGGTGCGCAGCTTGGGCCCGGAACAAAAGCTCGGGCAGCGGCAATTCATACAGGGCGCGAATCTCCTCGCGAGAAATGCGCTCATGGGACTCCGCCTGACTGGCGGTTTCGTCTTTGCAACCTCTGGCAAATTCCATCATAGATTGCCAAATCTAACCGAATGAAGCCTCGGGGGCCAGTGCGCCGCCAAGCGCAGGCCTGCAGGGGCGGAAATTCCTTGCCCGAGGGCCATGCAGATGCGTACCCTTTGCGGGTGTCATCGCCCGTTCCGCTCCTTTTGGGGGCCATTGGAGTGAACTCTTGAAGACGTTCTGTTTCATCATACTGGCTACCGTTGCCCTCGTTTCGGCGCAAACGTTGGATGATTCCTATACCCTGGGCTACATCACGGCGCCCTTTGTGCGGCTGGACACCAAGCTCAACACGCAGCAGGGGATCTATACGGACAGTTCCGTGGCGCGTCTGCGGGTCGGGCATCCGGGCAGCTGGAGTCTGGAACTTCCCGTGCGCTATAATTCCCGCTCGGTGGACGACAGCAACGCCTACACCTACGGCTTTCCCGGCTTGCGGCTTGCCATCCATCCCACGGAAGGCTGTTTGTTCGACCTTAATGTGGGGAGTGGCAACATGTGGTATGCCAAGAAGGATGGTCTGTCCAGCGCCGGGTTCGACAGCGGCAATCCCCAGGTGATCTACAACGACTTCTACCTCCACTACATGGGGCAAGGGGGAAAGATCTTCTTGGATGATCGCACCGCCTCGCTTGCCTACTACTACGGACCGCTGCTCAAAGGCGATCAGGGAAGCTTTCAGGGGTATTGGCATACTGTTTACCAGGACACCTTGGAGGTGCATGGCTACGGAATAAGCCTGGGTTACGGCTTCTCTTCCTACCTGCAAGGCTGGGTCGGATTTTCTGATACGCTGGTCGGCCCTGCCGGTAGCGCCGGATCTTCGCAACAGAATTTGTCTTTGGGTTTCGATTGGGTTCATACTGAGGTGCGCATGGGGGCTTTGGCCATCCATCAAGACGCTTCGATCCACCCCTATCCGACCTTCACCCGCATTGGCAAGCCCGAGACCTGGACTGCCATCGGTTACCTCGGCTTTCTCGGAGGTGGCCATGCACCGGCGGCCGGCGAGGTTGCTGGAAATTGGAACGGCTTCTTTGATCGGCAACTGCAGGTGAGTCAGTACGACCTTGAGGACAGTCTCTATCGCATTTCGCAGGAGGGCGCAGCAGACCAGTGGATTCTGCACGGCTCGGCTCGCTACGGTGCGCTGGAAGACTTTACCATCGGGCTGGATTACGATGTCAGCTTCGTGGGTGGCGCGAAAAGCACCTTCTACCTGACGGGATGCCTTTCCACCGTGCCGGTGCGCAGCAAGGGGCCGGGGCAAGTCTCACCGTTGGAATACCAATTGGGCATCCTTCCCAAGCAGGGCGAAGGGCGGTTGCTGACCACGATCCGGCTGCCTGGTTCGGAGAAGGATTTCTGGGTCACCTCACAGCAGCTTGAAGGAAACGTGCTGGCAAGCTATGCCGCTCCTTGGGACGCATCCCATCGGGGGTGGACGCATCCGGGAGAGGATCGCGCGCCGTTTCGTGCCACGCTCCTCTACGGCGTGAGTGATGGAATCTTCGTGACGGGAAGCCTTACGGACGCCGACTTCTATCACGCCACGGTGGGAACCAGCGCTTATTCCCTGCGGGACCTGTGGGGCTATTCGCTCGGGTTGGGGATTCACACGGACAATTTTCTGCTGCAGGGAAGCATGTCCTACTACATCGCGAGCGTCATGGCAGATCCTGCCCACCCCGATCTTCCATCAAGCATGAGCCGCTTCGGGCCGGTGCAGTTGCAGGCCATCGCGAACTTCTAGCGCGGCTCGGGGGGCGGCTACGTCGAGGCGGTATGATCGGCATAACTGCGAAATCTCAGTGCTTTAGATGCAGTACGGCGGGGATCTCCAAAGGGCACTTAGGCTTCTTGTGCTCAGGGCAGGCGGAGAGCACCTTGACCATGGTGGCCGATTCCATGTCCACGCGGAAGGTGACCTGGCACTTGCCCTTCTTGTAGACATACTCTTCGGCCGCAAACTCTCCCGGAGTGGATTTGGCACCGGGATGGGAAAGTGGATTCTGGGTCGCTTCTCCGGAGAGCTCGTCCTTGCAGGTGCCCTTGGAATTGCTGCTTTGGAGCTTGAATTCCACCTGGGTGGAGGTGACTCGCTTCATTACCAGCGTCTGTGAAACCTCGCCCTTGGTGGCTGTGTAGATCGCTTCGCGTCCGGCCTCGGCGGCGACGACGACGGTTAGGACGAACGGAAGCAGCAACCTCATGACAACTCCTTCAGAAGAGAACTGATACCCTGGGCGTGAGCCAGGAAAAGTGCCAAATGTTGATGCTGTTGCATGCCCATAGTTCGACAGAAGCCAGATCGGCGTCGACGGCCACATGGGGAGAGGCAATCCAGCGCGCTCCCACGGCGACTCCATACACGCGGGCGGGCAGGGGAAAGCCAAAGGGCGGATAGAATTTTGGTGGGTCGCGATTGGGAAATCCGGGAGCCATGCCGGCGCGCAGCGCGAAGCTTGCCGAGAGCGGTCCGCGGGGCTGCGAGAAGCCGGCGACCTCCAGAGAGATCACCGAGGAGTCAAATGGCGCCGGGGTAGCTCCGTGGGCCGTCACGGTGGCCCAGCGGATGCCGAGACGGAAATTGTCATTTATGAATACGCCGGCTCCCAGAACCCAGGTCCTGCCTGGCGTCCAGGTCTCGTGCTCTTCCCAGCAGTCCTTGACGGCGTCGCATTCGCCCATGCGAGATTCGTCCAAAGGTGCCCAGCCGGGGTCCATGCGCGACTGCGACCCGCTTTCGAGCTGCACGTCGACGAGGCCAGCGCGCAGCACGGAACGCCCGACCGCAAATGTGGCGAGTCCCAAGAAAAGCGCTAGAGCTTTTCTCCACGGATTCACGTTCGGCCTTCGCTGGTGGTTCGTGCCGTCCGTCCCGTCAGTTGTCCCATCATTCCTCCGGTGTGGCTTGAGAGGAATCTAATCGCCGTCCGCCGTCGCGCCTGCCCTTTGTGAAGGCTTTGTACTCTCCCGGGAAACGCTGGGCTTCATGCGGCCATTGGCGGGGAATGGGGCTCCCAGCGAAAGGAGTTCAGACAAGGAAATCGCATCTTCGCACCGCTTCAATTCTGGATGCAGCACCGGCAAGAGGCGTCCCAACACCTCTTCGGGACGGATTCCGGAGCGTCGCATTGCTGCAAGTGATTCGGCGCCAGCGCTCTTGGAAAGGCGCCTGCCGTGAGCGTCTCCGAGCAAGGGATGATGCCCGAAGGCCGGTGGCGTCCCACCCAGCAGGCCGAAGATGTGGCGGTGCAGGTGGGACCAGGGGAGCAGGTCTTCGCCGCGCAGCACATGGGTGATGCCTTGGTCGAGGTCGTCGGCGCACACGGCGAGGTGGTAGGCGAAGCAGCCGTCGGCACGGGCTATTACGGGATCTCCGCATTCCCGCAGATCAGACAATTCTTGTCTTTCTTGCCACAGATCATCAAAGGCATCAGGCTTTTGGGGCAGACGCAGCCGCCAGGCGTCGTGCGGCCCGGCTTCACCAGGGTGGCGATGACGGCACGTGCCCGGATAGGGACGTCCGAAGCCAGAGATCTCGGCCAAGTGCTGCACTTGGGGGGCGGCCAGGGCTAGGTCGCGGCGGGTGCAGCTGCAGGGGTAGCAGAGCTCTCTGGTCTTCCAGTCCTCTAGAATCTCGCGGTAGCGGGCCTGGCGCATGGAGGAAGATTGGACGTATGGGCTTTCATGATCCTCGGGACCGGCCGGCCCAAGATCCCAGTCCAGCCCTAGCCAAGCAAGGTCCGCAAAGAGCGAATTGACAAATTCTGGTCGGGCGCGAGCGCGGTCGACGTTCTCGATGCGCAGCACCACTTCGCCTCCTTGGGCCCGCGCGAAAAGCCAGCAGAGCACGAAATTGGCGGCGTTCCCGATGTGGGCGTAGCCCGACGGGGTGGGAGCTAGGCGCGTTCTCACGGGCGCACCTCGTCCCACAGCGCGCGCGCCTCCAGCCGCGGAGTGCGGGGCGTGTGCCGCAGCAGGTGGTCGTAGAGGAACGCTTCGCTCAAGCGCTGGAGAGTGACGGAGTAGTCCCGGGGCCGCGTGCCTCGGGCCAATTTCTGCAAGGCCTCGAAGAGCTCCGGATCCAGACGCTCGCCGCGCAGTTCCGGAGCGCAGGCCTCGCAGACGACTCCTCCCAGGGACGCGACATGGAGCGGTGCCGCCGTGAGCTCGGCGGATCCGCAGCGGGCGCAGCTTTCCAGTCGTGGCGAAAGGCCCAACTCCTGGCTGAGCACCGACAGGAGACGTGCCAAGCACAGGGCCGCTGGATGTCCTGATTCTAGGCTTGCGAGGAAGGTGACGGCGCGTTCGAACAGGATCTCGTGGGGCAACGGATCGGGAAGCAGCGCCTCAAGTGATTCCATGCCGGCCAGGGCGCAGGCCATGATGGGCAGCTCGGTTCGGAGGACGGGCCAGCCGTGCAGCAGCGAGGCTTGCGACAAGGGATGGATCTCGCGCCCCGTCTTGGCTGTGTAGACGACTTCGGAAAGGCTCAGCGGCTCCACGGCACCGGCAAAGGGGCTGCCGCTACGACGCGCCCCGCGCGCCAGAAGGGAGACTTTGCCCTCCTCGCGGGTGAAGGCATGGAGGATCCACGAGGTGTCGCCAAAGGGAATGCGGCGCAGTACCAGCGCCTGGGTGCGGACCACTTAGCCCGGGGGCCAGCCCATGTGACGGCCGCCCAGGAGGTGAAAGTGCAGGTGCGGAATGGTCTGCCCGGCATACAGGCCGGTATTGGTGACCAGGCGCCATCCTTGTCCGAGGTTTTCTGCCTTGGCGATCGTCTGGGCCGCGAAGAGCAGGGCCGAGAGGATGGGAGCGTCTTCGGGGGTGATGGTGGAAAGGGAGCGGATGGGCTTGACGGGGATGATCAGGACGTGGGTCGGGGCCTTGGGGTCGATGTCATGGATGGCGAAGACCAGATCGTCCTCGTAGACGAAACGTGCGGGAATTTCTCGCGCGTGGATCTTCTGAAATAGAGTTTTGTCCGTCATGGACGTGAAAGATAGACTCATGGGTCTCGTGACGGCAGCGCTGCTCGCCACGGCCAGCGCCTTCGCTGCCACCGCCGGACAGGATCTTTCCGCCATGCATCGGCGCCTGGGCATCCTCGCGGTTCGGGACACCTTGGCTGCGCACGGCGAGAGGCCGGGCCAGGGCATGCGGGTGGCCGTCATTGATGACGGATTCTGTCTTCGCCACCGCGGCCTCGCACGGCTGCAAGCATCCGGGATCGTGGATTCTTGGGACTATCTCCGAAAGCTTTCCCCGGCCTGGGATACCGTGGCACGCACCTCGCACGGCTCTGCCACTCTTGGCGTCTTGGCTTCGGACTGGGATTCGCTCCCGGGCATCGTTCCGGCGGCGAACTTTCTGCTCTACCGCACCGAGGTGGATAGCTTCGAGCGGCTCTCGGAAGGGACCTGGCTTGCCGAGGCCATCAATCGCGCTGTGGATTCGGGGGCTGGGGTGATCAGCATCTCGCTCGGGTATCGCTACTACATCGACTCGGTGGGCGACCTGCCTTGGAGCCAGTTCGATGGCAAGACGCGCCCGGAATCCGTGGCTGCCGCTCGTGCTGCCGCCCGCGGCGCGGTGGTGGTGGCCGCCATGGGCAACGACGCCTCCTTGCCGGCTCCCAACCTCGGAGCTCCGGCCGACGCCGACGGCATTCTTTCGGTGGCGGCCGTGGACACGTCTCTGGTGCGTTGTTCTTTCAGCTCTGTCGGCAACACCTACGACGGCCGCATCAAGCCGGACCTGGCGGCTTTTGGCTGTTCCGTCCCGACCGTCGACGCCAGTGACACCGACGGCATCATCGACTATTCCGGCACTTCTTTCGCGGCGCCTCTGGTGGCAGGCATGGCCGTACTGGTGCGCCAACTCCATCCCGACTGGACCCCGTCTGAGGTAATCGCCTCCCTCAAGAGTTCTGCGAGCCAAGCCTCCCGTCCCGATTCCCTGCTGGGCTGGGGAGTGCCAGACTTGCATGCCTTGGCCGCCGCTTCGGGAATTGCCAATAGGAGCGCTTTGCGCCGCAGTTCTTGGCGCCTGGATGCTGCCGGGCGCTTGATGGCCCTCTCGGAGCTCGGCGCTGGTCGCCTGGAGGTCTTCGATGCTTCGGGACGCTCCTTGGCTGCCTGGGACTTGGGCGCGCTGGCGCGTGGTCAGGCGCTTTTGCTTCCGAGCGCGGCGCGTGGCGTGCTCTTGGTGCGCTGGCATGCCGCCGGACGCATCGAAACGTCCCGAGTGGTGCGCCCCTAGAACTTGCGGCGCATGCGCGCCGGCAAGATGCCCATCATGTCGCGGTATTTTGCCACGGTGCGGCGGGCCACGTCCACGCCGTGCTTCTTGAGCTCGTCGACGATCTTCTGGTCGGAAAGGGGAGCTTCGCTATCCTCGGCGTCGATGAGCTTCTGGATGGCGTCGCGTGCCTCCACGGAGCTGATCTCGGTGCCGTCCTCCTGAGTAACCGAAGCCGAGAAGAAGCTCTTCAGTTCGAAGACGCCGTGCGGGGTCTGCACGTACTTCTCGTTGGTGACGCGGCTCACGGTGGAGATGTGCATCTTCACCTTGTCGGCGATGGTCTGCAGCACCAGCGGTCTGAGATGTCCGGGGCCGTTCTCGAAAAATTCCGGCTGGCTTTCGATGATGGCGTACATCACCCGCAGCATGGTGCCCTTGCGCTGTTCGATGGAGCGCACCAGCCACGAGGCGGAGTTGAGCTTGTCGCGCACGTACTTCTTCTCGTCGGCGCTGGCGTGGCTGCCGCGGCGGATCAGATCCTGGTAGCTACGTGAGACGCGCAGCGAAGGCACCGTCTTGTCGTTGATCAGCACCAGCCAGGAGCCGTCGGGTGCCCGGTCGACAATGAGATCGGGGATGACGGACGCTGGAGGCTGGGTGGAGAGGGAGCGGCCGGGACGCGGTTCCAGCGAGCCGATTTCCTTGATGGCGGCCTGGATCTCCTCGGGAGACGAATTCAGGCGGCGGGCGATGGTGGGAATCTTGAGCTTCTGCAAAAGTCCGAAGCACTCGGCCACGATGCGCCAAGCCAGGGTGTCGCGCTTGCCGGCGCGTTGCAGTTGGATCTGCAGCGATTCGCGTAGGTCGCGGGCTCCGATGCCGGGCGGATCGAGGTACTGAAGGACGTTCAGGGTCTCTTCCCAGGCCGCGTCGTCAATGAAGGGGAACTTCTTCTGGACCTCTTCCTTGGGGGTTTCCAGAAAGCCGTTCTCGTTGAGGCCGCCGATCAGGTACTCCAGAACCGGGCGCAGGGCTGGGTCGAAGCGCTTTTCCTGGATCTGGTCGAGCAGAAATTCCTCCATGCTCGCCTGGTGCACTGGGGTGGCTTCCCAAGCGTCCTCGTCGGGGCGCTCCTCGTTGAAGTTGATGCCGGTCTCGAAACCGTCGTCGAAATAGCTCTCCCAATCAATGTCGGTGCGCGCTTCTTCGGTGGAGGCGACAGGCGTTTCGTCTAGTTCGTCGGGGGCCTTGATTTCCCAGTCGGGCTCTTCGGCACGTTCTTCGGTGCGTTCTTCTGGGCTGTCGTCCAGTTCCAGGCAGGGATTCTGCTCCATCTCCTGCTTGACGAGCATCTCTAGCTCCAGCGAAGAGACTTGCAGCAGTTTCAGGGATTGGATCATCTGCGGAGTGAGCCTTTGCTCCATCCGCATATCCATGCTCAGATTGAAACCCAAATTCACGTCGATTCCTTCAACAGCCGCAAGGCGAGTTCGGGATAGAAGCGGAAGACTTCGGCGCGGTCGCCGACGTTCCAGCGCACCAGGAAGGCTCCGGCCGAGGCTTCCAGGGTTCGCGGAGAAGGTTCCCCACGGAAAAAGGCGAGGGGGTCGAGAAATCCGTCGGAATCGGGCAGGATCTCTTCGCTCGATCCGTCCTCGCCCACTTCCCGCACGTGGCCGGCCACGCACTGCCACAGCGTCGCGGTGGGCTCGCCAGCGGTGGCGAGGGTCTCGTCGCGGTCCAGGAAGAGCCGCTCCACCGGAGGTTCCATGCGTAGCGAGAGATCTTTGAGTCGCAGGTTCATGTCGCGCAGACGCTCGACAAGCTTGAGATTCAGAGTGCGGGCGATCTCGGGGAACTCGCGGTAGATCTCCTCGAAGATGCCGGTGCCCAACCGTACCACGGTGCTGCCACCGCTGGAGCGGATGGTGGCGGTGCGCTTGCCAAAGGCCTGGGCCATCTCCCCAAACGGCAGGATCTGTCCAGAATCGGCGGCGTTGGTCAGGAGCTTGAGCACCCTGGGGGGGACTCCTGGACCCACGGCCTGCTCAACCACTAGGGAACCGTCTTCCAGGAAGAAGAGGGCAGTGTCTGCTTCGTCCTCGTGCAGGACCTCCTCGCCGTCCAGATACTGCAGTCTCACCACAGCTTCTGGATAACGGGCGGCCAAGCGCGCGAGCAATGGGTGTTCCGGGACCGGATTGGGATGCACAAAGGCCATGCGAAGATTATACCATCTGCGTCGCGCTGCCGCTTAAGAATGTGAGCAGATCGGTGCGGATCTCTTGTTGCAGCTCGGTTGGGGTCTTGGCGCCGTCCAAGATCCGGATGCGCTGAGGAAAGCGCCTTGCTCGCTCCAAATAGCCGTTTCGGACCCGCTGACGGAAGCTTTCGGCCTCACTTTCCAGGCGATCTGGTGCTTCGTCGCGCCCGGTGCGGCGCTGCCGCAAGATTTCCAGGGGGGCATCCAAGAGCCAGGTGCGAGCTGGTTGGAAAGGACCGACCACCCACGTTTCCAGGGCTTCCAGATAGTCTTCAGGAAGACGACGCCCGTAGCCTTGGTAGGCGAAGGTGGAATCGCAGAAGCGGTCCAAAATCACGATCGTCCCGGCAGCAAGCAAAGGGGCCACGCGCTCTTCCAGAAGCTGGGTGCGAGCCGCCGAAAAGAGCAGCAGCTCCGCCGCTGGCGAGATGGCCGTATGCGAGCGGGAGAGCAGGACCTCGCGCAAGGCCTCACCCAGGGCCGTCCCGCCAGGCTCCCGCAAGAGCTCCACGGAGGCGCCTTGGGCACGCAAGGACTCGGCCAGAAGGCCCGCCTGGGTGCTCTTTCCGGATCCGTCCACGCCTTCAAAGGAAAGCAGAATGCCTTGCGGCTGTCGTGTAGCTGGTTCGTCCGTCATGGGATGGGGTGCGAAAGTACCAAATCGCGGCGGGGGATTGGGTATCTTTCCCCATCGTGATGGAAACGCCCGACCCCCTTCAGGACCAGTCTGATACTTCCGCCCAAGTTTTGCCGCCGGTACGGCCAGAAAATGTCCGCACCATCGAGGCGCGCGATCTCGTCAAGGTCTACGGTGGCCGCCGCGTAGTCGACGGCGTGAGCGTCGAAGTCCGCCAAGGCGAGATCGTCGGTCTGCTGGGGCCCAACGGCGCCGGCAAGACCACGACCTTCTACATGGTGGTGGGCATGGTGCGGCCTAATCGCGGCAAAGTGCTCCTGGACGGGCGCGACATCTCCGGAAAGCCCATGTACCGCCGAGCCCGCATGGGCATCGGCTACCTTTCGCAGGAGCCGAGCATCTTCCGCAGCCTTTCGGTGTGGGATAACGTGATGGCGGTGCTGCAGGTGCGCGGTGTGCCCCGCAAGCGGCGCAAAGAGCGCTGCCAAGAGCTTCTGGAAGAACTTCGCATCGCTCGTCTCTACAAGTCCACGGCCGTGACGCTTTCGGGTGGCGAGCGGCGCCGCTTGGAGATCGCCCGTGCCTTGGCGGCCGATCCGGCCTTTCTGCTCCTGGACGAGCCTTTCGCGGGAGTCGATCCGATCGCCATCGAGGACATTCAATCCATCGTGGCCACCTTGCGCGACCGGGGGCTCGGCATCCTGATCACCGATCACAACGTGCGCGAGACGCTGGCCATCACTGACCGCTCTTACATCCTCTTCGACGGCCGCATCCTGACGCAGGGCGACGCCGAATTCTTGGCAAACGATCCGACAGCTCGCAAGTCCTACCTGGGCGAGCGCTTCTCGCTCTGATCACATCAGGTCGATAGGGTCGACGTCGACGAAGCGATGCACCTTCGGATCGCCCGGTTCGGAGAGCCAACGCGCTAGCAGGTTTTTCAGCTGCGGCTGGGGGCGGAGGGTCTTGAGCAAGAGGTGAAAGCGCGAGGCCTGGCGCACCACTGGAAGCGGTGCGGCGATGGGGCCCATGGCGGCCACTCCCTCAAGACTGGAAAGCCGTGCGGCAAGTTCCGCGAGGGCCGCTTCGGCCTTTGAGGCGGAGATGCTTGCCGCCTCGACCAGGAGCAACCGTGTCCAGGGGGGCAGTGACAATTCCCGTCGCACCTGCAGTTCTTCCTTGGCGAAAGCCAGGTAGTCGTGACCGCGCACCTTTTCCAGCATGGCCGACTGTGGATCGCGCGTCTGCACCAGCACTTGCCCCGGCAAGCGGCCGCGACCGCAGCGCCCGGCGGCCTGGGTGAGAGTCTGGAAGGCGCGTTCGCCGCTGCGGAAGTCGGGAACGCCCACGCCGACATCGCCGTCGGCGGCCACCACCAGGGTCACCGAGGGGAAGTCGTGGCCCTTGGCGATCATCTGGGTGCCCAGAAGTACGCCGCCGTGTTCCCGGAAGGCCGTCAAGCGGCAGGGCAGTTCGTCGCGCCGTCCGGCGGTGACATCGCGGTCCAGCCGGATCACCGGAGTGCCCGGAAGCAGGTTCGCAAGCTCTTCTTCCAGGCGTTGGATGGCGATGCCGTCGGCGTCCAGCGAGTCGGAGCCGCACTGCGGGCAGCGCTCAGGAACCAGCTCGACACGGCCGCAGTGGTGGCAGACGAGCCTCCCTTGGCGGCGATGGAGCACCATGCGCAGGCCCGGGCAATCGGGGCACTCGGGCACATAGCCGCACGAGCGGCATTCCATGCTGGGAGCCCAGCCGCGCCGGTTGAGCAGCACCAGCGCTCGCTCGCCGCGCTCGATGGTCTCGCGCAAGGCCTCGCGCGCCGTGATGGTCAGGGCACCGGGGGCCGGGTCCGTCCGCCGGTCGAGAATGCTCACCGAAGGAAGCGGCTGGCCTTGGGCGCGTTCAGGAAGCTCCAGCAGTTGGTAGCGGCCTTCTTGGGCGTTGCGCCAGGATTCCAAGGAGGGGGTGGCCGAGGCCAGCACCACCGGGCAGCTTTGGCGTCGCGCTAGCCACACGGCGGCGTCGCGCGCCTGAAAGCGCGGTGCCTCGCCTTGCTTGTAGGAGCCGTCGTGTTCTTCGTCTACCACTAGGAGGCCAGGTGAGGCCAGCGGTGCAAAGAGCGCCGAGCGGGCCCCAATGGCCACTCGCGCCGAACCTTGGCGCACGGCAAGCCAGGCGCTGGCGCGCTCTCCCAGGGAAAGGCCGCTGTGGAAGAGCGCCACCGGGCCTTCCAGCCGAGCGCGGATGCGGTCCACCGTCTGCGGCGTGAGGGCGATCTCGGGGACCAGGTAGAGCACCCCAAGTCCTTGTTCCAAGGCTTGGTGGGCGGCTTCCAGGAAAACGGCGGTTTTGCCGCTGCCTGTCACGCCGCGCAGCAGGATGGGCGCGAAGGCATGAGCTTGTACGGCGTCGCGCAAGCGACTGGCGCAAGCGAGCTGAGCCGGATTAAGCGTGAGCTCTGGCTGCGGAAGAAGTTCAGGAAGGGCGCGCGCCTTGAGGGAGCGCTTGCGGCCGATCCCGAGAAGTCCAAGTACCGTGCCGCCGTCTCCAGGGAGAAGATGCCGAACCACCGATCCGGCTGGGCACAGGTAGTAGTCGGCGATCCAGCGGGCCAGGTCCATGACCGCGGCCGGAACCAGCGGATCGGGAAGCGGCGTCTCGAGGATCTCCTTGGTGGCGAAGGAGGGTTCTGCAACAGGTCCCCAGACTAGGCCCCAGGTCGAGGTGTTGCGAAAGGGCACGCGCACCAAGGTGCCCGCCGCCAGCGGCTGCGGAGCGCGATAGGTGAAGGCGGGAGCCTGCCGCGTCAGCAGGCAGACGTCCAGGAAGGCGCTCAAGCGTGCGTAGGCTTAGAGCCGGTAGCGGTTTCCAGGTCGGTGAACTCGTTCTTGCGCACGTCGTCGAGGATGGTGCGGATGTCTTGGCTAGCGCGTTCGGATTCCACCCGGATCATGCCCTGATTGGTGCGGTCGTCAAAGACCAAGACCATGATGGTGTCTTCGTCCACCAGGCTGATGTGGATGCTGTCGGTCTTGCCCTTGTGGAAGAGCACCGTGAACTCGTTTTCGCCGATGAGCTGGGCGATGGCGCGAGTGGCGGCATAGGAGCCGGCAGCCAGCGCTGCCAAGGCGGTCGTATCGAAGGAACGCGTGAATCCCTGATGGGTGAGCAGATTGCCGTCCTTGTGCACCAGCAACACGAAGGTGGCGCTGGCCGAAGCCAAGAGCTTTGCCATCACCTTGTTCAGGCGGTCGATGTCTTCCTTGTAGAGGATGAAATTGCTCATGCTTAAGCCTGCCCGTTGCCGGGATTCATCGGCAGTCGTTGGGTGGGATAGTCGTGACTGTTCTGCTGGAACTGGCGGATTTCTTCCGGGCTCAGGAACGCATCGGAAAAGGCCGGATCTGCATTCACCGGCGGATTGAACTGGAACGGCTCGCTAGGACGCGCCGCCGGGAGTGGTGCCGTGGCCGGAGGCGGCATCACGGAGGGGGCCGCTGCAGGAGGATTCACCGGAGGCCGAACGTTGTGCAGTTCCCGCTCCATGCGGGCGATCTCTTCTTCGAGTTCCTTGGCGTCCATGGTTCCATCCAAACGTCCTTTGCGGAAGGTGGGGGCGTTGGGCGGTGGCGCGGCCGGTACAGGCGCAGCCGGAGCCTGCTGTTGCGGCTGAGGTGGCTGGAAATAGCTCGACTGCAGGCCGGGAATTGGATTCACTCCTGCCGCTGGAGGAGGGGGAGGAGCAAAGCCGGTGGTCGAGAGGGTGGGAATGGATTGCGCTGGCGGGGGAGCCGCAGGCGGAAGATCCATGCCATAGCCACCAACCAAGGCCGATTGAACACCAGAGTCTGCTGGTGGCGGCGGTGGAACTGGTGCCGGCATTTGGGGCGGCATCATGGGAGGCGGCTGGATGGGTTGAGGCGCAACCGGGGGGGGCGGTGTGAAACTGCCCGACGGAACGGCAGCAGCAGCCGGCCAAGCTGGAGCCGGGGCAAGCGGAGGTGGCAACACCGCAGCAGGAGGGGGAGGGCGGAGCGGTTGAGGTGCTGGCGGAGGCCCCACCGGCCGCGGAGGCATCGGGGGGACGAAGCCGCTGCGCGAGCCGCGACTTTCCGGAGCCGCGATTGGAGCCGGTGGCGGAGGCATGTGCAGTCCGACAGGCGCCGGTGGCGGCGGGATGGTGGGCATAGGGGCTGGTGGCGCGGAAGAGGCTGGCTCGGGACGCCGCGAGGTCTGGCGCGAGGAATACTTGGTGTTGAAGGTGTCGATGACCACCTTGCCAATGGCCTTGAGCGTGGTAAAGACCCCAACGCCCTGATGGGCCTGGGCCTCGTAGGCCGGCACCCCGTAGAAGTTGATCTGGGTGTTCATCTCTTCGACGGTGAAGATGCCGGGCAGGTCTCGCTTGTTGTACTGCAGCACGAACGGCGTGGTGCGCAGTTCGATGCCGTACTCGCGCAGGTTCTCTTCCAGGTTCTTGAGGCTTTCCAGGTTCTCGGGCATCTTGTCGCGTTGGGAGTCGGCGACAAAGACCACGCCATCCACGCCGCGCAGCACCAGTTTGCGGGTGGCGTTGTAGTAGACCTGTCCAGGAACGGTATAGAGCTGGAACTTGGTGGCAAACCCTTTGATGGAACCGAGATCTAGTGGCAAAAAGTCGAAAAAGAGCGTGCGGTCGGTCTCGGTGGCCAGTGAGACCATCTCGCTCTTGTTTTCTTTGGGCACCTTGCGGTGGATGATCTGCAAGTTGGTCGTCTTACCCGAGAGGCCTGGGCCGTAGTAGACGATCTTGCAGCTGATTTCACGAGTGTGGTAGTTAATGGAGGCCATCAGGCAATCCTCTGGGAGGCGAGCTTCATCTCCACGCGGATCAGGCCGACGTTGGCGGCGGCGGCCGTCAGGGCAATGAGCCAGCCGAGTTCTGTCTTCTGGAGCAGCACCTTGCCATTTTCGCCTTCGAGCAGCACCTGGGCGACGGCTCCGGCCGAGCATGCCTCGGCAAGCTTTACGCTGGCGTCGGCAAGCGAGACGGCCAGCGCCGAGACGAGTTCAACTTGCGAGGGGTCGCTAGCTTCGGCGGCGATGAGGATGCCATCCTCACCGACCAGCGCGCTTGCGAGCACCCCTTTGGTGCGGTTCACGTTTTCGAGCACTTCTTGCATGTTCACTCCGCAAGTCTCCTTTGCCTGAGAGCCTGGTCCATCATCTGTGAGCAGCGCTCGATGCGGCCTTGGAAAAGTTCGTAGCTTCCGCGTGTTCCTTGCGTCACAAGATAACTTGGCCCGATTCTTCGGCAGAGCTGGAACCGCAATGGCGTGAAGGAAATTTGCTCTTCGGGAAGCTCCAAGGCGTGGGCCTTGGCAAAATCTCTGGATTCGAGCAGCGACTGCAATAGCCAGGGAGCAATTTCCGAGACCTCAGGCGTTGAGTCGCTTCCCAAAGCTAGTGTCAGACCTTCGTCATCTAGCAGCAGGGCGCCTTCAAGGCCGTCGACCTGCGACAGATAGCTGCACAGCACGTCGAGGTCGTCGCTCCATTCGATCTGTCCGATCGGTGCGTTCATGCCTCGTTCTCCCATTCGCGATGCGCTTTGCTGAGGCGTGCCGCCAACATTGGCGAATGCTGGTCGGTTTCAAGCAGGGCCGTCAGGCGCGGAGATTGGTTCCAATGATGGAGCGAGCGCTGCGCGCCTTCGAAGGCTGCGTGCTGGAGGCTTCCCATACCCGCCTGGGGAAATAGGTCGGAGGCCAACCAATCGAGCAAGGGAATCAACGGGGCCAGGTCACTGCCGTGGACCGCGATTTCTTGCGAGGCATCCAGGCGCACTCCCACGATTCCAGGTCCGTCGAGAATCGGTTGCCAAGTTTCGGGAAACACCCCGTCAGAAGGTCGGGGTTGAACTTCTGCATCCAGGACGGAAACCGGTTCGGAGACCGAAGGTTCTGCAACGGACGCGGCGGCTTCGGAAACGTCTCCGGCCACTTCCACTTCGTCTGGTGTTTCCGTTGTGGTGGCGATGGACGCTGAGGTGGATGATCCGGCAAGCGGAAAAAGTTGGCGCAAGTAGAGGGCCGCAGCGCTGTGAAGGCGATTTTCCTGGGCGCATTCCAGGGCGTGCTGCCAGGCTCCGTCAAGATCGCCTTCGGCGCGCAGCAGTTCGGCCTCGATGCAGCGCCCGATGATCTGGGCGTCCGAAGAGCTTTCCTTTAGGCCCAGCAGCAGTTCGCGACGCGCCAAGTCTATTTCGCCGCGTTCCAGCAAGAGGCAAGCATGGGCCAGGTTTGGACAAGCAGAAAGCATGTCCCGGGTATCTGAACGGCTGTCCAGAAGCTCCGCAAGCCTCGAATTCTGATTCGTGCTCATGGCTTGGTGATGCTCCTGAGAGATGGGTCGATCACGATCGTAGGACCTTCATTGTCTGGAATTCGCAAGCGATAGTCAATGCCTCGTGTCAATTCCAGTTCGGGACGCGCAAATTTCCAACTGAGGCTGGAGGTCGAGCGAGGCCAGGCACCCGTTTCGATGCGGGTGGCCAGGGCTGCGACGTGGAGCTTTCCGGCATCAAAGCGCGCCTTGGCCTGGAGACAAGATCCGGCGTGGCCATCCAGCAGCACCGAGCGGCCTTGGAAGACGGCCAGATGAATTAGCGAGGCGGCGACGACGATGGCCAGGGCTACGAAGACCAAGATGGCCGAATGCGACGCCGAAGCCGGACGGGATTCGACGATGGCGACCGGGATGGAGCCGAGCGTCTGGCCCTCGACGTGCAACCGCACGAAACCCTGGTCACCGTAAGCTGAAAGCACCTCGTAGATGCGGTAGCGCGTGAAGGGCAGCACCTTCTCCAGGGAAAGCAGGCTCATCTGCTCGTCGCCGTCCGGAAGCGCTTCCAGGATCATGCGCTCGGGCCCGGGTTCGATCTCGGTGAGGGGAACCTGGCCGCGGGACGCGCAGATCTCGGGGCTGGGGAAACGTCCCAAAAGGCGAGGCCATTCGTCCGAGCGACGCATGCCTTCCATGCTGATCATCTCAGTGGAAAGGTTCAGCGGAATATTGCGCGGGCTGGTGGCGGGGAGTTCAGTGTTGAACTCATAGCTGCCGTCCTGCCAAGCAAAAAGGTCGCAGACCAGATCCTCAGCGGCGTAGTGGGCCCACTCGGTGCGCTCCTCGGCGGTGATGAAGCGCTTGGCCACCAGCGTCTCCAGGACGCTTCGATCCATTTGCCGCGAGACGTTTTCGAGTCCCAAGAGCTCGTCGGCGGTGATGCGGCCGCTAGTCTGCAGCCAACGCGCAATCTGCGTCTCGACGGTGCGACCGTCCGATTCTATGTAGGCGATGTTGCCGCGCTGGATGCCGATCTCGGCCTTCTGGGTGCGGGCCGAGAGGAGCAAACGCCCGCTTTTGCGCTGTTGCAGAATAAACTGCAATACATCCGCTAGGGGAAAGTCCTTGAGCTGTCCGTTGAGTGCCTGTGCCATCGGGTTAATCCTTGGGAGAGGCGCTCCGGGAGGGGCGCAGGAAGAGGAATACGCTGGTGCCGTAGAGAATGGCTAAGAGCAGGACGAAGGGAAGGCTGCCGGGGGAGTATTGGGCAAAGGGATAGCGACTCAGGATGGCTGGCAGGTCGAAGAGCATGGAAAAGCCAAAGGCCAAGAGCACTAGCCGTACCAGTGCCCAGAAACTGCCCGACTGGGCAAAGGAGCCAACACCCGGCAGAAGAAGATCCAGTAGGCGTAGCAGAAAGCGTGTCCGTTGGATGCCTTCGCGTTCCAGACGCAGCAGCAGTTCGTTGCGAAGCTCCAGCTCGCTTACGGTGGAAAGGCGACGGAAGCACGAAATGCAGTGCAGGCCGCGGCGGCAGTGGCGGCACATCACCCGTCCGCAGGTCTTGCAGCGGAACAGGTCGCGTGCCTGGTTGCGGCGATTTCCCGTGACGAGTAGGTACGCCAGAAGCGCAAGCGAAATCCAGAAAAGCAGTGCGTTGGGAATTTCCAGCACTCCGGCAGAGCCCTTGGCGAAAATCCAGTTAGTCGGGTCAGAGAAGCGGTCGCCAATGCGCATCCAAGTGGCGCGGGCCGAAAGCTCCGGTGGCAGGACTTGACGGTTGGTGGGCAGGCTCTGCAAAAAGCGGCTGTTTTGAGATACGGCTAGCTCAAAACGCGTCTTGCCGGCAAGCGATGCATCCTTGAGAAAGGCGTTCAGGGAGTCCGTATGACCGGTCCAGGAGGCGACCTGCCCACGATTGAACGACAAAATCGGGTTCAGAGAATCGGCGCGGCGCGCGTCTTCAAAACGCTGGTGGGCGATGTCGTAGCGGCCTTGCACGAACGCGAGATTGCCGGCCATGATCAGTTCGCGGATGCCACCGGAGGGGGCGTTCTGGGCGGCCTGGGCCACGGCGCCAGACTTGAAGGCGATCAGGCTCTTTGCCAAGGGGGCCTGGGCATCTTGAACGGCGGCGGCGAGTTGGGGCGAGGCGCCTTCTTCGATGCTGCGAAGCGTCAACGACTCGGAGGATTCCATGTCGTAGCTCTCGGCCAGGATGTCTTCGGAGGCCGTCAGGAAACCTTGGATGCCAATGAAGAGCAGCAGCACTCCCAACAGCACGCGCTGTTTGCTGGACAGATGCTTCCAGATCAAGAAGGAGCCCAGGAGGAAGATGATGTAGGCACCGACTCCGGCCAAAAGCAGGCTTGCGAAGGCAATGGCGCAGACGACGTAGCGCAGGTAGATGGAACTTTCCCGAGGCAACTTCTCGGCCCAGCCGTGGGTGATCCAGGGCCAGTGGCGCGTGCCCCAACCGAAGAGGATCAGGAAAGCGGCCAATAGGCCGATGGTGCGCAGTGCTCGGATCAGGTTCAAGACCCAAAGGACCTGGTTTTGCGGGTAGGTCCAGGCACGAACAAAGGTCTGATGAAAGGCCTCGGATGCTTGATCGAGATCGAATTGCAGAAGCCGGTGGCGCGCGAGCACGAGGGCGGGAACTGGAGAGACGGGATCCAGCCGAAGTGCACACTGGTAAAGGGTGTCGGCCATTTCCGGTTGGTCGGCCTTGGCTGCCAACTCCAGAAGCCAAGAGGAGGCCTCGGGAAGGCGCTGCCAGCCTTGGATAAGCGCCGATGTTTCCAGCCCTTGCAAGGCCGCTGAAGCTCCTTGAGGGGATTGGGCGTGAACCATGGCAAGGCTTGTCAGCCAGGCTGTCCCGAAATCGTCGCCAGCTGTCCGGATTGCCTGGGAAACTTGCGGCAGAGCCGATCCATGCTGTTTTGTTTCTAGCAGCACCGCTTGTCCCGCCTGTCCCAGGGCGACGAGTCCGGGCTGGTTCACGGGCAGGCTGGCCAGGGCGGCTTGGCCAGCTCCGGAGGTGGTGCGACCTTCCAGGGCGTCAGCTAAGACTGGTGCCAGCGAGCGAAGTGTGTCGATGCGGCGCAGTCCTTGGGCCACCTGAACTTCGAAAGGCGTGGCTTCCAAGGAAGTCTCTGCCTGGGCGAGGCCAGCCAAGAGGAGGGCGATCCCTAAGCCGCGCAGTTGTCGATGGTCAAGCATCCAAGGCTCCCGAGTCGAATTGGTCAAGTTTCACGTCCAGCCATGCGGGGGGGACCCCCAACCTTCGGGCGGCGTCAGCACGCGCGCCGCCGCATTCACGTAAGGCCTGAAAAATATAGGCCCATCCCACTTGCGCCAGGGTCGGGTCGGCC
>DAIPHW010000005.1:3865-39187 GCA_036771135.1 Fibrobacterota bacterium | reverse complement strand
GCTGGTCCCAGGTGAGGCCCTCGCAGCCGCCGAAGTCGAGCTCGCGCAGCCGCCGTTCGGGAAAGGCCCGCAGAAAGCCCGCCAGTTGCGCGGTGCGGCGCGCCCGCACGAGGTCGGAGCTCAATACCGAGTCAAAATGGAGATCAGACAGTTTTTGTCCAATCGCTACGGCTTGTGCTTCCCCCTGAGAGTTGAGGGGGATGTCGGCGTGCCCCTGGATCTTTCCCGAGGCGTTCCAGTCCGTGGTGCCGTGGCGCACCAGCCAAAGTTCGATCATCAGGGAAGAATAGACGCGATGCTGCCAGGAGGCAATTCCGGCTTGATCGAGCGAGAAATCGCGCCGGTGCGCGGTTCCAGGGCATTGAGGCTCTGCTTGTCTCCCGAGGCGCGATCGCCCACCCACATCCAAGTGCCGTCGTAATGCAGGCACCCGACCGCCGAAAGGCCGGCGACGGCGCTGTCGAGCGTCCCCGTCGCGAGATCCACCTTGCGAACCGTGCTGGTCGGCCAAGTTCCACCCACCTGCAGATAGCCGCGCAAGGGGCCCGCCGCCTCGAAGCCAGAGATGTCTCCACCGGCCTGCGCCTCGGTCACGACCGTGCGCGCAGTTCCCTGGGACAGGTCCACCTCGACGAGGCCGCCGTCCTCCGAGTACCAGTTTCCCACGCAGGCGAGCCAGACCTTGTCCTCAAAGACGGAAATCGTCTGAGGATTGGCGAAGGGGAGGTCGATGGACTTCGCGATCGCTCCGGTCGCGGTGTCGATGAGTACCACGCGCGAGGTGCTGGAAGGCGTCCAGCCGTTCAGGCGTTGCAGACCGACCACTAGGTAGCCGTTCCAGAGCGTGCCCACGGCGGCGTTGGCCGTTCCCGAGTCGCTTTTCTGGGAGGACAGGTCGACGGTGCCGGTGCTCTTGCCATCCGTTCCGAGCTTGGCCATGGAGTTGACGCCATTGAGGACCACCCAATAGCTGGAGGCATCGGCGAGGACCGCATAAGGCTCGGTTCCCGTTCCCACGTTGGTCTGCCAAAGCAGGTGCGAGGCGTCGATCTGCCCGCCCGCGTAGGCGGTGACCACGGCATCGCTCCGATCGAGCGTGAAGAGGGTGGACCCAAAGGCGGCCACCACCACGTCGCTGGTTGCCCAAGTAGCGAGTTGCTTGTCCGTCCCCGTGGCGGTCACGCGCTCGAGACTTGCCGCATTGTTGGTGTAGTCGGTCCCGATCGTGAAGACGGTGCGCGTCGGCGTCGGCGCCAAGGCCAGATCCAGCGAGGTGCTATCGGCGCCAGTAGTGGTGTGCAGGGCCGTGTAGCCGTCGCGCGTGAGGCGCAGATCCAGGCCGGACTCGGTGCTGCGGGCAGAAATTCCAGAAATTGTCGACATGCCGGAGTTCACCGAACTCCAGCCGCCCAACGGGGAAAGCGCCAGGATCGAATGCCCCTGCGAACCGGAAAGGCGCGCGAAGAGGCGGCCGGAAGCGCCAGCAAGGGAAATGGCGACGTTGCCGGAAAGCGCGCGAGCCGCGCCCACCTGCCGCCCCGAGGCGTCCACCACCTGCACGTTCCAGGTTCCCTGCGGGAGGCTCATCTCCACGCCTCCCCGCACCAGTCGCGCCAACCAATTCACGCCGGAAACGCCACGCCGGGCGATTCCCGTCGAGGCCCAATCCAGGCGAAAGGCACCAGCGGCGTCAGAGGCCGTGCATAGCGACTGCGAAGTCAGGCACACGTCCACGTTCGCCAAGGCAGCACCAGAAGCCGCGTGGACCGTCCCCTTGACGGTTCCGGCCATAGCTCCAGCGGCAAGGCACAATACTCCCATCGTCCATTTTGACATGTTCTGTTTTTTCATATCGATCCTCCTTTGGTAGATATCATGGGCGCGTCGTAATCGAGCCGCACCCTAAACGAACGGCCGGAAAGCGGCGCGTTCTGAAAGTCCTGGAACGTCCTGTCCAGCAGATTGTCACAAGCCACCAGGAGCGAGACGGGCCCCTTGCGCCAGCTCAGCCGCACACCGTGCAGCCAGCGTTCCGGCTCCTCGCTGCCCTTGGCATTCAGCACCGTGGTCCACACGTGCCCTTGCGCCGTCAGGACGTAGCCGAGACCAAGCCCGTGCCAGCGTGCCGTGTTGGCCTCGGCCCCCAGCAGCCAAGTGGGCGTATAGGCGGGAACATTCCCGGCGTAGGCCGCCAGGTCCGAGCGAACCGTGGCCTTTTGCAGAGTGAGGTTGGCACGCACAGAACCGAGCGTCGCGCTGCGGACCAATAGCCCCGTCTCCAGGCCCCATACGGCATTTCCGGAATCGTTGGCATAGCGCATGGCCGGCGAGGAACCGAGCTGTGTCAGCACGATGGGCGAACGATAGATGCCGCGATATCCCGCCAGATCCGCCTCGATCCATCGCCAGCGCAAGCGCGAACCGATCTCCCACAGCCAGGACTCCTCGGAATGCAGCGAAAGGTTGGCGAAGGTGAGTCCGTTGTCGCCGTAGATCTCCCCGAAGGTCGGAGCCCGCTCGCGGAAGGCTCCGCTGGCCCACGCCTCGAAAATTTTCCATCGGCTCCACAGACGCGCTTGGCCACGGCGTTCCCAACGTTTGTCCGTAAGCGTCGAGGTGTCGTGCATGACCCCGAGGCCACTGGTGGCGAAATCTCGCCGATCCTGCAGGCCTCGAAAGGTTCCCTCCAAGGAAGCGCCGAAAAGTCCCTCCTGCTGCCCCTTCCAGCCGGCCGAGACGGATGCCGAGGTCCGGCTGGCATCCGGAGTGACGGCCACCTTGCCGGGAGTACGGGTATCCCGGTCGCTTTGTTCCCAACGCAGCTCCGGGCGAAGCCATCCGTCGCTCCAGCCGCCTTCATCGCGTTGCAAGCCCGCCGATCCTAGCAGATCCCAACCGTCTTCGCTCGACTCCCGGTTGGAACGATAGTCGACCGCGCGCGAGGAGTCGTGCCATTCGCTGGCAAAGCGCCGTGCCGAAAGTTCCACCGGTAGATTCCACCCCGAGGCCTCCGGGGCTCGCCGTGCTGAAAACTGTCCTGAGGTGCGGGAAAGGCTGACGTCCTGGTGAACGGCATCGCCGAGGATCCCGACCTTCTTCTCGGAAGTCTCCCAGCGCGCCGAGGCGTCCCAGTCGGAGGACGGACGCCACCCGATGGCGGCGCCGCCGCCGGCAAAGCCGTTGTTGGAGAGCCGCAGCGTGGTGTCGTCGGAAGGATTGAGCGGCGTATTGCGGTTCCAACGGATGGGCCAGTCGTTGTCGGCCTGTTGCCACCAGGCCGTGACTCCGAGCGCGCCCGAGGGAAGTCCTCCCCAGCCCGCGATGGAGCGCTCGCCGAAGCTTCCCAGGCCCAAAGTGCCGCCGTAGTGGGCGAAGGCGCGCCGAGAGATGAGATCCAGCACCGGACGACCGTCGGCATCCTGGGAAGTCGCCTGCCGGATCTCGACGCGTTCCAGACCGTCCAGGGAAAACGGCCCGAGGTCGGTCGTCGAGCTGGTAGCGCCGGTCCAGGGGACGCCGTCCACCCGCACTTCCACCTGGCTTGCCGGGCACTGCCGCAGCGATAGTTCGGAGAAGCCGCCGATGCCGCCGGTGCGGCGGATGGAAACGCCCGGCTGCGCCGCGAGCAGATCCGAGAGCGTGGCGGCTTGTGACAAATCTTGTCTATCCAAATGGCGGACAGAGTTCGGTTCCTGCTGGCTTCCTTCCACCGTCCGGTCTTCCAGACGAATCGTCCGTTCCTTGTGCGCCACAGGCTTTGCGACAGAATCTTGCGCCGAATCAGCCACCAGGGCAGGCGTCTCAGGAATCGGATCGGCAGCGGAGGCCAATGATCCCGCAAACACGCACAATGTCAGGCCTAAACAGGACATCCACCCACTCCAAGAGGTGCGATCGCAGCGGAGGCGTTTGCCTTCGCACTTTCGGTCCGTCTCCTGGCTCGGTGCCCTCCGCCGCCTTCCCGAGGAATCTCCCCAGTGGCTTTTTGACGAAAGTTGTCGTATTCCCGGCTTGGGATCGACACATCCTTACAGTGGCTGGTCCGCTGCCGATTTTCACGGCATTCCGCTGACCTGAAAGCGGGTGCAAAGGTAGCTGGAGAGGCCCCGATGCGTCAACGCCGCCTCAGAACACTGCGCTAGCGCCCTTTCCAGCGCTGAGCCACCGTCTTCTCGTCGAGGCCCACAGCCGCCGAGACGGTTCCTCCCGCGCTGGAGCTCCAGCCCCCGCACAGGCGGATGCGCCCCACGTAGGGCACCAGGAAGTCAAGCCCGGCGACAGGCCCGGTCCGGAAGTCCTGCGGCCAGGTGGCATCCCATGCCGCCGCCGCCTCGGCTCCCGCCAAAGCCTGAAGCCCCCAGTAGAGAGATTGCCCCCAAAGGGCCACGGCATGCGGCTCCACCAGCGTCCAGCGCAGCTCGAGCGCGGAAAGATTTTCACTGCGGCCGCGCAGCTCTGCCGCCGGCAGGAAGCGTGCCGAATTGGCACCGCCCACCGTGAAGCCCCGCCAGGCATCCACGGTTCCCGTCTGCCATTCGCAAAGGTTGGCAGCATGGATACCAAAGCGCTTCGAAAGCGGCATCCAGGCGCGGGTGTCGCTGGTGAACTGCCAGCCGTCGAGATCTCCGCCCAGATTTCCGCCGATGCGCTCCACCAAAAGCTCCTGATAGAGTCCTTTGCTCGTCAGTCCCGTACGATCGCGTCCATCCCACTGCAAGCCAAGCGTGGCCGAAGGAATCCAGTCGCGTCGATTGGGCGAAACAGCGGCAGCGGCGTTTTCTTCGCGCACCCAGGCAAGGCCAGCGCCGCCTTCCAAGCGCAGCAGTCGATCGGAAGGCCAGCGCAACAGAAACTGGTTGCGCAGCGAAGTCTCGTGGCCGTCGTAGAAGGGCGCCTCGCGCTCGGAGCGATTGGTGAAGACATCCCAGCCCACGGGAAGCCCCGCTAGCCAGCTTCCGGTGGCCGCCAACTGCCATTCTGTGACGCCTCCCAAAAGCGCCAAAGCCTCTAGGTTGATAGCCTCTCCAAGAAAATTGGGGCTTTTGAGCCCCGGCCCTAGCGAAAGTCCGTCGGCATCCGAAAGCCGCCCATTGGGCACCGGCAACACCCACGGCAACTCCTTCACGTGCCATATGAGTGCGCCCGAATCCAATTGAGGGGTGATCTCGGCAAAGACGCCCAACCGCTCCAGGCGGTCGGCATCGTCAGCCAGGGCGGCAGAATCGGCCTCGGAGCCCGGGGCAAGATGCAGCTCCCGTCGCACCACAGCCTCGCGGGTGCGCGAGAGTCCTTCGATTCGTACGACAGAAATTGTCACGGCCCAAGCAGGCAATGCCCACAGGAGCGGAAGAAGGAGGATCCAACGCATCGGTGGGAAAGTAGCTGCAAAGCGCCGCCATCGGGCGCCCGGATCAATGAGCAGCGGAGACGCTGCCTCCAGTGCAGTTTGGTATATTCTCCTCCATGACTGGGACGATCACCACCACCGGACGAATTACCGGCCTCTATTGCGGAGGGGTTTCCTAGTCGTTCCGGCATTCGGCGTCGGACCACGGACCCGCTCCCGCAACCAGGGGGTGGGTTTTTGTTTGCCTGGCGCGGAGCGGATCAACAGCTAAACGGGGATCACATGCAGGTCGAACTTTTCGACACCACATTGCGCGACGGCAACCAGGCCCGCGGCCTTTCCTTCTCGCTGGAGGACAAGCTCGCGGTGGCGCGCCTCCTGGACGATTTCGGCATCCACGTCATCGAGGCCGGATGGCCCAATCCCACCAACCAAACCGACGTGCTCTTCTTCGAGCGCGCCCGCAGGATGGAATGGAAACAGGCTCGCCTGTGCGCCTTCGGGAGCACCCGTCGTCCTGGCGGCAAGGCTCGCGACGACAAAATGCTCGGGCACCTCCTGGATAGCCAGGCCCCGGTGGTGGCGCTCTTCGGCAAGACCTGGGACCTCCACGTGACGGACGTGCTGCGCACTAGCCTTTCTGAGAACCTCGACATGATCACTGACTCCATCGGCTTCTTCAAGGAAGCCGGGCGCGAGGTGGTCTTCGACGCCGAACACTTTTTCGACGGCTACCTCGCCAATCCCGAGTACGCCCTGGCCACCCTGCACGCCGCCCTTTCGGCCGGCGCCGACAGAATCTGTCTTTGCGACACCAACGGCGGCATGGCGCTGCCATGGGAAGTAGAACGCATCGTCGCCGAGGTGCTGCGGGAGTTTCCCGGAGCGCGCCTGGGAATCCACCCCCACAACGACTCGGGCACCGCGGTGGCCAACGCCCTTTCGGCGGTGCGGGCCGGGGCCACCCAGGTTCAGGGCACCGTCAACGGCTTCGGCGAACGCTGCGGCAACGTGAACCTGCTGACCGTGGCAGCCAGCTTGCAGCTCAAGATGGGCATCGAGACAGTCGGCGAAGCGGCCCTCAAGAAGCTGCGCCACCTCTCCCTTTCGGTCAGCGAGATCGCAAACCTCGCTCCCGACATCCGCGCCCCCTACGTGGGCGACGCCGCCTTCGCCCACAAGGGCGGGGCTCACATCGACGGCGTCCTCAAGGTGGCCCGGAGCTTCGAGCACATCGACCCGGCCCTGGTTGGCAACGAGCGCGAACTGATCGTCTCGGAGCAAAGTGGCGGGAGCCTGGTGGCAGCGCGCCTGGCCGGCATCGCTCCCGACCTCGACAAGAAGGATCCGCGAGTCGCCGCGATCTTGAAGAGCGTCAAGGACCTGGAAAGCGATGGCTGGCACTTCGAAGTGGCCGAGGCCTCCTTCCAACTTCTGGCAGCTCGCCAACTGGGCCTTTTTCACAATCCCTTCGAGGTGAAGCACTACCGGGTCATTGACCAGATGGGGACGACGCTTTCGGAGGCCACGCTCCAGATCGAGGTCGGCGAAGTGCTTGAGCACACTGCCGCCATGGGCGACGGCCCAGTGGGCGCCCTTGACGCGGCGCTGCGCAAGGCGGTGACGCATTTCTGGCCAATCCTTGAGAAGGTGCGGCTTTCGGACTACAAGGTGCGCGTCCTGGATGGCCGCGGCGGTACCGGAGCCAAGGTGCGAGTGCTGGTAGAAAGCACCGACGGAATCCGCACTTGGTCCACCCTCGGCGTTTCCAGCAATATCGTGGACGCTTCCTGGCAGGCATTGGTGGACAGCCTCTGTTGGCCGCTGATGCGCTCCCACCTGAGAAAAGCCGAGCTGCAAGAAGGCTAAGCGAGATGTTCCATCTTGGGAAAAGGAAGAACGCTATGAAGATTCACGCCATCGTTTGCGCCGCCGTATTTTCCGCCGCTCTGTCAGCACAGGCGGGCGGCGTAGGGCACTGGACCTTCGGCGGGCGCGTCGGCGCCACTCAGGCAAGCGGCGCGCTGCGTACCGAGGCCGCCTTGAACGCCGAATACGCCATTGCCAACCGCATGTCGTGGCGCACCGACGTGTCGTTTCTGTTCCTGGACGCCAGCGACCAGGGCAAGTTTGACGTCACGGTGCCAACAAACCTGCTGTTCTGGCCGGCCGGTCGCGATGCCAAATTCCGTCCTTACCTCGGGCCAGGCGCTAACGCCACCTACACCCACGACGGAAACGCCACCTTTGGCGCCAATCTGCTGGGTGGGATTCAGGTCGTGAACACAAACAACACCACCTTCGGGATCGAGGGCAAATACCTCTTTCCAGACCTCGGCCGCGGCAACACCAAGGGACAGCTCTCCCTCTCTATGACGGGAGCCTTCCAGATCCAGAAGTGAGCGTCGCCAAGGAAGCCTAGATGCTGTGGAACCACTCCACCGGAAGACGCCAAGCCAGCACCCACAGCACGCCCACGACAATCCACATCTTCACTTCCAGGGAACGTCGGCCCCAACCGTGCGCAGAACGGGTAACGAAGCTCAAAGCCGAGGTCCAGATCAGGCCAGCACAGAGTACGGCACCCAGCACATAGGCAGGAGTCCAGTCGGGGGTGGAAGAGAAGATGCGGTAGAGGACGAAGGCCACGGTAAAAAGCATGGGAAGCAAGGCGACCAAGGATGCTTTGCGGGCACCAATAGCGATAGGTAGCGTATTAGCGCCCATGGCCTTGTCGCCCGGCATATCTTCGATGTCTTTGTAGATCTCGCGAGCAAGCGTCAGACTCGCGGCGCAGACGGTGAGGATGAGCACCTGGCGGTTCCAGTCGCCGTTGAGAGATCCGAAGACCACCGTCATGGCGCAGATGCCGGCGATCACCAGGTTGCCTTGCAGGGGCTTAGCCTTCAAGCGACGATCGTAGAGGAAGAGCGCGATGCTCACCATCACCGCAATCTCCAAAGCCTTCACGTAAGCGTAGGCGGCGACCATGAGGCCAATGGCCAGAAACCATCCGGCAATGCGCAGGGCACCAATCTCGGAAAGAGCGCCTTGCACCAGTGGGCGATTGGGGCGATTGACACGATCTGTCTGCAAGTCGCAGAGATCGTTGTAGGCGTTTCCGAAGGCCGCGATACAGAAAACAGAAAGCGCTAGCAGGTACGGCTTGTCACGATTCCATTCGGAACCAGCCGTCCAAGAGCCAGCTAGAGAAGTCGCTGCCGCCACGACGCAGTTGCCGAAGCGGATGAATCGCAAGGATGCCCAGAGTTTACCCACGCATCCAAAGGTACACCGTCGCGGTGGATCCTCGCAGAGTACGCATTCCAAGACCTTTGCCGAGAAGGACTTTGGGGACACAAAAGGCTACTGTATTCTTTTGGCAAAGAGGAGGTTTGTGATATGTGTTCTAAAGACATTGCTTTGATTGCCGTTGCCTTGGGTGGCTTGGCTACAGCAGCGACAGCAGGGGCTTGTGGAGATTCCCTGTACCTACAGTCCCTAACCAGGATTGATAAGACGTACCACCTGAAGGGCACGACCATCGACAGTGCAACCGTCCAGCGTTCCATTCCATTGGATTCGCTGGTCCTGGCGGCGCCGGCACCGGTTCCCTCGATGATCGGGCAGTCCGATACCCTCTATACGCTACTTGCCTTCGCACCCAACTGCGGAACAGATTCTGTTAGCCAGGTGAGGCTCTTCCGCGTCGTCGATTCCTTCAGCAAGGACGGAATGGGGAACGTCAAGCGCCAGATCGTCGGTTCGGAACTGTCACAGAGCTTGCGGGCCGCCGTCTATTCCGATGCGGGACGAATCCTTCCCACGGGCGAAACCGTTCTCTTTCAGCAAGCCTGGTGGATCGGACCCAAGGGCGCCTCGTCACCGACGTGGGAGCCCGTGGTTCCTCAGGGAGGCTCGGCGGCCATTGCCGCGACGAGCTTTGCCAAGGCATGGCTCTATTCCGGCAATTCCGTGCAGACCTCCATGTTCTCGCCAGGGGTGGACTACACCGACAAGGGCGTTCAGATTTCCACTCAGAGCTATCGGAACTACCTCGTCGACACCCTGATCGCGAAAACGAGCCACGATTCCGCCTCAGTCGTGATCCGGGCCTACGAAGGCGTCTATGCCTTTACCCAGCAGTCGTACGTCCAGGGTGGAAGCACAGGTATCGCACAACATGCCGAAGTTCGCTCCGCCGTATCGATGCAGCGGCTTGCCAATGGCTGGCGTCTGACCACCGCCACCGCCGCAACCGGATTTGTTCGCGATTCGCAGGGGCGCCTCTTGCGCACCTTCCCAGCGGCCACTTCCTTCGATTGGGATGGCCATACGCAAAATGGTCGGCCGGCGGCGCGGGGCATCTACTTGGTGGGGTTCGAAGGGCAAGGGGCTAGAATCCTCGCGCTGCCCTAAGCTTCTGCAGTAAAGCGCTCTTGACTTTCTAAGGCCACCTCCGACGAGAGGTGGCCTTTTGCTGTTCATCATGGTAGAGTGAAAGGCCTATAATGCCGTGAAGGAGAGCTAATGAATCTGCACATGACGAGAACCGGGGACTTGGCCATCCTGATCACTGAAGGCCGCATCGGCTGGAACAGCTCACGGCTTCTGGACAGTCGCGTTCGTGCCTTGGTCAAGGAGGGCGTGCATCATGTCGTCTTCCAATTGAATGTCGACTTTCTTTCCAGCGGCGCCATCGGCGTGGTGGTCTACTACTTACGCAGCCTCCAAAAGGTGGGGGGCGACATCTTTCTGGTCACGTCGAGCCCTTACGTGTATGAGCTGTTGGACTCCATCGGCTTTCTGAAGGTCTTTGCCGGCAAGGTCTTTGAATCCCTGGAAGAGATGCGCACAGCTCTGGTCAAGCGCGGCATCGAAGTTCCTCCTATCCAGGCACTCAATTTCGAGACCGTGGAATCGAGCATGGATTCGGTCGAATAGCTTTACAGCTACGGCTCCTGAAGAGATCCCGCCGCCGTTGGCGGCGGCGGGGTTGTAGATTGATGGCGATGTTGCGTATCGCCTTGGTTCATCCCGAAATTCCGCAGAATACTGGCAATATCGCCCGTCTGTGTGTCGTAAACGATCTTCAACTGCATCTGGTCCATCCGCTGGGCTTCAAGATCGACGATCGTGCCCTGCGGCGCGCCGGCATGGATTACTGGAAGCATTTGGATCTTGTCGAGCATGCCGATCTCGATGCGTTCCTGGCTCATACCAAGCTTGCCGGTGGCAAGTTGTGGTTCCTTTCCAGCCATGCCGAACAAAGTCTCTGGCAAGCCAAGTTCTCATCAGACGACTGGCTGGTGTTTGGCGCCGAATCTAGGGGTCTTCCAGAGCGATTGCACAACTTGGAACCGGAAGGTTGGATCACCCTCCCCATGCGCGGCGCCTTCGTACGCAGTTTGAATCTGAGCTCCGCGGCTGCGGCAGCCACCTACGAAGCGCTTCGCCAATGCACCTTCATTCAAGGACAGCTATGAAAATCATTCCCATTCTCGCATTTCTTGCTACAGCAGCTCTTGCCTGGCAGAATCCCTCCGGCGGTCTTCGCGCTACTAACACCAGCGACATGCTCCTGAATAAGCGCGGCACCCGCTATTACAACGAAGCCTGGAGCTATCAGTTCCTCTTCACGAACGGCATGCAGGCCACGCTCAACTTCACCTACGCTAAACTCGGCTTCAAGGATCCGGTGTGCGGCGCAGATCTGTCGCTCGCGAATTTCCAGGGCCACAACTACACGGTAGGCCGGGAATATCCCGAAGACCACTTCCACCAGTCTGCCAACCCTTTCCGCATCCAGGTGCATGAAGACATCTGGATGGCAGGAATGCCGCCAGCAGCACACCATGTGCGCTTCACGGCCCACAAAAACGAAGGCTTCTTCCTGGATCTCGAGTTCTCCGGCATGAAGCACGGCGTGGTCTGGGGAGACGGTCGCTTCAGCTCTGGAGACGGCGACCTTTCCTCGGCCCTAACCATTCCCACCGCTAATGTGACCGGGCGCATCGCCGTCGGGCGCGACACCATCACCGTTCACGGCGTGGCCATGATGGAGCACCAGCGCCAGAGCCATCTCGCTTCGGACCTCGTGAGCAGTTCCCTGCACACCTTTGTCCCCGGCGCCAATCCCTTCTACGGCAACTGGACCAAGGAGAAAAACGGCGGCTGGAACGGCTTTGCCATCGAGTGGATCAACGGACAACCGGTTCTACTTCCCGGCGCCAGCGCCGGCATTGATGGACAGACGCCTCCGGTGACGGCCCAAATCGTTTCCGGCAACGGTTCGCGCGTGACCTTCGTGCGCAAGTCGCTCGCGCAGTCGAGCTCCATTCTCGACGGCATGGAAGGCTTCACACGGTGGGTGGTGAAAAAGTTCGTCGGCAACGTCCACATGTACCGCGGCCGCGCCGCCGTGAACGGGCGTTCCGGCATCTACCAATTCTTGAAGGTCGGCAACTGATGGCCTTGCGCGAAGCCTATGTCCTGATCGTCGGAAGCGAAATCCTGGAAGGACGCCGACGGGACATCAACCTCTTCTTCCTGGCTCCGCGCCTGGCCCGCTTGGGCGTACCTGTCCACGAGATGCGCATCGTGCCCGATGTCCCGGGCGTGCTTCCAGCAGCTCTGCGCGAATTAGCCGCCCCCGGGCGGCTTCTCATCACCACCGGCGGCCTTGGCCCCACCCGCGACGATCTGACGCGCAGCGAAGTGGCCGACGCCTTTGGAAAGCCCTTGGTGGAATCGCCCGAGGCCCGCAAACACCTGCAAGCTTGGTGCGATCGCACCGGACGCAAATTCGCCGACGCAGGACTCCTGCAACTGGAAGTCCCCGAAGGCACCCAGGCCTTGGACAATCCCCGCGGTACCGCTCTGGGGATGTGGCTTGAAGTAGAGCCAGACTGCGTGGTGGTCTCGCTTCCGGGCGTGCCCTCCGAGGTCGAGGCCATCTGGGGGGCGGGGCTAGAAAAGCGCCTGCAGCAAGGGCGGCCGGTGGCGGCCACCTCCAAATTCTTCACGGCAGGTCTTGGCGAAGGCGTTCAGGAAGAGCGCATGCGCGGCATGGAATGGCCCGCAGCCGTCGACTTCTGCTCGCTTCCGGGGGCGCCGGGCGTCGAGATCCAGCTGGAATGTCGCCTGGACGACGAGGCCGAGGCGGCGCGGCGCGTGGCGCGCGCCCAAAAGCTCCTGCTGCCGCTGTTGGAGCCGTACGTGATCCATCCGTTGGGCATGAACCCGGCCGAAGCGCTGGTGGCGACCCTGAAGGCAAAGAACTGGCACGTCTCCTTTGCCGAATCCTGCACCGCGGGCCTGGCTTCGGGGACTCTGGCCTCGGTGCCTGGCGCCTCCGAGGTGCTGGAAGGCTCCATCGTGACCTACGCCAACCGCATCAAGACAGATTTTGTCGAGGTCTCCCCCGAGATCCTGGCCACCCATGGGGCCGTGAGCGGCGAGACGGTCGAAGCCATGGCGCGCGGCGTGCGCAAGCTTTTTGGGGCCGACTTGGGCCTTGCCGTTTCCGGCGTGGCCGGCCCCGACGGCGGCACTCCCGAGAAGCCAGTGGGAACCGTGTGGCTGGGTGCCAGCCTTGGCGGCCGCACCCTCTCGGAAAAACTCAGTCTGACTGGCTCACGCGACGAGATCCGCGCCCGCAGCGCCTGGCGCCTTCTGGTGATGGGGCTGCGCCTGCTGCAGGCCTAAAGTGAACGAGCTGCGACGGCCGGTTGCTCTAACAGTCGCCGGCTCCGACCCTTCTGGGGGAGCCGGTCTGCAAGCCGACCTCAAGACCTTTCACCAGCATGGCATCTACGGTTGCGCGGCGGCGACGCTACTCACGGTGCAGAACACCGTCGAGGTCGAAGCAGTTCATCTGGTAGCTCCGGACGTGGTGGCGGCGCAGGTGCGCTCGGTCCTCTCTGACCTACCGGTGGCGGTACTCAAGACCGGCGCCCTCGGGAGTCTTGCCATTGCCCGAGCCTTGGCGGATGTCCTGCAAGGGCGAGCACTCCCTTGGGTGCTTGATCCGGTGATGGTCTCCACCAGCGGTCGAGCGCTGCTGGATCCAAAAGATGCTCTGGCGGTGGCCGATCTGCTCTTTCCCAAGGCAACTCTGATCACCCCCAATCTTGACGAAGCGTCGCTCTTGCTCGGGCACCGCGTGGGCGGCATCGAAGAGCTTCTGGAGGCGGCCCGCCAAATGCGACAGCGGTGGGAGTGCGCGGTGCTGCTCAAAGGCGGCCATCTGGAAGGTGAACCTTGCGACGCCTTGGTAACTGGCGGCCTAGAGCTCCTCTACCACGGACACCGCGTGGCAACGCGCCATTCCCACGGCACCGGCTGCGTGCTGGCCTCGGCCATCGCATCCCACTTAGCTTGGGGACGTTCCCTGGCCGAAGCTGTGGAGCGGGCCCGTACCTTTGTCGAGAGCGCCTTGACGACAGCTCCCGGACTTGGCAAAGGCCACGGCCCGATGGATCTCTTTACCGCGACTTGACGGCCGTCCAGGCTTCGTCGTAGAGACGGGTGCCACTGCCGGCATCGGTCAGGAACTGCATGCGCGCCATGGCCGCCGCATCTGGGTAGATGACGGGATTGGCCAGGTCTTCCTTCTTGATGAAAGGAAGCGAGGCGCGGTTGGGCGTGGGATAGCGCACGAAGTTCGCAAGCTGCGCTCCCTTCTTGGCATCCAAGATGAAGTTCACAAAGGCGTGGGCGCCACGAGGATTAGGAGCACGTGCGGTCACCAGCATGTTGTCGAGCCACACTACCGAACCTTCGCGAGGGATGGCGTAGCGCAGCGTGGTGTCGGCATCGATGGCGGGAATGGCCTCGCCGTTGAAGACCACTGCGGCTTGCGCCTGGTGCCCGGCCACCTTGTTGCGACCTCCCACCGAGGCGTCAAAGCCCAGGCAACCGCGGCTTGACTTCGAAATTTGCAGCAGCTGCGAAGCCTCGCGAATCTCCGCGGCCACGGCACTGTTGGGCGAATGCCCGCCGGCCTGGAGCGCCAAGGCCAGCATGGTGCGGCTTTCGTCCATCAGCACGAAGGGATGCAGGCGAGGCGATTTTCCCAGCACCGTGCTCCAGGAGACGGAATCGACCGGAAGCTTCGGGTCGCGATAGAGGATGCCGGTAGTGCCCCACAGATAGGGGGCCGACCAGCGATTTCCCGGGTCAAAGGGGGGAGAGGCAAACTTCGAGTCGACGTTCCTCAGATTGGGCACCAGAGCGTGGTCCAGAGGCTGCAAAAGCCCAAGGCCAGTCAGTTGTCGCACGATCACGTCCGAGGCCACCACCACGTCGTAGAGGGCGTCTCCGCCAGCCTGGAGCTTGGCGATCATCTCTTCTTGAGCCTCGTAGACTTCGATGCGCAGCGGCATGCCCGTCTCTCGCGAGAATTCCTCCACCATGGCGGGGTCGATGTATTCGGAATACATGAGCACCGTCACCGGTTTCTGGCCGTGAGCCGCCACCGGTGTGTGGCGCGCTTCCCAACCCGCCCAAGCCACGCCCAAGAGGGCGATGCCCACCACGGAACCCACGGCCACAATGCCACGCCGCAGCCAACGGGCAAAGCGTCCGTGATCGTCGGCGAGCGAGCCATGCACAGCAGCTCCCAATACGGCAAGCAGGGTGATGCACAGGATGGTGGTAGAAAGCGCATGAACCACCGGCGTGACGCCGCGCCGCACCGAAGCGTAGATGTAAAGCGGAAGGGTGGCCGAGCCGGGCCCGGAGGTGAAGAAGCTGATCACGAAGTCGTCCAGCGACAGCGTGAAGGCAAGCAGCGCCCCGGCAACGATGGCCGAGCCGATCTGCGGCAGGATCACGCGCCGCCAGCCGCCCCAGGTGGTGGCGTAGAGGTCGCGGGCAGCCTCCATCTGCTCGGGACCGATGGCGGCGAGCCGCGCCCGCACCACGAGCGTCACAAAGGAAAGCTGAAAGGTCACATGGCCAATCACCAGCGTGAGGTAGCCGGGCTCGAAGAGCGGGGAGACCATCCTCAAGATGCCGAAGGCTCCCACCAGCGCCACCGCGAAGAGGATGTCGGGCGTGACCACCGGAAGCAGCAGTTCGGTCTCGAAAAGCCCTCGCATCCAGCGCGGCCACGGGGTGCGGTGCAGGCCGATGGCGAGGAGCGTCCCCAGCACAGTGGCCAGCACAGTGGAGATGGAGGCTACGAGCAAGGTGTTCCAGGTGGCTTCCAGGATGGGCTTGTCAGAAAGAAGACGCGCATACCATCCGAAGGTGAAGCCGCCCCAGGTCTCGCCCACGCGGTTGTGGTTGAACGATTGCACCGCCACCGCAAGGAGCGGCGCGAACAGCAAAATCATGCCGCCCCAGGAAAGGGCGCGCACCCAGCCGGGCGTGCGGGCCTTCATGCCTGGCCTCCGGCAATGCGCGAACCCCAGCGAGAAAGTACCGCCAGCGATACAAGGCTTCCAAGCACCAGCACCAGGCCCGCCATGGCACCGAAGGGCCAGTCGCTTGCCATGCCGAACTGTTGCTGCACTAGGTTGCCGATCAGCATGACGCGGGCCCCGCCTAGGAGGTCGGAGACCACGAACATCCCGAGCGACGGCACTGCCGTCATCACAAGCGACGCCACTAAGCCAGGAAGGATCTGCGGCAGGATGCCGTGACGGAAGGTGCGCAGACTTCCGGCGTAGAGGTCACGAGCCGCCTCCACCAGGCTCCAGTTGAGCCGTTCGGTGGACGCGTAGAGCGGAAGCACGGCAAAGGGCAGCATGCAGGAGACCATGCCGAGCTGCACCGCTAGGGCACCCGGGTAGAGCGAAGCGTCGGGGCCGACCATGCCTAGGGCGCGCAAGAGGCGAAGCGGCGGCGACTGGCTTCCCAGAAGCAGCATCCAGGCGTAGGTGCGAATGACGAGATTGATGCACGAGGGCGCGCTCACCAGCGCCAGGAGCACCAGTCGCGAGCGCTTGGGGCGGTCGGCGATCCAGAAGGCCATGGGAAGCCCAATCCCTAAGCAGAGCGCCGTGGTGAGTGCCGCAAAACCTGCCGAGCGAAGCAGGATGAGCAGGTTGTCGGACGACCAGCCGAAGAGGCCGAAGCCCACAAAACGACGGAAATTGTCAAAAGAAAAGACCCAATCGACCGAGCCGTAGGCGCCGCGCCGCGCGAAGGCGAGCACCGCCAGGGCCGCGCAGGGAAGCGCCAAGAAAGCGCCCAGCCAGCTCAGGGCGGGAACCGAAAGGAAGAGACCGGCGCGCACCATCTTGCCGCGGGTGGTGGCCTTGCCTTCGTGGATCTCCAGGAGCTTCCCGGCCATCAGTCGCGCAGCACCAGAAGATCGTCCACCGGCATCTCCAACCAGACCTGCTGTCCTTCTTTGTGGTACTGATCGGGCTCTACGATCACTCGCAGGTCCTGGCTTCCGGCCTGCACCGAGAGTTCCCAGTGGTCGCCGCGGAAGAGCCGCTCCCCCACCACGCCGGGAACTCCGTTCACCGCGGGCGCCTCGGAACGCACTTCGATGTCTTCCGGGCGAATGGCCAAGGTGCCCGAATTCCAGGCCGGAAGTTGCCCGACCCACAAAGCACCCAGGTCTGTGGCAACCTCTAGAGTGCCTTGAGCGCGCGCCGAGATCAGGTTGGCGCGTCCCAGGAACTGGGCCACAAAGCGCGACACCGGTCGCTCGTAGACGGCCTCGGCGGTGCCGTCCTGCTCAATGCGGCCTTCATTCATCACCAGAATCCGATCCGAGACGGCAATCGCCTCGTCCTGATCGTGGGTCACCAGGATGAAAGTGATGCCAGCCTCGTGCTGGATGCGGCGCAGTTCCATCTGCAGGTCGTGGCGCAGATGGGCATCCAAGGCCGACATGGGTTCGTCCAAGAGCAGCACTTCGGGTTCGTTCACCAGGGCGCGCGCCAAGGCGACGCGCTGGCGCTGGCCACCGGAAAGTTCTTGAGGATGGCGAGCACTCAGATCTTCGATCTTGGTCAGTTCAAGCATCTCCCCGACACGGCGGCGAATCTCGTCTTCAGAGCTCTTGCCCGAGCGCAGTCCGAAGGCCACGTTCTCAAAGACCGAAAGGTGCGGGAAGATGGCGTAATTCTGGAAGACGGTATTGACCGGCCTTCGGTGCGGTGGCAACGCCAGGAGATCGAGCGTGCCCAGCCGGGCCGTCCCTTTGTCGGCGGTCTCAAAGCCCGCCAAGATGCGCAAGAAAGTGGTCTTGCCACAACCCGAAGGTCCCAGCAAAGTCACGAACTGGCCGTCAGCGATATCTAAGGAAATGCCGTGCAGCACATCCTGCTCGCCAAAGCTCTTGGTCAGTCCTTCGACCTGCAGATCTCCGGATCCCTCTGCCACTTGTCCCATCGTTTGCCCTCCGAATCCCTAAAAAAGAAATTCGTAGAGAGATGGATCCATTTTGAAATGCGCTTGCGCGCTTTGTCAGGGATTTGGCGGAGCGGGTAGCTTGTCGGCATCGCGGATGACGGGAATCAGCAGGGCCAAATCGGTCATCGAAAGCAGGTCATTCATCTCTTCGCTGGGCGTGAGGATCAGCACTTGTCCGCCCCGGCGCACCAATTTCTGCTGGGCCTCGAGGAGGATTCCTAAGACCGAACTGTCCAAAATCTCAATGCCGCCCATCTCCAAGATGATCTGCTGCACGTCTTCACGGGCGCTGTCGTGGAAGAGATGTTCCTTGAGAACCTTGGAGGTGCGAAGACTTGCGACACCGCCCAAATGGAAGGTGATCCGCCCCGGCTCTTCGCGGCGATCCAAAGTGAGTGCGTTTGCAAGGTCCATACCGTTCCATTTGCAAAGTACTTCGAGTCTCGGCATTTTGCCCACCGATCCTCGTATGCGAGTTCAGTCTAGAGAAAACACCGCCAGCTCTTCAACAGAAAAACCAAAGCGGACAGGATCGCCAAAGCAGCAAGGAGCTTGCGCAAAACGCCAGCGATGTTGCTTCCCAGGTTTGTTCCCCACAGCGAATTGGTTCCGGCCCACCCCAGGAAAATTCCCAGCAACTGCCGACGGGCAGCGCTCGCCGAGTCGGCGCTCACGAGCAGAGCAAAGACCAGGAACAAGGGAAGCCCGTGGCGCAGGATCAGATTGCGCCCCTCAGAAAAGGAAAGGGCGGCGATGCCTTGGCTCTCGACATCAAGGGGCTGATTGAGAAGAATCCAGCGCGCCTGCAGCAAGAGCAGTACAGCCAGGCAGAAGAAGGAGACGAAGAGCAGCGAATAGCGATGGATCCAAGGGCTGATGGCAACACCCAGCAAGCCTCCGGTGGCGCACACGGCAACCAGAGCGGCGGCCTGTCCCAGCAAGAAGCCAGCGCTGCCGGGCGAGCTGCGGCGCGGCGTCGTCGGACGTTCGAGATCTTGGCGCACGAGCCATCCCGGAAAAATCCAATAGAGAAGGAATCCGAAGACGACCTGGGTCAGGGAAAGCGACAAGAAAGATGTCATCAGGTACAATATGGCAAATGCGCTTCAGTTCGGCGCCGAGATCCGCGCGGAAAGAGCGAGAAGTTCGGCAGCGGGAAAGACGTAGCGGGTACGGCAAAAGTCGCAAAACACCTCAAGTTCCCCTTCGCGGCTGGCGGCCTCTTCCAATTCAGCGGTGCCCAGGGTGGCAAGCGAGGCCGCGGCGCGTTCCCGTGAACAGGGACAGTGATGCTCGATCTTGGTCTCGGCCAAGATATCCCAGCGCCCGGGCGAAGCCGCCTCTAGGAACTGCTTCACCGGAACAGAAGGAGTCATGGCATCCACCGCTACCAGCGCTTTGGAAAGGACCTCCACCGGCGTGTTGGGAAAGCCCCGCAACAAAAATGCCTCGACGCGTTTTTGGGAGAGATCCACGAAACAGGAGATGTGCGCCGGCGACTGTTCTGAGATCTCGAGGTATTCGCGCAGCGCCCACAGTGCCGAGGCTTCGCGGCTTTCTACCACACTCTGGTAGATGATCCCTTGCGGTCCCATGCGCCGCACCGTGATGCGAAATCCCGAGTCATGCCACGAACTCCCCGAAGGCATGGCGCGTACCAAACCTTCGGCAGTGGCATCGGCGTGCCAAGCGTGCCCGGCATGTTCCACTTGCAGCGAAAGCGTCTGGTGCGACTTGAGGTCCTGGGCAAAGAGCAAGGCGCCAAGCAGCGTCTGGAAGAAAGGCTCCACATCTTCGGTCGCGATCCCGTGCAGGCCGCGCAAGTGCTCCGCCACGTCTCCGGCTTCCACCAGGGAAGCCCGCAATTCATCCTTGCCGTCGATCCAGCGTACGATCCTATCCATCCGGGGCAACATACAATTGGATGTTGTCTTTTATGGATCTGCGATTTGAACCTCTGCACGTGGCCTCGGGCGAATTTCACATGCGTCATGAAGAGGCTTTGCTCGACGCCATGGAAGCCTCGTTGCGGGCGGACCGCCGCGACGAAGCCGCACTTCCGGTGCTGCGCTTCTACACCTGGGAGGTCCCGACGCTTACGCTGGGGCGCAGCCAGACTCCCGAAGTGGCACTCGGACCCCGTTGGCAGGAATGGTCACAAGCTCCGGGAGCGGATCCGCGGGGGCCTGGAGCTATCGTGAAACGTCCGACCGGAGGGCGGGCCGTGTGGCATGAGGAGGAACTCACTTACGGAGTCCTGTTGCCTCTTTCGCACCCTCTTTTTCAAGAGGGACGGCCTGGGCCTGAGGAGATGTTGGGGGAATGGTTGTTGGCCGGAGCACGCCAGGCCGGAGTGCGCGATCTCGCTATTGAGCGCGGCAAGCTTGGACGCGATCCTTTGGGAGTTGGGGCGGCACCCTGCTTTGCTTCCACGGCACGGCACGAACTGACGTGGCATGGCAAGAAATGGGTCGGCTCGGCGCGCCGACTTACCACCCACGCGCTCTTGCAACACGGCTCCATCCGGCTTGGGCCTTCTGGAGACCGCCTGCAGGAGTGGTTGACCGGAGAGCCTGTTTTTGACGATCGCCCGTGGCAGGAGCTGCCGAGCCCGGAGATTTTGGCCAAGTCCTTGGAAGCAGACTTTCGGGCGCGTTTGGCGGCCTGCCAGGATTCCCAACTTCTGGCATGACATCCACTTGCGGTGGACGGATTTGATCTTTGCCCCTTGTCTTCACAGCAGGAAATGCTAAATTTGCCAGCCTTTCAAATCATTCGAGGAATCTCATGGCAACAGTCATTCGTTTGCAGCGCGGAGGCCGGAAGAATCTGGACTTCTACCGTATCATGGTCGCCGACTCGGCGCAGAAGCGCGATGGCCGCTTCCTGGAAGAAATTGGTCATTACGACCCCAAGCCGTCGCCGGCGCTGATCGTCCTCAAGGAGGAGCGCGCTCTGGAGTGGCTGTCCAAGGGCGCCACTCCCAGCTTCACCGTGAAGTCCATCCTGCGCCGCCAAGGCACGCTTGCCAAGTTCGACGCCGCCAAGGCTGGCAAGGATCCGGCCACCGTGCAGGTCACTCCGCGCGCCGAGAAGGCCAAGAAGCCGACCATCTCGCGCAAGGCCAAGGCCAAGGCCGAAGCCGCTGCTGCTTAATTCTGTCCTTCCCGAGGGCTTCACGGCGATCGGTCGCCTGGTGCGAGCCCATGGGGTCCAAGGAGATGTGAAAGTCGAGTCCTTGACCTGGGTCAAGGACCGTTTTTTGCGTTTGGGGGAAGTTTGGCTTTGCCGGGCCGGAGGCCAGCAGAAGTTCGCCATCCTTGCCGCGCGAAAGATGGGAACCGAATGGCTCTTGCGCTTGGGGGGCATT
This sequence comes from Fibrobacterota bacterium, assembly GCA_036771135.1. GTDB lineage: Bacteria > Fibrobacterota > Fibrobacteria > UBA5070 > UBA5070 > JBDKGV01. Next base: position 18,092 of record DAIPHW010000005.1, on the reverse strand, counting down.
GAATCACCCGAGGCGGCCAAGCTGTGGCACGGGGCTTTTCTGTGCGTTCCCGACGACGCGGTGGTGCGCCCCGAAGGGGGTTGGATCGCAGCCGACCTGCCCGCCATGCGGGTGGTGGATGAATCTGGGGAAGAGCTCGGCACGGGCGTCTCTCTGGAGGAGCTTCCCGCCGGCGACGTCATTTTGTGCCGTTCCAAGAACGGTCACGAAATTTTCCTGCCGCTGGTTGGCGACTTTCGCTGCGAAGTCGACGCTGCCACCAAGGTGATCCGGGCCTCGCGCGAACTGTGGGATGCCCTGCTTCCCTAAATTGACAGTTTCCGTCCGCGCCGCCAGGGACTAACTTGTGGAAATGTCCACCGAGAACGATTCCGGACAGATTCCGCGTCTCCTGCACTTCCTATGGGATGGGCAGGGCTTTCGCCCCCCCTATGCGGCGGCGGTGGAGAGCGCGCGTCGGCACCATCCCGATTGGGAGATTTTGCTGCACAGCGGCGACGCACCTCGCAGCAATTCCTGGTGGGATGGGCTTTCCGGCATTGCTCGCGTTTGTTCACTGACCCCCGAAACGGCTTCTGAAGGCCTGCCCATCGCGGCCAAGGACTTCCTGGCCTGCTACCGTCGCGTCAACTATCCGGCGGGGCGATCCAACCTGCTGCGTCTGGCAGTGCTCTGGAAGCTCGGTGGCGTCTATCTCGACCTGGACACCGTCTGCCTGAATCCCCTGGACGACCTGCTTTCCCAAGGCGCTTTCGTAGGGGAAGAAGTGGTGTGGCGGCATGACAACGAACGGGTAGAAGACGGCTTCCAGCCGAAGATGTGCATCTCGGCCACGGCTTTCGGCATTTCTTGGTTGGCAGCCCGCCTAGGGCTTTGGCCCTCAGAATGCCGCATCGAGCGGAACCTGCGCCGTCTGTGGGGAAACGCCGAACTCAACAACGCCGTGATCGGCGCTCGTGCCGGTCATCCTTGGGTCAAGCTGCTCTTGGAAATGGCTCTGGAGGCAGATCCCACGGTGCGTTTCAGCCTCGGGCCGGCACTCTTCAATCGAGCCTGGAGACGCGCCCAGGAAACCGGCGTCGAACTTCCGGTGCGGCATGCTCCAGCGTCATTCTATCCGTTTCCGCCCAGCCAGACGGTGCGCTTTTTCGGCGCTTGCCGCCGCGACGTGCTGCCCGAAGGCGCGAAGATTCTTCACTGGTGTTCGTCCAACCACCGCAAGGACATGCCCAACCTGACGCAGGATTGGGCGCGTCGTCACGTCGGTCGCTCCTTCTGGGCGGACGGCGTCGCGCAGATCTAGACCAGTTCAGCCACCAAGTCGGGGTGGATCCGCGAACGGAAGACGTACTCGATAAAGGAGAGCGTTCCCGAAGCGGCGCTGGGGCAAGAGCCACAGGCTCCCTCGTAGGCAATGCGCGCCACCCGACCGAGGAGCTCGACCAGCACCAGACCACCGCCGTCGGCCGCGAGACCTGGACGCACGAATTGGTCCAATACGTCGTTGACGTATTCAAACTGCAGCGATTCGGGCTTCGTGAAGAAGTCGGGATCGGCCTTGTAGGCAGACTCGTCAAAGTCGTCGTGGGACACGGCTGGAGTCGGCCGCGGAGCGGCTGGACGCGGCGCCACCACCGAATCTTCAGCGGCGTCAATGACCTGAACGGCTTGTGCAGCCACAACGGGCCACTCGGCGTAAGGGTCCTTGGTGAGCGTGATCACGTTCGATACGAAAAAGAGCGAGAGCACGCCCTCAATGGCAAGCAACGAGGTCGCCAGCGGCAGATCCGGCGTTTCGCCCGCACGCCAAGAACGCGATCCGGTAGAAAGGATCTGTTGTTCCAAGACGAACTTCATGGCGTCTGGATTGGGCGTCGGATCCTGATGTAGCACCTTCATGGAAGCAGTCCTCCTGAAAGCCCAAGATACAACGCCGGAAAGGCCTTGATTAGGCCTCCTTTACCAAAGCTTCCAGATAGGCGCGATAGGAAGACTTTGGCATGCTGGCCAAGAGGGCTTCGAACTGTGCCGGAGTCAGCCATCCGGCATGGAAAGCCACTTCTTCAGGGCAGCAGACCTTCATGCCTTGGCGGGCCTCGATGGTCTGAATGAACTGGCCGGCCTCTAGGAGGCTCTGCGTCGTCCCGGTGTCGAGCCAGGCGATGCCGCGGCCGAGCTTTTCCACCCGAAGCGTTCCTTCGGCGAGGTACGTGGCGTTGAGATCGGTGATTTCAAGCTCACCGCGGGGCGAGGGCTTCTGAACCTTGACGCGGGAGACCACGGTGTTGTCGTAGACGTAAAGCCCCGGCACGGCATAACGGCTCTTGGGCTTGGTCGGCTTTTCTTCCAGCGAGAGAACCTTACCTGTCTCGTCAAATTCCACCACGCCGTAGCGCTCGGGGTCGAGAACAGGGTATCCCCAGACGCGAGCGCCGCTCTGGAAGTCGCGCACCGCTTCGGCAAGGCCCATGCGCCCGTAGAAGAGGTTATCGCCTAGGATCAGGGTGACGTTGTCCTTGCCAATGAAGGATTCGCCCAGCAGGAAGGCTTGAGCCAAGCCGTCCGGCGAGGGCTGCACAACGTATTCAAAGTGGACGCCCCATTGGGAGCCGTCGCCCAACAGGTCGCGAAAGCGCGGCGTGTCCTGAGGGGTGGAGATGAGCAGGATCTCGCGGATGCCAGCCATCATCAGAGTGGCAACCGGATAGTAGATCATCGGCTTGTCGTAGATGGGCTGCAACTGCTTGCTGGCCACCTTCGAGAGGGGATAGAGACGGGTGCCGGAACCACCGGCGAGGACAATGCCCTTCATGCGAATCCTTTCAGGTGCGGACGTTCAGGGATGTTCGACGGGGCACATCCCGCATCCCTGGGACCGCTGGGAAAATTTCTGATCGAAGGTGAGAAAACGTCGCGACTCCTGGCAAGCCGCCAGGTGCAGTGCGTCGGCAAAATCCAGATGATTTTCGGAAGACCACTCTCGACGGCGATCTCCGAGAAGCTCTTCTTGTAAAGGCGACGCAAGACCCATTCAGACTCCAGCAGAACCGTGGTCGGAATGAGGATCGGTTCGCCGGAACGGAACACTGCGGATGCCTGTGCCGATTGCGCCGGATCATCTTGGACCAAGGCGCGAACCAAAACGTTGGTATCAATGGCCTGCATGCCGCTCGCGGAGTTCGTCGTCGATGGCCGATTCCATGGCTTCTAAAGTGGCCGGCGTCCCGGAATGCTTCAGGCAGCCCAGCACATCTTCTACGGAAACGGGAGTTTCGGGCGCCAAGTAAAGCCCATCCGCCTGCTCCACAATGCGAAAACTCTGACCGATCGACCAGCCATGCCGAAGCCGCATTCCTTGGGGAAGGGAGATTCGTCCATCGCCTTGCAACCGTATCAGCATCGCGCCGTTCCTCCTCGTAGCTAATCTATCCTTGCAAGAAGCTCAAAAGCAATCTAACGGCCCAGCTTGGCGTACTTCTTCTCGGTGGCTTCCTTGACCGGGCGCCACCAGGCCTCATTGTTGCGGTACCACTCGATGGTGGCAGCTAGGCCGTCGCGGAAGTTCAGGTAGCGCGGATTCCAGCCGAGCTCGCGACGCAGGCGACTCGAGTCGATAGCATAGCGCAAGTCGTGGCCAGGACGATCCGAGACGTGCTCGTAGTCCTTGGGGTCAAAGCCCATCAGCTCCAGGATCAGCTCGATGACGTCCTTGTTGTTCTTCTCGCCATTGGCGCCAATCAAGTAGGTCTCGCCGATTGCACCCTTCTCCAGGATGGTGAGCACGGCGCGGTTGTGGTCTTCCACATGGATCCAGTCGCGCACGTTCTCGCCAGTGCCGTAGAGTTTGGGCTTCACGCCGTCGATCAAGTTGGTGATCTGGCGTGGGATGAACTTTTCCACATGCTGATAAGGGCCGTAGTTGTTGGAGCAGTTGGAGAGGGTCGCCTGTACCTTGAAGGAACGCACCCAGGCTCGCACCAAGAGGTCCGACCCCGCCTTGGTGGACGAATAGGGACTGGAGGGATTGTAGGGCGTGTGTTCGGTGAACTTAGCCGGATCATCCAATTCCAGGTCGCCGTAGACCTCGTCAGTAGAGATGTGGTGGTAGCGCTTGCCGTGCTTGCGCACCGCCTCCAGAAGCGTGTAGGTGCCAATCAGGTTGGTCTGCAAAAAGGGCGACGGGTCGTTCAGCGAGTTGTCGTTGTGGCTCTCGGCCGCGAAATGGATTACGGCATCCACCTCAGACACCAACTGGTCCACCAGTCGTGCGTCGCAGATGTCGCCTTGCACGAAGCGGTAGTTGGGAAGGCTTTCCTCGGCGCGCAGGCTCTCGCGATTGCCTGCGTAGGTGAGCTTGTCGAGGTTGGTCACGTGCCAATCGGGCCGTTCCGAAAGGACAAGTTTGACGAAGTTGGATCCGATAAATCCGCAGCAGCCGGTAACGAGGAGCTTCATGGCCTCAGAAAGTAATTCTGCCAAGTAGAACCTTGGTGCCTCTCGCGAGAAATCTTGTCCATCTCGCACGCTTGCCTATTGGGTTTTGCCCGTACTCCTTGTACATTTGGCCCTTTCGGTGCCATACCCAAGTGGTAAGGGAACGGTCTGCAAAACCGTGATTCCCCGGTTCGAATCCGGGTGGCACCTCTTCGAGCGCTTGCTCAACAAATGATGCCGAGTTTCATCCACAAAACCAGCCCAATGGCCCCCAGTGGCAACGGGAGACGTGTGTGGACCCTGGGCCTACTGGTCTTCACCTTGTCGCTGTTGCCGCTTCTGAGCGGCTGCGATTGGAAATTTGCCGAGAACGTGCGCAAAGGCACGGCCTTGGATCTCTCCGACTTTGGTGCCGAGGACGGCACGTGGCGGCTGCGTCGGGGCGATAGCGCCACCTGGAGCCAGCCTTGCGACACCAGCGGTGACTCCTGCCATCTGGAGATGCTCGTCGCTGGAGGCCACAGCGCCACCCTGCGGCGCAAGGTGCGCTGGGATGCCGAGGGCAATCCCATTCTCAAGTGGAGCTGGTCCTTGCCCGCCAAGGTGGATTCCTTGCCGCCCAGCCGCGGCCAGGCCGGCCAGATCGACGCCATCGTGGCTTTGGACGTGACGCTAGCTTCCAGCTTTGGCTTTGAAAAGACGGTGCGCTACGTATGGAGCGCTCGCCGCGATCGGGGCCGCACCTTGAGCGGAGACAACTGGCGTCCTAAGGCCTTGGTGCTGCGCGATGCCCGCGACATGGGAAAGACCGTCACCGATTCCGTTAACGTCTGGGATGATTTTCGCAAGAGCTTTGGCTACACGCCGCGCCACTTGGCGCTGTCGGTAGCGGTGAGTGTGCGCAGCAATCGTCCCGGCAGGCCCGTAGCGGTGCGCTTCGGGCCCATTCTAGCCCTTCCGGAGGCCAAATGAGCGAATCGTCTTACGAAGGTCGGCAGGACCACATCCCAAATCTGGAGACGCCCGAGATCGAGTCTTGGGCTTTCCAATTTCCCGGCTCCCGCACCGACATCGAGATCCAGGTGCCTGAATTCACCTGCATCTGCCCGAAGACGGGACTCCCCGACTTCGCGAGCATCGTCATCCGCTATCGTCCCAAGAAGCTCTGCATTGAGCTCAAGAGCTTCAAGGAATACGTACTCTTCTTCCGTTCACTGGGGATCTTTCACGAGCATGTGGTAAATTTGGTGCTCCGGGATCTCGTGCGAACCTGCGATCCTGCCTGGATGGAGGTTCGCGGTATCTTCAACCCACGCGGCGGTATCCAGACCACAGCCGTCGCAACTTTCGGAGACGTACCATGACCACTTGGAACTTCAGTTCGGGCCCAGCCATCCTGCCCCGCCCCGTCATCGAGAAGGCCGCTGCCGCGGTCCTCGACTTCAAGGGAACGGGTATCAGCGTGCTGGAGTGCTCCCACCGCTCCAAGCTCTACGTGCCGGTGGTCGAGTCGGCCGAGGCGCGCGTGCGTCGCCTGCTGAAGCTTACGGACGACTACGCGGTGCTTTTCCTGCAGGGCGGTGCCTCGCAGCAGTTCCCGATGATCCCCTGGAACCTCCTGGGCGAGAACGACGTTGCCGACTACATCGACACCGGAACGTGGTCCAGCAAGGCCATCAAGGAAGCCAAGCACTTCGCCAAGATCAACGTCATTGCCTCCACCAAGCAGGCGGACAAGACCTACCGTTCGATCCCGAAGTCCTTCCAGGTGACCCCCGAGGCCAAGTACCTCTACCTCACCTCGAACAACACCATCTTCGGCACCCAGTGGAAGAAATTCCCCGAGGTGGATCGCCCCTTGGTCGCTGACATGAGCTCCGACATCTGCTCGCGCGTCTTTGACGCCAGCAAGTTCGGCCTCATCTTCGCTGGCGCCCAGAAGAACCTCGGCCCTTCCGGCGTCACCCTGGTGATCGTCCGCAAGGATCTCTTGGGCAAGACCGGTCGCACCATTCCGACCATGTTCGACTACACCACCCATATCGACAACGGCTCGATGTTCAACACCCCGCCGACCTTCGGCATCTTGGTGCTGGATCTGGTGCTCGAGTGGCTTGAAGAAAACGGCGGCATCGCGGCCATGGAGAAGAAGAACGTCGCCAAGGCGGCCAAGCTCTATGCCGAGATCGACCGCAACCCGCTGTTCAAGGGCACTGTGGATGTTGAAGACCGTTCCGACATGAACGTGTGCTTCATCCCGGTGAACAAGGAGCACGAGGAACCCTTCAAGAAGTTCGGCCTGGAGAGCGGCTTCGTGGACTTCACGGGCCACCGCTCGGTGGGCGGCTTCCGCGCCTCCATCTACAACGCCATGCCCGAAGCCGGCATCGACGCCATGATCTCGGCCATGCAGAGCTTCGAAAAGAAGTTCGGCTGATCGCCCTCAAAGACTGCCTTAAGGCCCGCTCCTCATCCAAGAGGAGTGGGCCTTTTTTATGAGCATCAGAAAGAAATTTGTTGACTTACCTGATGTGATGCTTATGGATTCCCCTTTCAGCTACATTGACGGAATGCGTCATATACTTGGAAAAATCCGCAAATGGTTGATTCGCGATCCCGCTACATCTCTTGCCCCCAAGCACACTCTTGGCGTGCTGGCAATTATGAAGAACGAAACGTGCGCTCTGCGTGAATGGGTGGATCATTACCGTTGGCAGGGAGCCGACTTGATCGTTCTCATCGACAACGGAAGCACAGACTCTCCTCGCGAGTTGATTCGCGAGGAAATCTCTTCGGGATTGGTCGAGATATATGAGCGCAGCTCCCCTCATCGCCAGGTTCCGCACTATCGTGACGTCTTCCGCGCGGCACGGCTACGAAAACGCGTGGAATGGCTTGCGATCGCAGATATCGATGAATTCTGGTATTCTCCTTTAGGGGATTTAAAGGCAGCCATCCAAACTCTCGGCAACACAATCGACTTGGTTTATTCAAATTGGATCATGTTTGGAAGTTCCGGGAAGATAGAGCAGCCGAAGAGCGTGCGCGAAGGGTTTGTTCACCGCTGGCCGGAACTTACCAGCCACAATGAAACAAAGTGGATCGCGCGCACCTTCGCGCTCCGTAGCTCTCGGCAATTGGAAATTCACAAAGTCTCCGGCGTCGATTCCCGTCGCGTGGTCTCCGACAATCGCGTCTTCCGCTTAGCCCACTACCCCATCCAGAGCCGCAATTATTTCGAGACGGTAAAGATGCGACGCGGCGATGCGTCAAATCCAAAATTCGATCAAGGCCGCAATTGGGAATACTTTAATACCTATGACGCTCCCGCAACCGTGTTGGACGAGACCCTTGCTGAGATGGTTCGCATAACTCGGCAGCACCAAAACGAGCAAGGATAGGGCATCAGCGCCATAATCTCGGCCATGCAGACCTTCGAAAAGAAGTTCGGCTGATCTAGGCTCGGTACGATTCAAGGCCCGTCCCGGAGATCCGGGGCGGGCCTTTTTGTTTTGACGAAAATTGTCATCTAGGCAATCTGGGCGCCTCCCCGCCCTTGGCGGGGCCGGACTGCCTGCCGGGCCTTCTCACCCGTGGAGACGCCCCGGCGGGGCGTCTGTACGCCAGGGTTGCGGGGGCCCGGGCTTATCGCCGGCATCCCTGGCGCTTCAGCTCATTTGATCGTCCCGAAATAGATTCCTGCGCTGCTTACGGATACGAGCATGCCTTTCCAAATTCCTTGCGGGAAAACGCCCGTCGGCGGCAGGACTAAGCGTTTCCAGCGAAGAGGACTTCCGATCTTTGAGACGACAGGAACTTTTCCATTAACAAAGACGTCATTGCTTGTGGCAAGAAGACTTGAGCAACTAGCTTCGAGTTTGGAGGCAAGGACATCTGAGGTGAGGCGGTTAACTGTGGTGCTGCTACCGGAATACGGATTATAAAGGCTCCAAAGGCTTCCTCCAGCCGCGAATGTATAGGCGAATATATCGGCCGAGTATGGTGCGAGAATCGGCTTCAGGGAATTCGACTCATGGCAGGAGCTGCTCTGACAGACGAGAACAGTGCGAAGTTCCATGAAAGGGAGAGGAGAATAGCGCTTTGATTGCAACACCAAAAAAGAGTCTCCGGCGGAGACGGTTGTCAGCTCGTTGACAAATGCCCCCACAGCATAGGTGTTCCAGGTCTTCCAAGAGGAAGATTCGTAAGAAAGAATGCGCAAGCTGTCGTAGAGGCTGCAAGGCGTACTATCGCCACCTTCACGGCAGCTGTTGGGCTTGAGAAGATTGCTATCAGACACATGCGGATCCAGGGTCAAAAATTTGCCGCCAGATACCAGAAACGGCTTGTCATCGGCCAGCGGGATCGACATCGTGCTCCAGCTTGAAGCATCTGAACTGCGAGCAATTTGGATGGTTCCCGAATTCCTGCTAATCACCAGGAGATCGCCCCCGAGAGTATCGACAGAAACACTGCCTGTGGTAGAGGAAAGTGGGAAAGCAGAAGCCTTCGCCCAGGAAATGGCAACAGGCGCATGGAGAAAAGGGCTTGTGGCCTCTACCTGGACTTGGCTCCAGGTGCGGCCCACATTTCCGGAACTGTCCACAGCAGCCACTCGCAAGGTCCATGTCGCGCTGCTGGAATCAAAGGTGATGCTATCCGAGAAGCACTGGATCTTGAAACTGGTGTCGGATGTCGTCCAAGACGAAGAATTGCCTGTAACCTTATAGCTTGCCACGCGCTTGCTGGCACAAGGACTCCAATGCACGTTCAAGATCCCGGAGCCTGAATCGTAGCTAGCAGAAAGTCCCGTCACCAGAGGGAGCCCCGTGTACACGAGATCTACCGTTCCAAGATCCAAAGTGGAGTCTGGAAGCACCTGAGCAGAGCGGAACGTGGGCGTGTAGACGCTATCCTTGGTTGTAAGGAAGGCAATAGTATAGCGCCCCGGAGCAACTCCAGAAAAGGAAAATTTGCCCGAGTCGTCGACGTTCGAGTAGAGACCGCTTCCCATGAGATATACCCAAGTGATGCGAGGATCGTCGAAGGCCTGGACATGGACTCGGCCGACAACGCGCCCCGGGGTACGCAGGGTGTCGCTCCAGGCCGACATGGATGTGCCATCAGAGACCAACGAATCCTCAAGAAGCGAGAGGCTGTCACCTCGGATGACGAGGTTATACCGCCCCGCCTTGGGCGCCGTCACTTGCAACTGGCCACGGCTGTCCGTGAAGCTCTGACTAAGAGGAATCGAGCCGGTGTCTCCGACCGCAAAGATCTGTACCCTTGCGCTCGCTGCGGGAGCGCCGTTCGGAAGGAAGATCTGAACCCCAGTGGTTGTCTCGCTGGACGTTCCTGCCGTAGTTGAGGTGTCGTCGCAGCCCCATAGCAAGGCGGCAAACAGGATGGGAAGCATGGTGCGGTAAATCATGGGCGGGAACCTTTCGGGGTGAGTGGAACGGCGGCAAACACAATTTGGACGACCTGTTCGGCAGGCTGGGGATCGCTGAGAGCAAGCGTGCGTACTTCGCCCTGGGCTTTCTCAATGAGAGCATAGAGCTGCTGAAGAGCTTCGCAGCTCAGTGATACAACATTTGTCGCTACTTTGGCGCGCCTGGCGGTTTTGGGGAGCAAAGCCTTCTTTATGATCTCAAGCTGTTGCAACTGGAGGTGAAGAAGCAGCTCTTCACGAATGCCCTTCGGAGCACTGATGCTTTTCTGGGTCGGATGCCAACAGCCACTGCCGTCGCATTCAATCATGCCTAATTTTTCCAGGAGACGCAGTGACTGACGCGCTTGGCCTGGAGTGATCGAAGGTGTCAGGCTTGCCGCGATGCGCTCCGGTTCGCTGCGCCATTCGCCGGTATCAAGCAGGGCACGGATTGCACTGTGCCACCAATGGCGGAAATACTCGAACTGCTCCGGCTCAAGATTTAAGCTCGAACTGCGCCCCAGCAACACAAGAATTCCAAAGGCATTGTCGCGTTCCTCGACCGTAGCCGCCTGCTGGAAGGCCACCAAAGCGCGGAAAAAGCGTTCTTCATCCTTCGGGAGGGCGAGTAGTTGCGTGAACCTCTCCAGGAAAGTATGCGTGACGATGCGCCCACCGAGAACGTCAGCGAAGTAGTTGCGAGATTTGGGAAGTCCTAAGAGGCGCGAGACTTCCGCTTTGGGGAAACGTCCTCTCTGCTCCTTCTCACTTTCCCACCATGCTCTTAGGTAAGCGCGGAAATCAGTGAATTCGTAGACGGTTAAATGGGCCATACCTTCAAATCTATAGCCATTTGAAAGCATGGTGAAGCTCATGCTTGTGCCTAATTCGTAGTGCATTCTGAAGTTGTCTTAGTGGCGATGGTGCGGCAACAGGCGCCAATCGCGCAGCGGATTCAGCCTGCGCTTCTTGCCCAAGTTCCCTATGTTGAAACCATGTTCAAGCGCGAATACCACTACGTCTGCCCCAATTGCGGTTACGAAGGACCTGCCCCCATCCAGGGGCCCGGAAAGCTCTTGTGGGTGGTGCTTTTTGCGCTGGTGTGGAACGCTTGGCTCTTCCATCGCATTGGCCTGGAGTGGGAAGCTTTGGTCGCTTGCCTGGTGGCCCTGGTGTCGGGGTGGCTCGCCTTCAAGCTGCCGCGTTGGGTCGTCTGCCCGGCGTGCGCTTGGAAGCACCCCTTGGATCGCTTAGAACGCCAAAAGCGCGGCCTGTAGTCGCCAAGTCTTGCATCCTTGCGGTGTAGCTGTTTCTTCCCTCGGATCGGGCGATCCATTTGTCTATATTGGGTGAAAAGATTTTGTGTCTCAATCTCTTGTGTGGTAGATTTTAGGTGAAGAAACGCTGCAGGAGGATGCGATGGATAGAGGACGCAAGCCACGCAATCTGACCGACCTCGGACGAGGCGAAGAGGTCTGCGTGCGTTCTCTGGAAGGGCGACCAGAAATTTGCGCGCGCCTGCAGGAATACGGCTTCACGCCGGGGTGTGCGGTACGACTCTTCTCCAAGGCTCCTCTAGGTGGGCCGATGTCTTTTGACCTGCGCGGTGGGCGCGTGGCGCTGCGGCGCAACGATGCCGCGTGCATCTTGATCTGATGCCAACGCTGGTCCTCGCCGGACAGGCAAACGGCGGCAAGACCAGCCTCTTCAATCTGCTCACGGGCTCGCACTTCAAGACGGTGAATTACCCCGGTGCCACCGTGGACTGCACTCTGGGGGCGCTTCGCGGCGCCTCCTGCGAGGCCAATGTGCTCGATACCCCGGGCATCCTTTCGCTGGTGCCCCGCAGCGAGGACGAGCGCGCCGCTGTGGAGGCCTTGCGAGATCCGTCGCTCCTGATTCCCGGTGCTTCTCATCCCGATCTGGTGGTGGCGGTGGTGGACATGAGCCAGCCGCATCGCCCGCTAGTGCTGGTGCGCCAACTGCGCAAGGCTGGCTTTCCGATCGCGGTGGCATTGACCATGCCAGACCTCGCTCGTAAGCGCGGTTGCTTCTTGGACCCCGTCCGCCTTTCCAGCGCCCTGAATCTTCCGGTGACGGTGATCAATGGCCGCACCGGAGAAGGCATGCCGGAGCTGTTGGAAACCATTGCCGGCGAACTAGCCAAGCCGGCCCCAAAGCCTCCAGAGCTGCCTGTGTCAATTTCTGACACCGCTATCCAGGAGAGCTTCGCCTGGGCCGAAGCGGTGGTCGCTTACGCTCGGGCAGCGGTCTCCAAAGCCGCCTCGCGCCGCTTCGACCTGGACCGCATTTTGCTCGATCCACGCCTTGGCTTTGCAAGCTTCGCGCTGGTAATGGCGCTTTTCTTCTGGGCCATCTTCGCCTTGGCGTCACCGCTGCAAGAGGGCGTAGGGCGGCTCTTCGACATGCTTGCGACCCTCGGGGCGGCACGGCTGCCCGCCGGACTTTTGGCTGACCTCGTGAACCAGGGCATTCTGCCGGGGTTCCAGGCGGTGCTGGTCTTTGTGCCGCAGATCGCCATCCTCTTCCTGCTTTTGGGAATTTTGGAAGACAGCGGCTACTTGGCGCGCGGGACAGTGGTGATGGATCGCCCCCTTTCCTTCATCGGCTTGAACGGCCGCTCCTTCGTGCCGCTGCTTTCGGGCTTTGCCTGCGCCATCCCCGCCATGATGGCGGCGCGCACCATCCCCGGTCGCAAGGAGCGCTTCCTGACCCTCTTGATCATCCCCCTGATGAACTGCTCAGCGCGGCTGCCGGTCTTCGGGCTGTTGCTTTCGCTGCTCTTTCCTCACCAGGCCTGGAAGTCCGGTCTTGCCATGACCGGCATCTACCTGGGAAGCGTATTGCTGGGTGCCGTGGCCTCGGCAGCGCTTTCCCGCCTGCTTCCGATATCGGCCACCAGCGCCGGTTTCCAGATTGAGCTTCCCAGCTGGCGTCTGCCAATGTGGCGCACCGTACTCTCGTCCACCTGGGACCGCACCTGGGGCTACGTGGAGCGCGCCGGCGGAACAATTTTTGTCATATCGCTGCTTTTCTGGGGGCTCAGCCGCTTCCCCACTCCCGACCATTCGCTGATCCTGCGCGCTGGCCATGCCCTGGAACCGTTGCTTTCGCCCATGGGCTGGGACTGGCGCATCGGGGTTGGCCTGGTGGCGGCATTTGCGGCGCGCGAGGTGTTCGTCTCGGCGCTGGCGGTGGTGTTTGCGGTGCAGGGAGTCGCCGGAGGGCCGCTCCTCGACTCGATGCGCCACGCCGTTCTGGCTGGCACCGGAACGCCGCTCTTTACCACGGCAAGCGTCTTGGCGCTGGTGGCGTGGTTCATGGTCTCGATGCAATGCCTCTCCACCTTCGCGGTGTTCCGCAAGGAATGGGGCAGTTGGAAGGTCGCCATCGCCCAGCTTTTTGCCTATTTGGGCCTTGCCTGGGCCTTTTCCTGGGCCGTAGCCCAGGGCGCCCGCCTTTTTCTGGGAGCGTGAGCCGAGCCGGCTGCGCTGGAGATGCGGTTTAAGCTCCGATGTGACGATTTACTTTGACGGCAGGAAATATCCGAGGACCGTCGAAGTGTCGCGGACGCAGATCTGGATATGATTCTTTTCACGGAAGCCTGCACCAGGGTAAAGAGGGCCTCCTTCAAAGAAGACACCTCGGACGGAAGCGTATTCGCATAGCCCGCCGCCCTTTCGGGCCTTGTGCAGAAATTCGATCACGGCACAGTCAAGATTGCGTAGGAGCCACTCGCCGGACGGGGCTTGAATCGTATTCTCAGGGATTGGTGTATGGGTGGACTTGAGATCTTCGACAAAGGCCTGATGATAATTTCGCACCACATCCAAGGTGTCTCCAGATGTCAAGTCCAGGCAACGGCTTAGATCAATCACCGCACCGATGACAAACGGAGTGCGGATTTTTGAGAGCCCAGCTTGATGCCGCGCCCATTCCCAGGCTCGTTGCTCATTGTCTTCCCAGAAATAGGCACCGTGTCCAAGCCAGTCGTAGCTGTTTGCACTCTTTTTAATGTTGGCCTTGCCTGCAAGGATCTGCTCGCCAACGGAGCGATCACATCCATGATAACCGACCGTGAGCGCACGAATGCTTGCGATCATCGCTTGCCGGTATATACCGCAGTCAGGCGCCCCGTCTTGGTCACGATGTGCGCATCGATGAGGACGTTTCGGATGGCCATCTTGTCCGTCTTCAAGCGCGACTTTAGGCGTCGAAGCACTTCGATGTCTTCTCTTGCGGCAGGAGAGAGCGGCAGCTTGTGATTTGAAAAAGCCATGATTTCAATTTACTTCGCGATGATAGAGAAGTGAATCTGGTTCAGTGCTTCTTCTCCTTGGC
>DAIPHW010000005.1:0-3765 GCA_036771135.1 Fibrobacterota bacterium | reverse complement strand
TTCTTGGCGGGCGCCTTGGACTCAGATTTCAGCTCCGGGCAAGGCTTGGACGCCGGGCAGAAAGGGCAGTGGCAGACGGGGCAGTCGGCGCTGCCGCTTCCGACCTTTCCAGCCTCGGGATAGCGGACGATCTGGACGGCATCCGCACGCAGGGTGCGTTCCTTGCGGCTGTCCACGAAGGTCCACCAAAGCGTCTTGCACCACTCCATGAACCAAGTCTTGGCGGCTTCGCGATCCTTCCAGCCATTGCCAAAGCGAGTCCAGTTGGAGGCGACGGGAATGATGACGGGCTTTCCCTGAGCGACGGCACGGAAGATATTCGCCGCCCGATGCGAATGGAAATTGCTTGTGATCAGAAGTACCGTGTCAGCGCCCAAGGCGCGCAAGGCTGGAACCAAAGCGCAGGCTTCCTCCAGGGTGCTGCTGGATGCGTGGCGAGCTTCCATGAAGTGCTGCCGCTCTTCCGTAGAGAGAGGCTCTCCGGAAAGGATCACGCTGCTCATGAAGGTGTTTGCCACCACCGGGGTACCTGAGGTGACGATGCTATCGACACGGTGCTGCTTTAGGAGTTCGATGGCCCGCTCGGTGCGATCGACTTCACCATCGCCTTCCCCAGCCAAAGTCACGGCCCAGCGAGCCCGCGCACCTGGAGTGTCTTCTACCAGCACCTGCCAATGGGTGGCAGCCCATCCGATGGCCGCCCCTGCGACAAGAAGCGGCACGAAGACAATGGCGACCGCAATGAGGAGCGGCCAAAGAGAAAAGGAACGACGGCGACGCGCACGACGCGGCGAAACCGGAATGGGACCCTGGATCGGCATATGGGAAACCTAGTCAGTTGAGCGGCCCCGCATGGGGAGCGTGCCATGGTTTAGAGCACATAGGTCGCTGCCGCTTGTGTGATGCCGGTGCGTCCAGTCCAGGCTTTCCAAGAGGTGGATCACAAAATCGCCACTGCCGGAAGGAATCCTCTACGCTTACACCTCGTCCCTCGTTTACGTTATGATAACGAATCCGCAGAGCGCAACCGCATCACGCACGAGGTCAGACATGTTTCGCAAATGGGTCACACCGCTCACTGCCGGCAGCTTCCTGCTGATGGGCATCACGGGAATCTTCATGTTCTTCAAGATTCGTCCGGGGTTAGTTAACCCTTTGCACGAATGGCTGGGGATACTCTTCGTCGCCAGTGTCCTGCTCCACCTATGGCTCAACTGGAAGCCAATGAAGGCGCATTGGCATCGTCCGCTGGGCAAGGCGCTTGTGCTCCTCTTTGCGGTACTGACAGCACTAGCGTTCGTGATTCCCTCTTTTGAGCACGAAGGCCCAGGCGGACCGCTCACCGGGCGCACCATCCACGTGGTCTTGCCCGCTCTGCTCAAGGCTCCTGTCGGGCAGCTTGCCGGAGTGGCAGGCATCACTCCGGCCAATGCCCACCAGCGCTTGCAGGCCATTGGCCTCAAGGACACATCTGACACCACACCGCTCGACAAAATGGCCCAAGCCGGCGGCATTTCTCCCGAAAAGGCCTTGTTGGCGATCTTCGCCTCGCCGCAACAGCGCGATCGCGACTAGCATGCCGCCCAGGAACTAGCTTCCTAGGCGGAATCGCCCTTATGCTCTGGATCGCCATCGCCTTCATTGCTTCCCTCTTTTCGGGAGGGCCAAGCACTCCGGAAGTGCGGATTGCGTCCGGCGGCTTTGTTCCCCGCTATCGCGACGCTATCGAAAAGCCCTTCGGAAAATCCGAGGACGAGGAATCGCTCTTCCGCATTCGCGCCGGCATCATCATTGGAATGGCCGGGCTGGATGCCTCTGCCAAGATCTCGCTGCAGCCTCGGCTTTACCTCGCGGTCCTCGATTCGGAAGTGCGGTTGGGAGCCGTCGAGTTCGATGCCACCGTCGAGAAGGACGGCAAGGTCATCTTGCAAAATCGCTACTGCGGCGCAATCCCCTTCGCCTACCTGGAAGAGCCGCTGCGCTTCAACGGCTACTTCGACGCCTTGGGAGAAGCGGTCTACCAAAGCCTGACAGATTTCGGCCAGGACGCCGCCAGCGCCTTGGCCGGCACGCCGCGCGAGAAGCCGCGCAAAGCCTCCTGCCCCGAGCGATTCGTGCCAGACAGCAACTTGGTCGAGGTGCGCGGACGGACCGTCACCGCGCCGTCTCCGGAGGTCTTGGCCGCCTGGTGGAAGATTCGGCACGCGCCTCGAGACTTTGCTGCCGTCGCCAAGGACTCCTCTATAGACACGGCTCGCATTGCCAAGATCTGTCGTTTCTGGTACCGCCAGGCCTGCCAGGGGCAGCTTGAGCCGGGGCGCATCGTCTTTCTCTTTCCCTGCGGCCTGGAGCGCGTCCCCGTTTGGAAGACAGAAATTGTCGGTGCCAACCTCACCTGCTACTGGCGCCTCATCTACGACACGGAAAGCGGGCATTTCATCCAGTTTGACGAGAGCGTGCCGCAAAAATCCGCTCCGGACAAGGCCACCAAATCACCTCGATAAGCCCCTTACGCGCTGATTGCCAAAGGAAATTTTCCCAGAACTGTTGAATCAGATTTTGCGACCCATAGCCGGAAAAGTGACACTTACGCTCCAGGAGACCAGCAACGCCATGAAACGATTTTTTTCTCTGCTTGTGGCCACGGCACCACTGCTGCTTACCCCCACCGCCATGGCTGCATCGCGCACCGTCTTCGATGCCGAGCACGCGCCCTGGTACGGCTATCCCTACGGCGGCACCACCTCGGGAGGAGCCGAACTCACCTCTCAAGGGAAGGTGATCGCTTTCCACGGCGATGATCGCGAGTATTCGGGATGGACCATTGGCTTCGACACCCTGCACCTGCAAAAGCTGCGCCACCAGGGCGGCATTTCCTTCCGGATCCGCGGCGCCCAAGGCGGTGAAAAAGTGACCGTGGGGCTCATCGACGACGAATCCGATGGCAAGGACCGCAAAACGCAGATCCGGGCCGATCTCACAGGATACCTCACTCTCACCCGAGAATGGCAGACGGTAAAAATCCCCTTCGCCGACCTCCCCGACCACGGCAGCTGGTGGAACGAGAAGCTTCACACCGAAATAGACGCTCCCTTCGATTGGGATCACGTGATCGAGTTCCGTCTTTCTTCAAATCAGGGAGCCAACGCCAAGTGCGCCGGCTCCGACCACCGCTTTACCGTGGAGGTCCAGGATCTCCAGGTGCTCGATTCGGTGGAAACCTTCGACCGCGAGGCGTATTGGGCTGCCTTCCGCTCCGACGCTCCCGAGCGCGAAGCCGTTCCTCTAACCGATCCCCAGTTGCGTGACCGATGGCTCTTGCAACGTGGCGAAGGCGGAAGCCTTTCGACGTCCTGGCCCTCCGAGGTCGGTCATGGCACCGTCCTCAGGCTAGACTACCACTTCCAATACTGGGTCGCCGCCGTGCTGCCCCTGGGCGGACTCCAGCCCGAGCTCCGCAACTGGAGCCGACATCGCGGGCTGCTTATCGATCTCTGGTCTCCTCGCGCATTGTCCACCCTGCGGGTAGGCATCGTCGACTCCTCCCATGAATCCTGGACCGCCACGGTGCGTACCATCAAGGGCTGGAACCGCCTCTTTGTCCCCTTCCGCGATTTTGACCGCGACACTTGGTGGCAGCCTGACGACGTCGTCGCTAACCGTCGCCTCGACCTCGGGGAGGTACGAACCCTCTCCCTGCAGCCCCTGGACGCCGGACTTCCCGGTTCGCTGGAAGTAGGACGCATCGCTCTTTCAAACCAAAGC
>DAIPHW010000004.1:0-39964 GCA_036771135.1 Fibrobacterota bacterium | reverse complement strand
AAAGAGTTTTCCGGCGACTTCGCACGAGGAACGTGCAAATGTTCCTCAGACCTTAGGATAAAGGTCATGGACATGCAAAGACCGAGCGTCTTCAGCTATTTTGACTATCGCCTCTTCTTGCGCGACTTGCAGCGCCATCTGAAGAAGGATCGTCCGGTGTTCACTTTGGAATACCTTGGGCACAAGGTGGGCCTCAAATCCAAAGGACATGTGAGCCTCATTCTTACTGGCAGCAAGAACATTCCCGTGGCGAAGATCCCGCTTTTTTCCAAGGCCCTAGAGCTGGACGTCAAAGAGTCGGAATTTTTTGCTTTGCTGGTGCAATTCAATCAAGCCCTGACGCATCGGGATCGAAAGCGTTTTCTCGATCGCATGGTTGCCTTGTTGCGAGTGACGGATCGACGTCTGGTGCCTTCCCAATACGCTCTTTGCGAGAAGTGGTACCATCCTGTGGTGCATGAACTTCTGCGGGCAAATGATATTGGCGATGACTGGGAGCATTTGGCGGCGCTCTTGCGCCCGGCCATTTCTCCCGAGGATGCCAAGGCTTCGGTGGCGACGCTGCGGGAAATCGGACTAGTGGAAAAGAACGCCCACGGATTCTGGAAGCCCACCAACGTGGCAATTACCTTCGGGGATGGCTGGCGCTCGGTGGCGGTGCGGGAATTCCAACGGCACACCTTCGACTTGGCACAAAACGCCTTGGACGAGATCCCTGTGGAGGAACGCGACATCTCGTCCTTGACGCTTAGTCTTGGCGAAGATTCTTTTCGTGAGATTCGTGAACGAATCGCCCTATTTCGCAAGGAAATTTTGGCCGTGGCACGCAATGAGAAAAATGCCAACCGTGTTTTCCAGGTGAATTTTTCAATTTTCCCTCTCAGTGAGGGGGGACGATGAATTTGAGGGGAATCCTTGGTTGTGCGGCTGCGTGTCTCTTGGTTGGCTGCGCGAGCCAAGTTGATGACGTTGCCGGCAACAACGGTGGGGGAATTGAAATTCCCAACGGCCTTACCGTGACCGTGAAGGATTCGCTTGGGAAGCCGGTCGCCAAGGCGCGGGTGCGACGCCTGGCTGCTTCGCGGTGGAGTGAATTGATGCAGGCTGGAAAGTCTGTCTTGCTGGAGACCGCGGTGACCAATGCTGACGGCAAGGCATGCTTGGCGTGGGAACCTGAAACGGATGCGTGGATCGAGGTGCTGGATAGCGCCGGACGCGGAGTCCGCAAAGGTGTGAACGATTCCGGAACGGTGGCCTTGCAGGTTGCCGCCTTGCGGCAGCTTTCCGGAACCTGGCCGGATAGCTTGCCGAAGCCCACTCGCCTTCAGTTGGCCGGAACGGCGCGATCCTGTGCGCTGAATGCTTCGGGGAAGTTCTCCTTCGACAGTCTTCCCCAAGGAAACTATGGCGTGGTCGCCGAAGTGGATGCCACTTTGCACCCGGCTGGCAATGCCAAGATCGACACCCAGGGAAAAGCGCAACTATCCCTGAACCTAGATACGGGAGCCATGGTGCTCGATGATTTCGAAGATGGAGATAATGTCTGGAAGCTTTCGGGCTTGTTCGGACCTGGATACTGGTGGATCTCCTCAAAGGACACTGTAAAGAAGGTCTTTGGGATCGAAAGTACCGTCCAGGCGATCCAGAGCGATTCGGGCCGACATTACTTCGGTGTAGTGGTTTCTGAGGCGGATACCTCAGCCTGGTCCAACTTTGGAATTTCCATGGGATCGGGTTATGTCTATCCGAATATCCTCAATATGCGCGATCTACGCGTGACGGTGCGTGGACGAGGGCACTGGCGGGCGGTTGTAAATGTGATGAACGCCTCCGGAAATTCCGAGATGTGGCAGACCAGCGACACGCTGTCTGTGGACTCTACTTGGAAGACGTTGCGTCTGAGGCCTCAGGATTTTTATCTGGTGGCGGATCCAGCGAAGACGTGGACGGGAACCAAGCGATTGGTCACTCCTATCCTGCAGATCCAGGGCGGAGGTTGGATGGATCTGCGGGAGATTGCGCTGGAAGGCGTGACGCTGGAGGATTGGGGTAACTGAGCCTTGGCTTGCGGATTCGGATGCTCGCCGCTTCTTGGTATCTTTGGTGGCTATGAAAGCGAGTCTGAATTGGTTGCGCCGTCTGGTCGATCTCCCTGAAGCTCCACAGGAGATCGCCGACCGCCTTACAGCGGTAGGATTGGAAGTTGAAGAAATTACCACGGTCTTTGAGCTGCCCGGGGTTGTGGTCGGCGAAGTCCGCGAAGCCGAGCCCGTGGAAGGCACTCACCTTTCGCGCTGCGTGGTCTTTGACGGGACGCGGGAACTGCCCATCGTCTGCGGGGCGCCCAACGTGCGCGCCGGCCTCAAGACCGCTTTGGCCACGGTCGGTGCGGTGTTGCCGGGAGGCCTAGAAATTCGCGCAGCCAAGGTACACGGCATGGAAAGCCAAGGCATGCTCTGCGCCGAGGACGAACTCGGCTTGGGCGAAGTGCATGCCGGTATCCTGGAACTCTCCCAAGATCTGGTTGTGGGCGAATCCTTCTCGCGCGCCATCGGCGCCGCCGACGTGGTCTTTGAAGTCAATGTCACTCCCAATCGTCCCGACGCCACCGGGCATCTCGGGTTGGCCCGGGAGCTCTCCGCAAGCTTCGGACGGCCTTTGCGCAATCCGCTGGACGGCGCATTGCCTCTGGACGGGGCGGCTTCTGTCCGTAAGGTCTCCGTTGAGGCCGGCTGTGGTTGCACCCGCTACGTAGGACGCACCTTGCGGGGACTTCGCAACGGGGCCTCTCCTGAGTGGATGCGCAACCTCTTGCGGGCCGTGGGGCTGCGCCCCATTTCGGCTTTGGTGGATGTGACAAATTTTGTCCTGATGGAGATCGGACAGCCGCTCCACGCCTTCGACCTTTCCAAGGTGGATGGCGAACTTACGGTGCGCGGCGCCCGCGAGGGCGAGAGCCTCGTCACCCTGGATGGCCAAGAGCATAAACTGCAGGTGGGCGACCTGGTGGTGGCCGATAGCCGCGGGCCGCAGTGCCTAGGCGGCGTTATGGGTGGAGAGGGAAGTGGTGTCGATGACGCTACGGTTGAGATCTTTCTGGAGACGGCCTATTTCGTTCCTTCGGTGGTGCGCAAGTTGGCTCGCCGACACGGCATGGGAAGTGATTCCAGCTACCGCTTCGAGCGTGGCGTGGACCCGCAGGCTACGCGCAAGGTTTCGGACTACGCGGCGCGCCTGATTATGGAGCTTTGCGGGGGTGCAGCCGATGCTGCCCAGGATCTGCGCCTAGAGGGGCATCCGGAAACTCCGACCGTAATCACGACCTCGCCTGAGAAGATCGCCTGGCGCTTGGGCGTCACTGTCGATGCTGACAAAATTCGTCAAATTCTAGCGCCGCTGGGGTTTGTCGAGCAGCCCGCCTCGGAGGGTACTCTTGCCTTCGCGGTGCCCTCATGGCGCCCCGATGTGCGGGAGGCCGCTGGTCTTTCCGAAGAAATTGCGCGCCGCTTGGGCGATGCCGGGATTCCTCCCAGCGAGCCCGTCTATCCGGTGACGGCCACGCGTCTGCCGCCTCGCGAACGCTGGACCCGCCGCCTGCGCCGGGCTCTTGCTTCGCGCGGCCTGCACGAGACGCTTTCGCTTCGCTTCGTAGGGCGCAAGGACCACGCGCGAATGGGCTTTGCCTCCGACGATTCGCGCGGCGAGCTGGTGGAACTTGCCAATCCTCTTTCCGACGACTGGGCCGCCCTGCCGCGCCTTGGCGTGGTGAACCTGCTGCGGGCTGCAGTGCGCAATGAGAATCGCCAGGAAAAGGGCGTGGCCCTTTTCGAGTGTCTGCGGGTCTTCGGACGCGATCTCCCCGAAGCCTTTGCGGCCCATCGCAGCATCGGCATCGGCGAGCGCAACGTGCTTTCGGGAGTGCTCTCCGGGGTCTTCCTGCGGAAGGGCTGGGGTGAGGGCGAGGCTGTCGATTTCTACGCCGCCAAGGGCGTTCTCCAAGGGGCGCTTCGCGAACTGGGGCTCGAGCCCGAATTCGTGCCCAGCGCCCAGGAGCCGTGGTTGCACCCCGGTCGTGCGGCCACGGTGGTGGTGGAAGGCCGCAGTGTTGGTGCCTTCGGGCAGCTTCATCCGCGCGTCCAAGAGGCTTGGGAACTTCGCCTGACGAGCTTTGCCTGGGAAATCGACATCGATGCCTTGGTGGAGATCCTGGAGTCGCATCCGTTTGCTCAGGTGAAGGCTCCGTCCGAATTCTCCGCCACGCGGCGCGAGATCAACGCCGTGGTGGCTACCTCCTTCCTGGCTGGCGACCTGCTTGCCAAGGTGCGGGCGCTGCCCCAGGCGGGAGCTCCGCTGCTTCGCGAAGTGGGACTGGTGGATGTCTACCAAGGAGAAGGCGTTCCAGACGGCCACAAGGCCATGCTGCTGCGCTTCTGGTACCAGGCTCCAGACCGGACGCTGACCGATGCTCAGGTGAACGAGGTTCACAACGGTTTGCGTGAGGCTGTGGCGGCCCTGGAGGGCGTATCTCTCAAGTGAGCCTGGAGCTGGGTCTCGATCTGGATCTTCCTGAGGATTCCCTTGAAGATCTGGAAACGCGGCTGCGCACCCTGGACGAGGCCTACTATCGAGATGCTCGGCCTTTGGTCGAGGATTCCGAATACGACGCCTTGCGAGGGCGCTACGACCGCTTGGCCGAGAGCCAGGGAATTCCGCTCGCACGGCGCTACACCCGCTCGGTGGGCGATGACCACAGCGACGGCTTCGAGACGGTCGTCCACGAGCGCCCCATGCTCTCGCTGGAAAAGGCCTTCACGCACCATTCGCTGCTGCAGGGACGCGGCAGCGATCTGACGCGCGAGGAATCGCTTTCGCTTCCCAGCTGGGAGTCGACGACGGCTTGGGGAGCGCTTGCGGCCTGGGCGCGGCGCTTGGGAACGCTTTTGGAGTGTGATCCTGAGACGCTGGAGCTGATGGTGGAGCCCAAGATTGACGGCATCTCGGTGTCGCTGGTCTACGAGGGGGGGGCGCTTGTTCGCGCCGCCACTCGGGGGGATGGACGACGCGGGGACGTGATCACCGCCCAGGTGCTGGCCAGCGAAGCTGCTCCTGCCGCAGTGGCCGAGATGGGACGCTTTGAGGTGCGCGGCGAACTCTACTTGCCGGTTCCAGCTTTTGAAGCCATAAACCAGAATTTGTCCGAGCGTGGCGAGGCCTTGCTTGCCAATCCTCGCAACGCCTGCGCAGGGCTGATGAAGCGCAAGGATCCGCAGAGTCTGCGGGGTTGCGGAGTGCGCTCTTTTCTTTATCTGTTGCCGCCGGGACTTCAGGCGATCTCGCTTCCCGATTCGCATCGGGAGCGTATGGACTGGCTTTCCCACCAAGGCTTCCAAGTCCATCCGGCGGTTCGGGCCCTTACGGGCGTGGCGGCAGCTTACGAACGCTGCCTGGAATTTTCCGCCGAGCGTGCCAGTCTTGATCACGATGTCGACGGTATGGTCCTCAAGCTCGACGACACCTCGCGTTGGGAAGAGCTTTCCGGCACCGAGCATCACCCTCATTGGGGCATTGCCTACAAGTTCCCTCCGGAGCGCAAATGCACCCGCTTGCGCGGCATCGAGGTGCAGGTGGGACGTTCTGGGGCGCTGACGCCGGTGGCCGAGCTTGAGCCGGTGCGGCTGGCCGGGACGGTGGTGTCGCGGGCAAGCCTCCACAACCGCTCTTTTTTGGCGCGCCTAGATGCCCGCGTGGGCGATTTCGTGTGGGTCCAGAAGGCTGGGGAAATCATTCCTCAGGTGGTGGGTGTGGATCTGGAACAGCGATCTTCCGATGCGCTTGCCTTTGATTTCCCAGATCGCTGTCCGGTCTGCGGGGCGGTGGTGGAAAATCGCGGCACCGGCCTCGACGAGGACGGCAATTCCATTGAGCTCTGGGCCTGTTCCAATGCCGACGGCTGCCCGGCCCAGCTTTCTGGGAGGCTTGAGCACATGGCTTCCCGCAAAGCGCTTGATCTCGAAAGCCTCGGAGAGACGGTGGCCGAGGCGCTGGTCCGCGAGGGTTTGGTGCGGGAGGTTTTTGACATTTTCCGTCTACCTCTGGATCGCTTGGCAAGCTTGAACCTGGGTACGATTGAGGCGCCGCGCATGTGGGGAGCCAAGAATGCCGCCAAGTTCCTGGAAGCCTTAAAGCGGGCACGGACGGCTCCGCTTTCGCGATGGATTCATGCTCTCGCCATTCCCGAAGTGGGCGAAGCCTCGGCGCGGGCTTTGGCGCTGGCGCACCCTTCCTTGGATGCCTTGGCCAATTCGGCTGCCTTGCAGGCTTTGGTGAAGGCGCAGGAGTTGGAAGAGCGTCGCAAGGCTTTGGGAGCCCGCAGCGAGGTCAACAAAGCGCGCACTCCGGAGATGAAGGCCGAGGCAAAACTTGAGCAAGCGAGCTTGCGTCAAGAAATTGACTCCCTGCAGGCGGAGGTGAAGAGGGCGCATCTGGAGGATGTCGGCCCAAGTGCCGCGCGGCGCGTTCTGGAGTTCTTTGCTGGCTTGCGCGGCCAGACGGCCCTGGAGCGCTGCCGCGAACTGGAGATCGCTCCTGCCACGGAAATGGCGGCGCAAGGGCCGCTTTCCGGCAAGACTTTTGTGGTGACGGGAACCTTGGAGGGATTTTCCCGCGAAGAGGCCAAGGCCTTCATTCGTGCTGCCGGTGGCAAGGTCACGGAATCGGTGAGCAAGTCCACGGATTACCTGGTGGCGGGCCAGGAGGCGGGGTCGAAGCTCACTAAGGCCCAAGCCCTAGGAATTCCCATCTTGGATGAGGCCAGCTTGCGAAATTTGGCAAGCGCTTGAATCTTGCGATGGCTGGCATGGAAATGATACAATGAGGCATCAATGATCATGCCAAGTCGGACCAGGACTTATCGTAGTGGCGAGTGGATTGTGGTTGAATGCCACCAAGGCGTCGATCTTGCCATGGCGTCTCTGCTGCGCAATGTCGCCGAATCGCAGCGCGATACGGGGTGGAGTGGGGTGATCCTGGATCTTGGAGACATTGCCACGCTGGACGGCAATGGCCAGAAGATCCTTGCCAACTTTCATCAGACGCTGCGCCAGATGGGGCGCACCCTCGGAATGGTGGTCAAAGATCCCTTTTTGCGGGAATCTCTGCGAGGGGCGGAAAATTACCAGCTGCTTGCCGATCTATCTGGACTGAAGCGTTCCATTCACGAGATGTCTTCCGATCGTCAGGAGTTGTTGGAAACGTTGGGAGTTCCAGGAGGAAATCTCCTTTCCTTCACCTTGCGCTGTCCTTTGTGCCATTGCGAGACCGTGAAAGGGTGGATGCCTATCCCCAAGGTTCATCGCCTGGAATGGTTTCCCAATGAAATTACGCCGCAGATGGTCTGGGAAAAGGGACGCGAAGACATGCTCGATGTCGAGACCTACCGAGCGGCTGTCTGCCCCGAATGCCTCTTTGCTGCCTCGCGTCTGGATTGGTTCGATCTCCCTCTGCACGGCTTGCGTACCACCCTCCACGATTCTGCGTTGGATCGTCTGGTGAAGAATTCGATGCGCCGTCGGCTGATGCTTTCCGGCGAGAGGATTGATGACGACACCTCCTTGTCGACCTTCTTCGGAATGCCTCGTCTGCGTCAGGCGGCTGGACTTGCATGGGCTCTGTCGGCTGATGTTCTGCAGGTGGTGGGCAAGGAATCCTCTTCTATTGATAGTCTAGGCATCGGCGTGAGCCATATCATGCGTGCCCGTTTCGCTTCGGATGGCGAAGACTTGGAACGGCATTTCACGGCGGCCTATATCTGGTTGAAGACGGCGCTAGAGCATCCTGAGAGCTATGCCGAGGAGCGGATGGCGGAGGCTTCCGTCTATCTCGTTTCGGCATGCTTG
Organism: Fibrobacterota bacterium; assembly: GCA_036771135.1. Lineage (GTDB taxonomy): Bacteria > Fibrobacterota > Fibrobacteria > UBA5070 > UBA5070 > JBDKGV01. Next base: position 32,069 of record DAIPHW010000004.1, on the reverse strand, counting down.
GCCATTGGGCGGGATGACGAGGCGCGTTCGGTCCAAGCCACGGCTCACAACAGCTGGGATGGACGAAGTGAAATGGACTTCTGGCTGGAAAGGGGCGATGCCCTGCTTCAGTAAGAAAGTGCTAAAACTTGGTGGCGAACTTTTCTCTGCCAGCGTACCTTGCAAGCGTTGGAGTTGAGAGGGGGGAACTATGTCGCTGACCAGAAATCTGGAGCTTGCGATGGCTGTTGCCATTGCGACGTTTGTGCTGGCCGTATTTACGCACTTGTAGACGTCAAAAATTGTCTTCAAGGCCGTCCAGGCAATGGTATCATTGATATCAGATGATCCTGGATCGCAAGTATTGGTTAGGCCTGTTGGCTGTTGTAGGCATGGTGTCCTGCACGCCTTGGCCTTTGGAATCGGCGTCTGCGCCGAGTCCTAGCGTGAGCTTTGATGCTCCGGTAAGCTCTGGTGTCTTGAACTACGGTGGCGGAGACGTCACCTTGCTGGCGCGCTTTGAGAACGTCTCGGGCGATACCAGCCAATTGACGTGGTCCACCGGTCATGCTGTCGTCTTGGGCAAGGGTTTTACGGTGGGGACGCAAGGCGAGCTGCAGACTGCTTGGATTCGTCTGCGCTGGGATACCGCATCGTCCAAGGATACGGTGATCCTTCGGCGGAACGCCGATGTGCTGGGAACCGTGGCGGTGCAGATGCTAGACATTTTGCCGGGTTTGAGTCGCATCTACGTTGGTTCCACCTTTGACAGCGCTTCAATGCGCGCTGTGCAAGTCTCGAACGATACGCTTTCGCTCTCGTCGCACATGGGGGCGGTGGCGTATCTGCGACTGAGTTTCCACGATCCCGATACCAACTACGTGGCTCGCTTGACTACGGCCTTGCCGCTTTCCTTGCCTGGGGGAGGAACGCTGCGCTGGCGCAATGGCATCGGCGATTCGGTGCTGACCTGGCAGGCTCCCAATGCCCTTTTTGATTCCACCATCGATCTTGTGGAAAGCGATGGCCTGGGGCGCGGGACGCATACCTGGAAGCTGCATCTCTCCACCTATGCCGAGGAGGGAAGCGTCTGGGTGGTGCAGCATCAGGGAACCTCGCTCGTGAAGTTTGCCACCACCGGCGGTGGGCGTCTCCTTGAGATCTTGCGTCTGGATGGGCTCGGAGAAGTCACGGGAATCTCCATCGACCCCATGCGCGAAGGCGGCTTGCTGGTCGCCACCGATCGCAGCGGGCAGAAAGTCGCGAAGTACACCACCGGAGGCTTGGTGCGCACCTCGGTGCCTAAACTGCTGCCGCGTTCGGTGGCTTGCGACTACGACGGTGCTTATTGCTGGGCCGGAGTCCGCGACACAGCCGGGCGCTCCCGTTTGGTGCGCATTGATGGCGATACCGCGTCTCTTCCCGTTTTTCCCGGCGACATCACTTCGCTTGCCGTCGATCAGAACGCCTATGGCCGTGTGTGGGCGGCTTCGCGCGATTCCGGTTTCGTGGCTCGGGTCTCCTACAAGCATCTCGATACTCTGATCCGCGGTACCTTTCCGCGCCCGTCTTCGCTTGCCTTTGACGATTCCCTTTCGCTGCTTTGGGTCGCCGACCTGGAGCATCGCACCGTGAGCGCTGTTGATTCGCAGGGAAATGTCGTGAAAGTGCTTTCCGGCTTTGTGCAGCCCGTGTCCGTGTCGGCCTTTCGAGGGCGGGTGTGGGTGGCCGACAATCTCTCCGGGGAATTCACCCGTTGGAGCGCTTCCGGAGTCTGTCAGGCGCGCTTTTCCGGCTATCTGACCCCGCAAGCAGTGGCCATCGATCCTCGCAACCCCGATGTCGCTTGGGGAGTGGACATGGGTTCGGGACAGCTGTTGCGCTTCCAAGGCGATTCCTTGGTGGCCAAAGGTCACGGTGCAGGGCTTGATCGCCCGAGCCTGCTGGCTGTGCATCCAGGCAATCAATGAGCGCGACCACGGAAAAGGTGGGACAGGCGGGTTCGTGGCTTTTTAATAGCCGTGCAGCGCGCTTGGTGGCGGAGCGTAAAGATTTCGTGATGCTCCTGGGAATCATCGGCGTCATTGCCGTCTTGGTGATTCCGCTGCCGCCGCTGCTCTTGGATCTGTTGCTTTCGCTGTCTTTCTCGATTGCGCTGCTCATCCTGATGGTGAGCATGTTCATCGACACGGTGCTGGACTTCTCGATCTTTCCCGGCGTCCTTTTGGTCACCACGCTCTTCAAGCTCTCGCTGAACGTGGCTACTACGCGACTCATTCTCTCCACCGGCGAAGGGGGACGCGTCGTCACCGCCTTCGGAAGCTTCGTGACCGGCGACAACATCGTGATCGGTGCCGTCATTTTCGTGATCCTCCTGGTCATCAACTTCCAGGTGATCACTAAGGGCTCCACCCGCATCGCCGAAGTGGCCGCCCGCTTCACTTTGGATGCCATGCCGGGCAAGCAGATGGCGGTGGATGCCGACCTGAACGCCGGCACCATCGACGAGGCCGAGGCGCGCAAGCGCCGTGGCAACATCCAGCGCGAGGCCGACTTCTTCGGCGCCATGGATGGCGCCTCCAAGTTCGTGCGCGGCGAAGCCATGGCCGGACTCATCATCGTGGCCGTGAACATCGTGGGCGGCTTTGCCGTGGGCATGCTGATGCTCGACATGGACGCCCCGCACGCCCTGTCCACCTTCACGAAGCTCACTATTGGCGATGGCCTGGTGGGGCAGATTCCCTCGCTCATGATCTCCACCGCCGCTGGTATCATTGTCACTCGCGCGGCCTCCAAGTCCAACCTGGGCGCCGAGATCACCAGTCAGCTCACCCAGTCGCCGACAGCCCTGTATATCACCGCCCTGGTGATGGGCGGCCTTGGCGTGGTTCCTGGACTTCCGACGTTCCCCTTTCTGGTGCTGGCTGCCGGTATCGCGTTGGTGGGCTGGGGACGCTCACGGGCCATCAAGACCGAGAAGGAAAACGCCCAAAAGGCCGATGCCATGCCCAAGAAGGAGAGTAAGCCAGAGGACGACCGCATCGAGAACTACCTCGCTGTCGACCAGATGGAGCTTGAGATCGGCTATGCTCTCATTCCCCTGGTGGACGTGAATCAGGGTGGCGACCTGCTGGAGCGCATCACCATGCTGCGTCGTCAGTGCGCCACCGAAATGGGCATCATCGTGCCGCCCATCCGCATTCGCGACAACATTTTGCTGCGGCCGGCCCAGTACATCGTCAAGATCAAAGGGGTGGAGATCGGGCAAGGGGAACTGATGACGGGTTCCTACCTCGCCATGGATCCGGGCACCGTCAGCCGCAAGGTGAACGGCATCCCCACCAAGGAGCCGGCCTTCGGACTGCCGGCGCTGTGGATCACCGAGTCCCAGAAGGAAGCCGCCGAGCTTGCCGGATATACCGTGGTGGAACTCCCGGCGGTGCTCGCCACCCATCTCACCGAAGTCATCCGCGGCCACAGCGACGAGATCCTCTCGCGCCAGGACGTCAAGACTCTGATCGACAACATCCGCGGCAGCCACGGCACCGTGGTGGACGAGCTCATCCCGGCGCTGCTTTCCTACGGCGAGGTCCAGCGCGTTCTCGAGAACCTGCTGCGCGAGCGGGTGAGCATCCGCGATCTGCCTTCCATCCTGGAAGCGCTCTCGGATGCCGTGCGGGTTGCCCGCGATATTCCCTCGCTGGTTGAGGCGGCGCGCCAGGCTCTTGCGCGCGGCCTCTGCAAGCAATTGGCAGATTCCGACGGGGTGCTTTCTGTGCTCACCCTGGAGCCGGGACTGGAGCAGGTCCTGGAAGCGAGCCTGCATGCCGGCGAACGCGGTCCGCGCCTCCTGCTGCGGCCCGATCTGGTGGGCAAGATCCTCGAATCAGTGGCGCCGCTGGTAGAAGAGATCTCGGCCGCCGGAGAAAATCCCATCCTGGTCTGCTCGCCGCAACTGCGATTGCCGCTGCGGCGGATGCTGGAGGCGAACCATCCGCAGCTTTCGGTGCTATCTTACGCCGAGATCGTTCCCGGTGTCCAGGTCAGGACGCGGGGGATGGTGCAGGCCCTAGACACCAACCAGAAATCCCAGTAGACCTCATCGAATGCGCATTCGCAAGTTCCAGGCAGACACGATCCGTGAGGCGCTTCTCCAGGTCAAGGAGGAGATGGGCCCCGAGGCGCTCATCCTGCGCACCCAGAAGATCAAGGGATCTTTCCTGGGCGGAGGCGAACGCTACGAGGTTACTGCTGGGTTAGAAGAAAAATTTGAACCCACCGCGGTCGCCAAGCCCGCTGCCGAGCCCACCCAGACGGTGAGCTACGGGCCGGGAAGCCGCATGGCCTCTGGGTCTGCGCAGACCTGGACGCCGCCGGTGCGCGAGACTGCCAACGTGGGAATCTCGCACCAGGAGTTTGCCGCTCTGCAGCAGGGAATCGACGCCGTGCGCAAGGCGGCCGAGTCCCCCAAGGACGAGATCGCTGCGGTGCGCCGCGAGATGGGGCAGATGCGTTCGGTGCTCTCGATGCTTGCCGAGCAGTGGCGCGACCACGCTGGCACGCGCATTGCTGAGACGCTGCTTCCCTATTACCAGAAGCTCTTGGCTTCTGACCTATCGGAGTCGATCGCCCAGAAGGCCTGCGAAGAGACGCAGACGCGCCTTGAGACGAGCGGCATGCAGGGCGAGGGCGATCCCGAGTGGACGCGCAACGTGCTCCTGCAGGTGCTTTCTGAAATCCTTCCCTGCGCGCCGGTGCTGGTGCCGCGCGGCGCCTCCAAGGCCAAGGTGCTGCTCTTCGCCGGCCCGACAGGCGTCGGCAAGACCACCACCATCATGAAGCTCGCCGCCCGCCTCAGTTCCCAAGGGGCTTTGAAGGTGGGGCTGGTCTCCTGTGACAACTACCGCATCGGGGCCCAGGAACAGATCAAGACCTTCGCCGAGGTGGCCGGACTTCCATTGCGCAGCGTCTTCACCGACGACGACATCTCGCGCGCCCTGGATGATTTGCGGGTCTGCGACGTGGTGCTGGTGGATACCGCCGGGCGTTCGCCGCGCAACGAGCTGCATCGCATCGAGCTCACGGCCCTGGCCGAGCGCATTCGTCCCGACGAAATTCACCTGGTTCAGTCGGCCACCACGCGCTTGCGCGATTTGCGCATGGCGCTTTCGGCCTACAAGGATCTTGGTCCCAATCGCCTGGTCTTCACGAAGCTCGACGAGACCGACAGCTACGGAGCCCTTTGCACCTTGGTGGCCGAGGAGGGTATCCCTGCCTCGCTCCTCTGCTTTGGGCAGGATATCCCCGAGCACATGGGCGATGCCTCGCCGGAAGAGTTGGCTCGCATGGTTCTGGGGGAGGACGATGGCAGCCCAGCTTGACTCCCTGAAGGCCTGGCTTCCCGGCTCTGGTGCTAGGCTTTCGTCGGCGGTGCCGGCGCGCGCCATCGCTGTGGCCAGTGGCAAAGGCGGCGTGGGCAAGAGCCACATTACCTTGAGCTTGGCGCTGGCGCTCGCGGAGCAGGGGCGCAAGGTGCTTCTGATTGACGGCGACATGGGCCTTGCCAACCTGCACATCCTGGCCGGCATCCAGCCGAAGGCTGACTTGGGCGATGTGCTGGCCGGACGCTGCGGCGTGGAAGACGCCTTGGTGACCGTAGCGCCCAATGTGGACCTGTTGCCTTCGGCCTCCGGCGTGGCCGAACTTTCCTCGCTGCCGCTGGAGCGGGTGAATGCCTTGGTAGATTCCTTCGCGCGCCTGCAGAACGGCTACAGCCACCTGCTGGTGGATATCGGTGCTGGCATTGGTGACACCTCCATGCACCTGGCCACCGCTTCGGACCGGGTGGTGCTGGTGACCACGCCCGAAGCCACCGCTCAGGCCGACGCCTACGCCTTCGTCAAGGTGGCGCGCTCGCGACGTGCAGATCTTCCCTTTAGCGTGGTGGTCAACCAGTGCGATCGCCCCGAGCAGGGGCCCGAGACGGCCATGCTGCTTTCGTCGGTGGCGCGGCGCTTCCTGGGCATTGATCTTCCCTTCTGGGGCAGCATCCCGCGCCAGCCGGGCCTTGATCAGTTCCTGCGAAAGCGCATCCCGGCCTATACGGCGGATCCCCAAGGGCCCTTCGCCACGGCCGTGCGCGAGCTTTCCAAGCGGCTTCCCGACATGGGATCTCCCGTCGCCGGCGGCTTCTTTGCGCGTCTGAGCTCGCTGACGTCGGCTTCTTAAGGCTATTTGCCAGCCACTTCGCAGACGGCGGCGATGTCGGAATCTCCGAAGCCCTTGTCTTGGGCAGCGGCGTAAAGCGCTTCGCAGGCGGTCGCTTGGGTAAGACCGAGGCCGGCTTTGTCAGCTTCTGTCAGAGCGAGGCGGATGTCCTTGAGGGCGTGCTTGAGCGGAAACTCGGGGCTCCACTCGCGGGCGTCGATCTTGGCGCGCTTTGATCCGAGGTAGGCTGGAGCCACGTGCGAGGGAAGAATGGCGTCTTCCACCAGCTCGCGGGGGAGTCCCAGCGTTTCAGCAAGTCCCAGCGTCTCGGCCCAGGCGGCGAGCTCCTGCGCCATCAGCAGGTTGTTGACGAGCTTTAGGGAGCTGCCGGCGCCGGTCGGCCCTGCGTGTACAATGCGCGAGCCCATGGCCTCCAGCAGCGGACGGGCTTCTTCGATGTCTGCCGCCTCGCCTCCGACCTGGAAGACGAGCTGGCCGGCGGCGGCGGGGCCAGCGGAGCCTGCCACTGGCGCATCCAGGAAGCGGACGCCCTTGGCATGCGCCAAGGCGGCCATCTCCCGCGAGGCCTCGGGGCCTACGGTGCTGCAATCGATCCACAGGCGCCCGGACGGAAGCGCTGACAGAATTTGACTTGCCACTGCCCGCACTGCCTCGGGGTTTGCCAGCATGGTGAAGACGACCTGCGCATCTTGGACAGCTTCTGTCACAGAAGCAGCAGGGGCGGCGCCGAGCTGCTGCAGGGCGGCTTCCTTTCCCGGCGAGCGGTTCCACACGCGGACCTGGTGGCCGGCGCGGACGAGATGGGTGGCCATGCGGGATCCCATGATCCCCAGGCCAAGAAATGCGACGTTCATGGCTATACCTCCGCTTTCGGAAAGAATAGTCCGCGAAGCCTTACGGAGCTGGCGGCTTCTGCAGGCAGGCCTCGTAGCTTTCGGGGTCCAGGTGACCTAGGGCGCAGGCTTCGAAGTGCCAGTATCCGGAGGGGATCGCATGCGCAGAACCGCCGCCGAAGGCCTTCTGGAAGTCCGTGCGCGTGGCGGTGGAACTTGAAAGAAGGGTGTCCAGACGCGCGTAGCCAGCGGCATCGGGGAGGCTTCCGTAGCGCTTCGAGAAGCGAGACTCTTCCCGGAAGAGGGAATCTCGGGCGGCGAGATCCAGGGCGAAGGTGACGGCATCGCGAAGCTTTCCGCTTCGAGCGTCGACCTCCAGGATCTGAAAGGCTGGATTGTTCCCGAAGATCGGGGAGACGGCCGGCACGACATGGATCGCGGCGGCGGGAGTCCCGTCGGCCCGGAGGACGGAGCGGAACTCGTTTCTGTGGAGGTGTCCGGCAAATGCGGCAGAGACGACGTCGCGATACTCGCGCAGGAGTTCTAGGACGCGGCGGTTGGCGTCTGGCTGCCAGAGTGCGACGGGGGCGCTGCGCTTCCAGGAGGCGTAGGCATCCATGCCCGGCGGAATGTGAAACTCCAGCCAGACGTGAGCGTGCTCGCGGCGGGCTGCGGCGAGTTCTTTTTCCAACCATTCGAGTTCGGCTTGGCCGGAACGCGCGGATCCCGGAAAGCGGACCGAGAAGAACGTGGTGTTGAGGATGAGGAGCCGTGCGCCGGGAATGCCAGGCAAGGAAAGGCGACCGTAGCCGTGGTGCGCGAAGGTCTCGGAAAGCTGTCCTCCGGGCACGCCGAAAAGACTTCCGGAGGCCTCGCGCAGAAACGATCCGTCGTCTTCCACGGCGTAATCTCCATCGTAGCTGTCGTTGTTGCCGAGGCAGTAGAGCATTGGTACGCCCGGGAAGCTTGCTTGGATGCGCTCCTTTACGTACGCCAGGATCGCGAGATGGATGTGCCGCAGATTGGCTGCGGTGGTGTCGCGGGCATACTTGCGCACGGAGTCGTCGAGGCTGTGGGCCAAGAAATCTCCGGGAAGGAGGATGGCTGTCGGATGGGGAGCTTGCCGACGCATGTCGGAAAGCAGCCGTTCCAGCAGGCGCGCGTCGGTCTCGGAACCGTATTGGGCGGTGTTTGCCGAGGCGGTGGGGACGGCGGGAGACGGGGCACCCAGGAGCAGGTGCAGGACGAGCGCCGTGTCGCCAAAAGGAGTGAAATGCAGGTCGCTTGCCGCCAGCATTCGCAAGGCCCCCGGTTCTTCCTGAGCTCTCGCGGAGATCGTGACACCTTCAATGGTCAGAGCTAGGGCAAGAAGGGTGAAGAAGCGGAAAGGAATTTGCATAGGACAAATCATACTGTCTCAGGAGCGAATCGTCCTCATTCAGTCGTTTACAGTCGCCTCGCTACTGAATACCTTAGCCCATTGTGCTTGCCCTGATCTTCGGCTTCGGCCTCCTTGCCTCGGCGGCTGTGCCTGCCGATACGGCCTCATTCGTCGTCGATTCGGTGGAAATCGTGCGGCACAACGCCATGGACGGCAGTCGCGTGCTTACGAGATCCGACAGCCTTGTCTACTCCTGGTTGCAGGACTATTTCCACTGGAAGACCACTGACGCTACGGTGCGGCGCTTTCTGATCAGCGGCTTGGGCGACACCCTCACTCCGCAACGCCTTTCTGAGACGGGGCGGCTTCTGCGCAGCCAGCGCTTTTTCGCCGATGCCGCCGTGACCAGCCGTACAGATACTGCTGGGCATCACATCCTGCATGCCGAGACCTGGGATCAGTGGAGCTTGAGCATTCCTTTGAGCATTTCGCGCGCCGGTGGGCAGCTCTCCTGGATCGTTGGCCTTAGCGAGGCGAATCTTGCGGGAACGGGGCAACAGGTCGGCGGCTATTACTCCTCCAGCTCGCTGCGTGATTCTTGGTACACCACCTACGGCAACAACGCCTTCCTGGGCCAAGGGGGACGATTGGCCTTCCTGGCATCCAACAATTCCGATGGCTTTTCCGGGAGTTTTGAAGCTGGCAAGCCTGTCCGCTCGCGCTTCGACGAATGGGGCTTTTTGGTGTCCGGATCGCGCTCTAGCTACGAGCGGATCTATTACACTCCCACCGAGATGCGCGAGCAGAGTTCCGGATCGCGCTGGCCGGGTTCCGAGCAGCAGTGGATCACCCAGCCGCATTCGCTGACCGAAAATCTGCGAGCGGCGCTCACGCTGGCGGCGGGGACGGATGTGCAGGTCCTCGGCAGCGCCATTGGGGAATGGTACGAGGACACCACGGGTTTGGGCTACTACGATACCTCGCTAGATATTCCGCTCGACAAGACGCGCCAAGTGGTGGCGACTGCCCGTGGAAATTCGCGCAAAGATTCGCGTTACGGCTTTTCGCTCCAGGTCAAGCGGATGCGCTACTGGAGCGCTCGCAACTTCCAAAACCTCAAGTGGACCGAGGATGTTGCTTTGGGGTGGAGCCTTGGCTCGACGGTGCTCTGGAACGTGGAGAGCGACGGGGCGCGCCGTTCGGCCCTCTGGCAGCAACAGTCTGCCAGTTGGAGCGGCATCCCGGCTCAAGACTGGTACCTGGCTGCATCGGGAACTGCCCAGTGGTTTGCTGGCGGCGAGACCGGTCCCGATCAGGGCACCGCCACGGGGCATCTGGAAGCGCGTTGGTTTCCGCGTCCCGGTTGGCAAACCCTTGCCTCCTCTAGTCTGGACGCGGCCTTTTTCCAGAGCGAGGCGCTGGCCCAATACACCTTGGGGGAAGACAACGGCTTGCCGGGTTACGCGGCACGGAGCCTAGCCGGCAAGAGCCGTTTGCTGTTCAATGCCGAGGAACGTTGGACTCCGCCGCTAGAAGCTCTCACGGTGGTTCCGGCGTTTGCCGTCTTCGCCGGCGTCGGGCAGATCTCGTCCACCCCTGAGCCTTGGGAAGAAAGTCGTTGGAGGGCCGGTGTGGGCTTTGGTCTGCGCTTTGGCATGTCCCGCAGCATCGACGGCGTGGTCAATCATCTTTCCTTCTCGCGCCCCGTCGGACATGCTTCGCCGTTTTCGTGGCGAGCCTGGATGATCAGCTTCGGTTCCAAGCAGAGCATGTGATGGCATTTACGCTGGAACCCATCGGATCTTTGCGCACTTGCTTTCCGGAAAAGCTCGGGATTCCGCGCCAGCCAGGATTGGTGCCGCTGGCGCGTGGTGTGCTGCGCTTTTCCTGCGCCCAGCCGCCGGCCGTGTGGCGTGACGCCTTGCGCGGCCTGGAGGGCTTCTCGCACGTGTGGCTCACTTTCGTTTTCGATCGCGCTGTCGCCCAAGGTTGGAAGCCCTGCGTGCGCCCGCCTCGCCTGGATGGTCGTGAGAAGATGGGGGTCTTTGCTACCCGCTCGCCCCATCGCCCCAATTTTCTAGGGCTTTCGCTGGTGAAGCTGGATCGGGTGGATCTGGAAACCCCTGAAGTGCACGTTTCGGGAGTGGATCTGCTGGACGGCACGCCGGTGGTGGATTTGCGGCCTTATCACCCTGAAAACGATGTGCCAGTGGGTGAGGTGAGCAAGGGCTGGCTGACGCGGGCTGCTCATCCTGGTCTCCCTGTGGGGTGGGACGAATCGGCGCGCGAGGCGCTTGCGGAGCTGCTTCCCAAGGCGCAGGCAGACGGCATGCCGGAGTATTCATTGGAAGAGGCGAAGCGATTGGTGGAGGATGTGGTGGGACTCGATCCGCGGCCGGCCCATTTGCGCGGGGCTCCCGGGGAATGGTACCTGCGATTGCTGTCCTTCGATGTGCGGGTGCGGGTGGAGGACGGTCGCGCCCAGGTGTACGAACTGCGCCCCTGACGTTGTCGTTTTCTGCTGAGGATGGTAGGGTAAGCAGAGAAATGCCGCCGTCCGTGCTCAATACCAAGCCAAAGATCTTGGTGGTCGATGATCAGGAGATCATCCGCTACACCATGGATACCGTGCTAACGCAGCAGGGCTACCGTGCCGTGCTGGCTGAGAATCTTGCCGAGGGTGTCGAACTGCTCGGCTCGCAGCGTCCCGATCTCGTTCTGCTGGACCTCAGCATGCCCGGTGGCGATGGCCTTGCGCTGCTGCGCCAGATGCGCCAGAGTCAACCCTTTCGCAACACGCCAGTCATTATCCTCACGGGGCATTCCGATCGCGGCTTCGTCGCCGAGGCGCTCTCTTTGGGGGTACGGGACTATGTGCTCAAGGCGGGCTTCCTGATCGACGACTTGCTGGCCCGGGTGCGTCAGCGGCTGGAAGATTGCGGTGCTTTGGCACCCACGGTGCGCCCGCGCACGCCGTTGCCGCCAGGCTCCAAGCTCCCGGCACCTTCGCGGATGGAACTCGCCGATTTCCTGGAAGGGCTGCAAGGCAAGGCTTTCCCCTCTTCCCGCAACAACGTCTTGACGGCCTGCGCCTCGCCTTTGACGAGCCTTTCCGAAGTGGAATCTTTGTTGCACGATGATCCGATCTTGGCGGCCGCCGTGATGGCCAGCGCCCAGGCTGCGCTTTCGCGAGCTCGTCCGCTTCCGCGCCTCATGGATGCGCTGCAACTCTTAGGGCTTTCCAAGGTCGGGGAGGCCGTGGCGGCGACAAAGGTGTACGGAGACGACGAAGAGCTTCCCGAGGATATCCTGCGCACTTGGGCCCATGCCCTCTTTTGTACCCGTTGGATGGAGCGCTTCTGCCCCGATCAGCCTGCTGCCGCCTTGATCGGGCTCTGCCATGATCTGCCAAAGATCCTCTTGATGCAGCGCCTGCCCACGGAACAATGGATCTCGCTGCGCGAATCCGCCCGCGGTAGCGGCAAATTCCTGACGCGCATAGTGGAGGAGGTCTTTGGACTTCCCTATGGGGAATTCGCCGGAGCCGTCTTCCAGCGGCTGGGCTTGCCGCCGGCCTTGGTCACGCCCATGCAGGAATACGTCAACGCTTACCAGAATTCGTCGCCGGTTCCTCCCACGCGCGATGCCTTGCGTCTGTCTACGGCTAACCAATGGGCGCATGCTCTTTCGATGGCCGCGAACGGTGGGGTGGCCGTTTCGCTGCCGCGACGCGATGAACTGGAACCTCGCTTGCTTACCGAGGACATCGCCCAATTGCCGCTTCTCTGCGATGATTCGTGGAACATCGCTAGCCGCGCCGTCCATGGCTTACGTTTGCCGCTGGGGGGCTTTCGCTTGCCGTTTCCTCCGGTGCGCCCGCGTTTGGTGCTGGCCATGGAGACTTGGGTCGCCTCGCCATCGCCACTGGAACGCTTGCTTGCCGAGTTGGGTGTTTTACAGCGCGGTTCCGTGGAGTCGCTCCAGAAGTACGAGTGGGACGCTTTCATTTACCTGGGCGATCATCCTGTCCGCTTGTTCCCAGAAGGTTTTCCGTACATTCAGCCGCTCGTGGTGCTGCATCAGTTGCCCACGGAGCGCTGCGGTCTTCCGCCAGCCGCCCGGCTTGAGACGCTGCGTCTGCCGACGCCGCTTTCGCAGCTCTTCCGCCTTTTTGAATTGTTGGGAAGCTGACAAGACACGGCTCGGTCGCCGACACCGGTTCGAGCCAAACGCTTAAGAAATTGGCATCTTTGCCCAATGTCTTTGCGGACCCGCGCGCCGTTCCTGCTGCTTTTGCTGTTTCTTGGAAGTTGCGCCCAAAGTCAAGCGCATTATCTACCGAGGCCTGGCGTACAGGATCTTAGGAACGTGGACCTTGCTCGGGTTCGGGAGCTTGATGGGCCTTGGGAACTTTATTGGCGGCGCCTCCTTTTGCCTGCGGACTTCGTCTCGGGGCAATCTTGGCCTTGCACTCAACTTTCTTCCCAGGTCCAGTGGACCCGCCTGAGGGATCGATACGGGCGTCGTTATCCCGATACGGGCTTTGCCACTTACAGACTGCGCATCTTGGTGGACACCTCGAAGGTACGCCAGTTGGCTTTTTCCCTGAAGGAATCCGGCAGCGCCTATCGCTTGTGGGTTGATGGGCTGCTTGCATTTTCTAATGGCCGGGTGGGCAGGAGTTTGGGCGAAGAAGTGCCGGAAAATGCTTTTCGCACCGCCGTCGCGCCTCTGCGCGGCCCGGAGGTGGAACTCGTTTTCCAGACATCGAACTTCCACGCCAACAATGGCGGGCTCGATTTTCCCATTCGCGTAGGAACCCCTGAAGCTATCCAACGGCATCTGTTCCTGCACTTTCTGCTTCAGGCGATGGTGATGGGCATGTTCCTGCTTTTGGGCATCCAGCAGGCGGCGAATTGGATCGGTTCGTCGAACCGCCGTTTCCGTGCGCCGGCCTTGGTCTTTTCGCTTTACTGCTTTGTCTGGATCGCGGAGATCGCCACGGAAAGCGGCGAAATGCGCTTGCTTACCCTGGTGACCTCCGCCGTCTCCTTCGAGGCGCTGAATCGCATCAATTCGCTGTGCCTGTTCATGTTCCTTTTGCTGACGAGCCTGTTCACTCAGCTGCTTTTTCCGTTCCGACATCTGAAGGTGACCAGCATTGTGCTTTGGGCGTATTGCGGTGCCATGGCCGTGGCGATATGCCTGTTGCCGTTCCGAGCCTGTCTTCCTTGGATCTGGTGGGCGACCTGGATCATCTGCGCCGGACTGATTTCGGTGGTGTGCGCCTGCATTTTGGCGGCACGCCAGGGAAGACCCTATGCCGCATGCCTTGCCGTGGGATATCTCGTCTATCTCGCCGTTTGCGTCAACGACACCCTGCGCTTTTTGGGAATGAGCGAGGCTCCGTATCTGCTGACCTATGGGAGTGCTGTCTTGGCCATCTGCCAGGCGCTGATCCTTTCCAGCCGGACGAATTCTGCGCTTCGGGCCAATGCCGAGCTGGTCGCGGAGGCCCAATTGCAGAACCGGGAGCTCCAGCGGCTTTCCAAGGTGAAGGATGCTTTCCTTGCCAACACCAGTCACGAACTGCGCACTCCGCTGCATGGCATCCTCGGGCTGACCCAGGCGGTGCTTGCCGACGTGCGCACGGAACTGGCGTGTGACATGCGCCGCTCGCTTGAGGTGGTGGTCGTCAGTGCTCGTCGCCTGAGCGGACTGGTCGATGCCCTGCTGGACACGGCAAGCCTCACTGAGGGGGAAATGAAGCTGCATCTGTCCGTCCTAAGCTTGGCCGGTCTCGGAAGCGAACTCTTGGTGAGCCTGCGTCCCCTGGCCGAGCAGAAGGGCGTCTCCCTTGAACTGCGTTGCGAACCGGGACTTCCTCGGGTGCGGGGCGACGCCGATCGCATCGCGCAAGTCTTGGTGAACCTCTTGGGAAATGCTTTGCGCTTCACCGAGCGAGGACGGGTGGAGCTGGTGCTTTCGACGATGGAAAGGCGCGTCCTGTTGGAGGTGCGCGACACCGGACGCGGCATCGCTCCGGTCGATTTGGAACGCATCTTCGGGCGCTTCGAGCAGGTGGGCGACGGGCGCGGTGGGACGGGACTGGGGCTTGCCATCAGCCGCGAACTGGTGCGCCTCCATGGGAGCGAATTGCGAGTGGAGTCGCAGGAGGGCAAAGGATCGCGCTTCTTCTTCGATCTGGAAGCCGTGACGGAAGTGTCGCAGGAATCCGTTGCCGATGCCGTGCCTCTTCCTGTTCCAGAAATTTGCCCGATTGCTCCCGAGCCAGATGACAAGTTGACTTCCCGGAAATTCCGGTGCCGAGTGCTGGCGGTCGACGACGAGCCCATCAACCTGCGCGTCGTGCAAGCTTTCCTGGAGCCGCAGGGAATCGAGGTGCTGTGCGCGACAAGCGGTCTGGAGGCTTTGGAACGAATCGCTGCCGAGGTTCCCGCTTTGGTGCTGCTGGACGTGATGATGCCGGAGATGGACGGGCTGGCCGTATGTCGTCGCCTTCGGGAACGATATTCGGCTTCCGAGCTTCCGGTGCTGTTCCTTTCGGCGCGGGCCTTTCCAGAGGACGTGGCACGCGGCTTTGCGGTGGGCGGCAATGACTATGTCCCCAAGCCCTTTTTGCGTGAGGTGCTGCTTTCGCGGGTGGAACTGCAACTGCGTCTGCGGGAGGCATATCTCGAAAGCTGCGAAGATGCACTGCGCGCCCGTATTTGTGTGCTTTTGAACCGTTCCCTGGAGCTTTGGTGCGCGGCGACTGGAGGGACGAAGCCCGATCTGGCGGATGCTTCGGGGCTTTGGAAAGTGCATGCCGACCGCAACGGCTGGCGGCGGGCCGTCACCCTGGATCGCTACCTGGAACTCCACAAGTGGCCCAAGAATCCCAAGTGGCGTCTCCTGGAAAGAACTGTCGAATTCGTGGCAGAAAGCCTCGGCAAGGAGCAGGGCGAAGCCTTATTGAAGGAGCTGGAGTCGCTGCGACATCTGCTGGCGCACCCGCGCTCGGAGATTGCTGAATCGCTGGACGAGTCCTGAAAACCGCATTTCTAGGCCGCTAGAGCAGCTTTTTCGGTTTTTGCGGTCATTTCTTTTAGGAATTCTTTCCTTTTCCCCATATCATTTCCGCGATAGCTGCCGTGTTTCCTGTGGTGGCATGAAAGGAACCATTTATGCGTAAGTCCATGATGATCTTCATGGGTATGTTGCTGTTGTCATGCGCGGCCTCCGAAGCTGCGCTGAAACTCGCGCTTTTCGGCGGCGGGAGCCAATACCTCTATAGCTTGGATTCTGTGAAAAGCATCTCGTTTAGCGGGACTGTCACGGGAATCACCTCAAGCAAGGGGAGTTCGCTTGCTGCCGGGCTGTACTTTCAAGGACGCTCCATCCGTGTGAGCATACCGGGAACCTCAAGAGCTCATCTCGACCTCTATTCTCTTGAGGGACGCCGCATGCAAGGGTGGGATCTTTCCTTAGACAATCTCGGCCAGGCAAATCAGTCCATCAGCGGACTCCCATACGGGATCTATTTCGCAAAAGCCACCTCTTCCACGGGAGCCGCTACGCAAGTGCTGCGCTTCCAGTGGATGCGCTGAGAAAGGACGATGGCATGAACAAGATTCTTATCGCGATCCTTGCCTTGTCTGCATGGACCTTCGCGGCACGGCTTACTGTGCGCGTCAAGGGCGTCGAGACGGCCTATTACCTTCATGATGGAGACAAACTTTCGTTTTCAAGCGGCCATGATACGCTGTACTATGAGACGACCCAAAAGACGATGGCTTTCGTGTTGAGTGATGTGCAACGACTGAAGTTCGACACCGTCGGCGGCTCCATCGGCACATTGAATGTTGCCACCACGAGCGGCAGTTCAGTCATCAAGCCGGGGACGGCTGGAGCCATTCTCTTCGTGAACGAGACGCAGATCGCCTCGGCCACGGACACCAATGACTGGGATGGCGACGGGCTTTCGAACTACGACGAGGCCGTGGTGTGGGGCACCGACCCTCTCAATGTGGACTGTGACGGGGATGGTCGTTCCGACGCTTATGAGGCGAACAATGGAACGAATCCGCTGGTTGCTGACCTTCCCGCGTTCAGCGTAAGGATTCTTCAGGCTCCCTACATCAGCTTGAACACGACGACGTCCACCTCTCAGACGACCTCGTCGGAGGTTACCACAGGGTACTCTACGACGCAGTCGACCTCTACCAGCTACACGAACTCCAATACATATAGCTTGGATGCGGGTTGGAGTTTGTCCGTTTCAGAAGGAGTTGAGGCGGGTACAGAGGGTTGCAAGGTCACGGCGTCCTACACGGCAGGAATTTCTGGAAGCTATTCCTATTCCACGACCAGCGAACAAAGCCGCGAATCTTCAATTGAGACGCAGAAGAGCTATGAGAGCACATCCGGCCAGGAATGGACGAACGGGACGGATCAGACGGGTGGAATTGCACACTTTAGCGTGTCTTTGAAGAATACCGGTGACGTTGCCGTCAACCTTGCCAGCGTGGGCTTTAACATATACGTGCACGGCAACAATAAGTGGAAGATCCTCAGCGGCTTGGTCCCCGACGCAAGCATATCCGGCAAGATCGCCAAGGGTGATTCTGTGGTCGTCTCATTGGTGAGTTCCAATTTGCAGAATGACGACATCAAGACGATCCTCAGCGGCGATGCCTTGACGTGTCAACTTTCAAGCATCGCTTACACGTATCAGGACGCCAACGCGGTTACTTACGACGGAACGTCAGTGAGCACTAACGTCGCTAACAAGGATGCGCGCGTAGTGTTGGATTATGGTCCAACAGGAAAACTTCCGTCGGTCGAAAAGCGGGTAGCAACGCAGTTCCTAAAGAATCCCAATGCGACTTCCAGCAGCGACTATTACTACACCTCGACAGTGAGCGATGTTCTAAATGCCTTGAATCTTTCTTGGACGAGCGACTCCACCGAAGCTCTTGTCGGGATTAGCGGGGTGGAGAATAGTGAAGCCATTCACGCTTATTGGTTCGCGATCAGGACTCGCCAGACAAGTAGCACAGACACCACGAAGGTGACGCGGGCTTGGCGGAATTTCAATCCTCAAAATATCAGCATTCTTCCCGGTGACAATTTGGAGCTTCTCTACACTGCAGATGCCGATAAAGACTCGCTTCCCGATTACTTGGAAGCCTTGTACGGTACTTCGGACAATGATACGGACTCGGACAAGGATGGTATTAGCGATTACCACGAGGTGATGGGCTGGAAGCATTGCCAATACACCGCGGCTGGCTGCTCGGTCTCTGGAGCTGACACTGTGACTTGGTTCACCGATCCCAAGAAAAAGGACACGGACAACGACAATGTTTCCGACCTTCTGGATTCCGACCCAGTTCGCTCCAGTCTGCTTCCAGACTCGCTTGCTGGAGTGGATTCGCTTCGCTACTACGAAGATACAGAGACGACGCCACGCTTTAGTTGGACTCCATCTACGGCATTTAGCGACACCCTGAAGGGGGGTGCATCATATCTTCCGGCACTGAGGGTATTCCTTAAGCGCAGCACCCAGAAGCTGAACGTGGTGGCGAACGGGACAACGCTGTCGGTTACCTACGCGACGGATTCCGCCAGCAATAGGCCGGTAGCCGTCGTCGACTTCGCTTCCAAGCTAAATCGGGTCGACAACAAGCTCGTTTTCCGGTCAATCGCTGAAGATGGAACGCATTCCTATCTCTGCTCTCTTCAGGTGCGCTCCGATCTCTTGCAGCCCACCAACCTCAAGTTGGGCAAGGACGATGCCCGGACGGCCATCTACGTCAAGTTTACCGATCGCTCTTCCCTCGACAAACGGATCAAGGGCTACTATATCGTGAGGTCCCTCAACAACTCCACTCTTGCTTCCCTTACGCTAGGGGATATGACGAGTGCTCCCACGACCATTTCTGGTGCCTCTTTGTTTACGCAAGCGACGACTGGAAGCAGTTGCTCATATAAGGATGCTGTGGGCGGTGGTAGCCCGTATTACTCTTACCGCGTATTCAGCTACACCACCGAAGTGACTTCGGGAACGACTTACTACAAGTTTTCTGGCACCAGCGAAACAAAAATGCGCGCCGTGGGGCGCATTTCCATTCACGTCAAGATTCCAAGCTACGGCGGCAACGATGCGAACTGTAGCGGCGATGACAATTGCGACGAGCAGATCAACGCACGGATCACCGACAACGGAACGGTTGAATACAGCGAAAGTGTGAGTTCAGCAAGCAATGGTGTCGGTTACGGAGGGAGTGGAAATTCACTATTCCTGAACTATGCGTACAGCGACGCTGTCGGTTTGATCGATTTCGGTGCCGAGGGACTTAAAGACACTTTCTGGATCACGGCTCAAAACGATAAATACGGGACGGTCTCAGGGATATGGTCCTACGATTCCATGGCTGCTGACCTCAATGGCACCAAGTGTGCGGGATCGGTCACCTGCCCCAAGAACGACTATTCGAGTTATGCCAGTCCCGTGATGGGGGCGAGCTACTCGAGCGGCGATTATAACGGCAAAGGGCTTGGGACTGCTTACGAAGTGAACGATGGTTCCTATAACTTCTGGATCATCTCAAACCCGCTCACCAATACAAACCATGCTGTGACCAATTTCAATGTCTATTCCTACTACACATGGATTGGGGATGACGATGAATATTAACTGCGGTTGATCTTCTAGGAATCCTCCCTTCCGGGCCCCCTCCTCCCGGAAGGTTTTTTGTGCCAAAAATCAGTCTCTTACCGCATTTCCAGCTTGTATAGGTGGTTTTTTCGATTTTTGCGGTCATTTTTTCTTGCCTTCGTGTGGATTTTTCGCCAGCTTCCCTGAAATCGTGAAAGTTCCTCAAGCGGCAACGGCCTTTTTCTTTTTCGCAGCCTTGGTTGGAGCAACCTCCCTCCAATTTCAAGGCAAGGCGTTGGATGGTTCGGGGAAGATCCGCCCCGACGGCCCGATTTCTTTGACGGCTTCCCTTTACCGCGATTCGCTGGGAACTCTCGCCAGTTGGCAGGAGCGGTCTTCCGTGACGGTGAAGGGGGGGCTTTTCACCATCTATCTGGGGACCGTCACGAATCTTCCCGACAGCCTCTTCGATGGCCGTCCGCTTTTCTTAGGGGTGGCCTTCGGGAGCGAAGTTGAGCTTTCCCCTCGCTTGCGGCTGGGAGCGGTGCCCTTGGCTGCCCTTTCTCCTTTTGCCGACACCGCTCGCGCCTCCCATCGCGCCGATACCGTCCTGCGAGCCAACTTCACCGATTCGCTGCGGGCCGCCATCTACGCCGACACCGCCGACACCGCGCTTTCCAGTCCACGGTTGGATTCTCTTATAACTATCTATCGAAATGATAGATTGACTTTGCAAGCGGTGCGGGACAGTGTCACATCGTTGCGCGCTCGCATCTTGAGCGTCCGAACCGCCTTGGCCACCCAGGCGCAAAATTTGGCGGTGGTGCGGGGGCAGTTGAGTGCGCCAGGGTACCTCTACGACGCCCGCGATGGGCAGGTCTACCCGACGGTGCAGATCGGCTTGCAGCGCTGGATGGCGGCCAATTTGAATTATCACGGAAGCGGCACGGACACGGTGGGCGCCTGTCCGAATGCGAGCGGGACTTCGACTCCTGGGCCTGTGGACACTTGCGTCAAATATGGTCGCCTGTACACATGGACGGAGGCGATGAAGGGGGCATCTTCCAGCAGCGCCACTCCCAGCGGCGTGCAGGGAATCTGCCCAACCGGCTGGCATGTGCCCAGCGATGCGGAATGGAGCAAGTTGGTGCGCTATGTGGATTCGGCGACTTCGGGAAGGAAGCTGAAGTCTGCAAGCGGCTGGGCGTCCAATGGCAATGGTACGGACACGTTTGGATTCCGCGCTTTACCGGCGGGCAACCGCAACGAGACGTTTGTCTTTGGCGGTGACGGCGACTGTAATCTGGGTAGCCAGGCTGGTTACTGGTCTTCTTCTGAGAACCCCGACAACAATGCGCCGTTGAGTTGCGCTTGGGATCGGCTCTTTTCCTACGACGGCGCGGCGGTGACGCGCGACAGCGAGATGGAAACCTACGGCTTGTCGTTGCGGTGTCTCCATGATTGAAAGATGGTCCTCCTGCTGGCTTCGACTCCGCTCAGCCACCGTCGGATGGCATAATACGACGGCGGTGCGTCCTGTTCGGCTCGTTTTCCTGCTCCTTTGCCTGTGCGGTCTGGGGCGGGCGGCGCTGCTTCCTTGGCAGGGCTTGGCCTTGGAAGCCTCCAATCGTCCGCTGGCCGATGGCTCCCATGCGGCGAACTTTGCGCTTTATTCAACCGCAGTGGGCGGCTCGGCCTTGTGGAGCGAAAGCCAGACCGTGACCACCAGCGGCGGGCGCTGGGCCTGCCAACTGGGGAGCGTGACACCGCTCGATTCGACGCTTTTTGACGGCCGTGACCTGTATCTGGAGGCAAGCCTCGATGGCAAGAGCTTCCCGCGTCAGCGCTTGGGGGCGGTGCCCTTTGCCCGGGGCGCTTCCCGTACCGATTCCGTGGTTCCTGCCCGTCGCGCCGACACCGCCCGGTACGCCGCCAAAGGAGATTCGGGGCGCGCCGTGCGCCATGCCGATACCGCTTTGGTGGCCCGCGACGGGACTGCGCTCCCGGCTCTTCAGGCGGCCTTGGCCAGTCAAGGAGACAGTCTGACCGCACTCAAAGGCGGAGTCAAGCTCTTGGCCGATTCCCAGGCGGCCGCCGCCAAGGCGTTGGATTCCTTGACCCGGGCGATCGCCGACGCCTCCAACCTATGCGGAGCCGTGGCCTACGATTCTTCCACCCAGTTCTGTTTGTCAGGAAGTGTCTATTCCAAGTGCGGCGGGGTGTGGTATGATCCGTACCGGCATTCCTGCGTGAATGGAGTCCAGGGACCGCGCCCGGTCGTGCTGTCGTTGTTTTCCGGTGTCTATGCCACGGCCCAGACGGTCCGGATCACCTGCGCGAGCGCGGATGCCGCGATCTACTACACCCTGGACGGTTCCGATCCGACCACTTCCAGCACGCGCTTTGTCTATGTGGGGCCGCTTTCTGTCAGCTACGGCACCACCCTCAAAGCGGTGGCGGTGCTGAATGGCCTGAGCTCAGCGGTGGCCTATGGGCAATACTTCATCAGCTATGGCGTGGCTTGGACGGCGGGCATTAGCTACGGCACGGTGATCGATGGCCGCGACCCGGCCAAGGCCCAGACCTACCGTACGGTAAAGATCGACGACCAGACCTGGTTTGCGGAGAATCTGAACTACAAGGGAAGCGGCGCGGACACAGTGGGGGTGTGCTACAACTCGACGACCGGAGCGACGACATCTGGGCCTGCCGATACCTGTGCCAAATACGGTCGCCTGTACACGTGGGCAGAGGTGATGGACACGTCTTCCACGTACAACTCGCAGCGTTTGAATGCCACGTTGCCGCGCCAAGGAATCTGCCCTAGCGGTTGGCATGTCCCAAGTGTTAATGAGTGGACGACAATGACACATTATGTTGATTTAAACAATAACGGGCAGAACGATAACGACGAAATGACAAGCCTCAGGTCCAAGAGCAATTGGGCTTCCACAACCACAAGTACTGATGCCTATGGATTCCGCATCTTACCTGCAGGCGAGTTGATGGATCATGGCGAAGGAACTAGTTATTTCGAATACATAAATAATGAATTCCTATTCTGGTTTGCGTTGGAAAATGATGGGGATAATGCCAATTGTGCGCTTTTCAGAATATTGAATGGTTCAAGCTATTTATATGTTCTCGATTTCAATAAGCATGATCATTATTCGCTCCGTTGCATTCGCGACCAGACTGCTGCCCCCACCTTCACGGTGACTAATGCCGTGACAAATGCGGTACTCACCGGGACCGGGCCGTTTGCCAATTCCATCCAGGTGACGCTTTCGGGGACGGCGGGAGACTCGCTGTACTACACCACCGACGGCACCAGCCCCTCGACGTCTGCGACGCGGGTGCTGTACATGGGGACGGCGATCTCGGTGACGAAGAATGCGACGCTGAAAGCGATTGCGGTGCCGCCCACCAGTGCCAACTTGGACAACAGCGCAGTGGCGAGTGCGGCATATCAGATCCAGGTGGCGGCTCCTACGTTCACAGTGACGGTCAATTCCTACTCGGCGGCGCAGACAGTGCAACTCAAGAGCGCCACTTCGGGCGCTACTCTTTATTACACGCTCAATGGAAGCGACCCCACCACGGCTTCTTCCAGCGTCGCAAGCGGAGGGACCCTTTCGCTTCCCGCCAATGCGAGCTTGAAGGCGATGGCCACGGCGACGGGGTATGCCAATAGTTCTGTGGCTACCGCGACACAGGTGGCGATGCCCAGCATCCAGGTGTCGCAGGGCAGCACTCCGACGGTCAGCATGAGTAGTCTCACGGCAGGTGCCACGTTGTATTACACGACTGATGGCACCGATCCCAGCAGCAGCTCCGCATCCTGTGCTTCGCCGTGTTCCTTTGCCTTGCCGAGCGGGGCTCTCGCTGTGAAGCTGCGGGCGCTGGCGAGCGATTCTGGTTTGCTGGACAGCCGCGTGAATGCGCAGGTGGAACGCTCCATCCCGGCAGGCAGCTTCACGATGGGGAGCCCAAGTACGGAAACCGGGCGCAGCTCTAATGAAACGCAGCATTCCGTGACGCTGACGCAAGCCTTTGGCATGAGTGGCACGGATGTGACCCAGGGGCAGTACCAAGGCCTGATGGGGGTGAATCCTTCGTATTTCACAGCTTGTGGCTTGATGTGCCCAGTGGAGATGGTGACCTGGTTTGACGCGGTACTTTTCTGCAACGCCCGCAGTCGCGCCGAAGGGCGGGACACGGTGTACAGCTACACGGGTTTGACGGGCAGCTACGGAAATGGCGTGACGGCCTTGGCGGGGCTTGCCACGGATTTGAGCAAGAACGGCTACCGCTTGCCGAGCGAGGCGCAGTGGGAGTATGCGGCCCGCGCCGGAACGACGACGGCCTATTTCTGGGGAAGTGCTTCGGATGCGGCTACTGTGAGTTCGTACGCTTGGTTCTCTTCTAATGCTGGCAACACCACGCATCCGGTGGCGACAAAGTCCCCCAACGGTTACGGTCTTTATGACATGGCAGGCAATGTGTGGCAGTGGACAGGGGACTGGTATGGGACGTATTCCACCACGGCAGTGACAGATCCGTCAGGGCCTTCGTCCGGTACCTACCGGGTGTTCCGTGGCGGCAGTTGGGGCAACGGCGCGTCTTCCCTGCGTTCGGCCTATCGCGGCTACATCGACCCGGGCGGCCGCTACTTCAGCTTCGGCTTCCGCTCCGTGCGTCCTGGTTCTTGAGTTTCCGTTGGTCGCCCAAACCGCCCCTTTCCCCTGCCTGGCCGAAGGCAGGCAAAGGGGGAAGGAAAGCGGTGGGCGAGAGGTGAACCATCGAAATCGGCTCTATATCACGACAAATTTTGAACTCAACACTTCAGACAAAAATCGACATGAACCACTCCAGACCTACAGGACCGCATCGCAGAGGCTTGACAAGTAAAGTCGCGCAGGAGCTGTTGGGCGTGGCTGGTGGCCTGTCTCGCGTTCGCATCGCGTTCCTGCTGCTCCTTTGCCTGTGCGGCATCGGGTGTGCGGCCACTCTCCCGTTCCAGGGGATCGCCCGCGATTCCGCCACCGGGGCCTTGCGCTCCGACGGCTCGGCAAGCGTGACCGCAAGCCTCTACGCCTCCGGAGCAGGGGGGGCGGCGCTTTGGAGCGAGACGCAGACGGTCGCGATCGCGCGCGGGCTCTTTGCGCTGCGTCTGGGGGCGGCGGTGCCGCTCGATTCTTCGCTCTTTCGGCAAGACCTGTGGCTGGGCCTCAGCTTTGACGGCGAAGCTGAAAAGGGGCGCTTGCGCCTGGGAAGTGCTCCGTGGGCCATCGGGGCCGCCTGGGCCGACAGCGCCCGCGTGGTCCATTGGACAGATTCCGCCCGCTTTGCCCTCCACAGCGACACCGGCCTGTGGGCGCACCGGGCCGATACCGCAAACTTCGCGTACTTCGTGGTCGGGCAGGATTCCTTGCTTGCCAAGGTGAAGGGGCTGTCGGATTCGCTGGCCCGGGCGCGGCAGGATTCGGGGCTGGCGCAGCGGCAACTGGACAGCCTGCTGGCGGCGCTTGCCGTGCAGAAGGCGACGCTCGACACGGTGCAACGGCTCCTGGCCCAGGCCGATTCCGGCTCCCAGGTGGAGGTCGATGTCCGCGATGGAAGCGTCTACGGCACCGTGACCATCGGGAAGCAGACGTGGCTGGCGGAAAACCTGAACTACAAGGGAAACGGCACCGACACGGTGGGGGTGTGCTACAACAACGATCCGGCCAACTGCGCCACCTATGGTCGCCTGTACACCTGGGCCGAGGTGATGGCCCTCGACACGGCCATTTACAACCACAAATGCGCCTATGGAGATTCGACGGGAGGGCTCTGCAAGCAGGCATCGGGCTTTGTGCAGGGAATCTGTCCGAGCGGGTGGCATGTGCCGAGCGATGCGGAGTGGCAAAGCTTGGAGGTGAGCATGGGGATGGATTCCTCGACGGCTGCGACACTTGGTTGGAGAGGCGCTCCTGTGGGCACTGAATTGGAATCAACGGATGGTTGGTCTTCTGGGAGTGCAGCGAGGAACGACATAAAAGGGTTTCGGGTTCTGCCGGCGGGCTACCGCTACGACGTCGGGAAGTTCAACTACCTCGGCAGCAACGCCGATTTCTGGTCGTCTTCCGAGGACGGTGCGTTCTACGCCTGGGGCCGGTCCTTCTACCACATCGACGCCAACGTGGCTCGCCGCGACTACGACAAATCAATCGGCTTCTCGCTTCGTTGTCTCCAGGACTACGCGGTGGCCCCGACCTTCACGGCCACCGATACGGTGACAAAAACCGTCACCACCACGGCGGGCGGCTCCTTCCTGGATCCGCAATCCGTGGCGCTTTCCTGCGCCACTTCCGGGGCCGTCCTCCACTACACCTTGGACGACAGCGACCCGACCGCCGCCTCTCCCGTGTACACCTCGGCCATCCTGGTGGACAAGGGGGCCACCATCAAGGCGATCGCCTTCGCCTCTGGGGTGCATGCCAGCGTCCTCTCCACGGCGACCTATTGGATCCAGGCGACGGCCCCCGTGGCCTCGCTTGCCAGCGGCACTTATGCGGGCACGCAGAGCGTGACTCTGACCAGTGCCACGGTCGGGGCCAAGATCTACTACACCTTGGACGGCAGCACGCCGACCACGAGTTCCAGCCTGTACACGGGCGCGCTCACGATCGCGCAGAACACCACGCTGCAGGCGATCGCGGTGGCCACGGGACTTGAAGGCAACCCGGCTCAGGTGGTTTCGGACACCTACGCCATCCGCACCCCCGCGACGGTGATCTTCACGGCGACGGCGGAACAAGATCCGGTGACGGTGGAGCTTTCCAGCGCGACGGCGGGAGTGACGATCTCTTACGGCATCACGACTTCGGCGACGGCGACACTTCCAGGCTACGCTCCAAGTCTTCCGAGCCAGGCGACGGTGAACGGAAATCATGGGATTGATTGGCAGTATGGGACGACCACGCCGATCCAGTATGTGCTGGCCACGGACTCCCGCGATTTGCAGACCTACCGCACAGTGACGATCGGGAGCCAGACCTGGCTGGCGGAAAACTTGAACTATGCCGGGACAAGCGCGGTTGGGGTGTGCTACAACAACAATGCCGACACCTGTGCCAAGTACGGTCGCCTGTACACATGGGCCGAGGTGATGGACACGTCTTCTGCGTACAACTCGCGACTCTTGAATGCCACGTTGCCGCGCCAAGGAATCTGCCCCAGTGGTTGGCATGTCCCGAGCGATGCGGAGTGGCAAAGTTTGGAAGTGAGCATGGGGATGAATTCTTCGACGGCCGCGACATCTGGTTGGAGAGGAGATCCTGTGGGCGCTGAGTTGAAATCGACGGATGGTTGGTATTCTAGGAATGCAACGACGAACGACATAAAAGGCTTCCGGGTTTTGCCGGCGGGCCTCCGCCTCAGCGACGGGGCGTTCAACGACCTCGGCCGCGCCTACTTCTGGTCGTCCTCCGAGAGCGGTGCGTCCAACGCCTGGTGCCGGTACTTCGACGACGGCAGCGCCAGCGTGTACCGCAACGACGACTACAGGACCTACGGCTTCTCGCTTCGGTGTCTAGAGAATTAACACCTCCGCAGGGCCTGCCGAAGGCCGGGCAGGGGGCATGATCCCGGCGGCGAATCAGGGAACTACAGAAATTCAGACAAAAATTGACATGAACCACTCCAGACCTACAGCAACGCATTGCAATTCCTCTGCAAGCAGGGGCGTAGGCTTGCTGCGCGTGGTAGGGCTTCTGCTGGTCCTGTGCGGCGGGAGTTGTGCCGGTACGCCTGAGGCGACAGTGCGCAGCGGGGGCGATAGCACGTTGCTCACGGATGCGCGTGACGGCCATGTTTACCGCACGGCAAGGATCGGGCGGCAGACCTGGATGGCGGAGAACCTCGACTATGCGGGGAGCGGCCGCGACACCGTCGGCATCTGCTACGGCCACAGCGCGGATAGCTGCGCCAAGTACGGGCGGCTCTACGCTTGGCCCGAGGCGACGCGGCGAAACGCCTCGGATAGCGCAGCTTCCGGCGTCGTGCGCGGCGTGTGCCCGGAAGGCTGGCACGTTCCAAGCGACGGGGAATGGACACTGCTTGAGCGGAGTGTGGACGAGACGCGCGCCGCCAGCGGAGAGATGCTCAAGTCCAAGGACGGTTGGCGTTCGGGCGAAGCCTCGGACAGCTACGGCTTTCATGCCTTGCCCGGCGGTCGCTGCGACAAGGACGTTGTGGGCAAGATTAGCTTCGGCGACATCGGAACTTACGGCTTGTGGTGGACTGCCACGGAACTGAACGGCCCGTATGTCTGGTACCGAGGCATGTCGGCGGACGATCCCGACGTGTACCGGGGCGACGACAACAAGAAGTGCAGCTTCTCGCTGCGCTGCGTCAAGGACGAGAAACGATGAGACGTCCTCTGCTTCTGCTCTTCTTCCTATGCGGATTGGTATCGGCGGCCACCACCGTCGAATGGGCCCAAGCAGGCGGGACACTGGCGCAAGATCCCGCTACGCCTGCTTTGGGCATGGTGGGGCAGACCACCATCACCTGGCCTGCGACCGGCTCCGACAGCCGTCTTCTGAGCGGCTTCCTGCAAGCCAGCCAATCCCTGGATTTCCCCGTCCTTCCTGCCAAGACCTACGGCGATACGGACTTCGTCCCTGGCGCCAGTTCCAACTCGGGCTTGGCACTGAGCTACACCAGTTCCGACACCAACGTGGCGAGCATCGTGGACGGCAAGATCCACATCAAATCCGTCGGCACCGTCACCATCGTCGCGACCCAAGAGGGCGATGCCACCTACACCGGGGCTTCGTCTAGCCAGATTATGACCATTCAGCCTAAGTCACTTCTTGTCACGGCCTCTCCAGAGACGAAGGTCTACGGCAGCGCTGACCCGACGTTTGCCTACACGGACACTGGCCTTGTGCATGGTGACACGCTGACGGGCACTCTGAGCCGTGCTCCTGGCGATACTGTCGGCAAGTACGGGATCACGCAAGGGACGTTGAACGCCGGTCCGAACTACGCGCTGACCTACGTGGGCGACAGCCTCACGATCACCGCGAAGTCAATTCTTGTCACAGCCACCCCGGAGACGAAGGTCTACGGCAGCTCCGATCCGGCATTTGTCTACACGGACACTGGCCTAGTGCATGGCGACACGCTGACGGGTTCTCTGGCGCGCGCTTCGGGTGAGAATGTCGGCAAGTACGGGATCACGCAAGGGACGTTGAGCGCCGGTTCGAATTACGCGCTGACTTACGTGGGCGATAGCCTCACGATCACCGCGAAGTCAATTCTTGTCACGGCCTCTCCAGAGACGAAGGTCTACGGCAGCGCTGACCCGACGTTTGCCTACACGGACACTGGCCTTGTGCATGGTGACACGCTGACGGGCACTCTGAGCCGTGCTCCTGGCGATACTGTCGGCAAGTACGGGATCACGCAAGGGACGTTGAGCGCCGGTTCGAATTACGCGCTGACCTACGTGGGCGATAGCCTCTTGATTACACCGAAGGTCTTGAAGATCATCGACGCCGTGGCTCAGGACAAGCTTTACGATGGAACGCCGGCCGCGACGATCACAGGAGCCTCTCTCGACAGCGTGGTCGCGGGCGATGCCGTTGCGCTAGCCTTGGGCAGCGCAGCCTTTGACACCAAGGATGTCGGCGCCGGCAAGAGCGTGACGGTAACCGGATCTGTTTTGACGGGCTCCCAAGCGGGAAACTACGTGCTGAGGGACGTTTCCGGCCTTTCTGCCGCGATCACCGCGAAGTCAATTCTTGTCACAGCCACCCCGGAGACGAAGGTCTACGGTAGCGCCGATCCGGCATTTGCCTACATCGACACTGGCCTCGTGAAGGGAGATACGCTCACGGGCACCCTGACGCGCGCTTCGGGTGAGAATGTCGGCAAGTACATGATCGCGCGAGGGACGCTGAGTGCAAGTCCGAACTACGCGCTGGCTTTCGTTGGCGACAGCCTTGCGATCCTCCCGAAATCTGTCCAGGTGACGGTGCGTGCCGCATCCAAGGCGTTGGGAACGGCCGATCCCGCCTTGAGTTACGATGTCGTCGGCTTGCTTTCTGGCGACACCCTTTCGGGGACGCTGACGCGTGCTCCTGGCGACACGGTGGGAAGCTATGCCATCTTGCTTGGGTCGCTTGGAAATTCCGACTATGCGGTGGACTACCGCGGTGCCGATCTGACAATCCTGCCTGCCGGCCCGATGGCGCAGTCGGCGGTGCTCCACTATACCCAGTCCAGCGGCTCGGACACGCTCTATGTGACCTTCAGCGAAACGGTGCATCTCAAGGATGACGGCACGGTCCGCTTGGAGGTGCGCGATTCGACAGGCCACTTGGACACGGTGACGGCAAGCTTCGCCGCGAGCCAGGACGGGACGATGTGGGCGATCGCGATCGACAGCGGCCGAGTGCGCCGTGGCGAGACGGTTCGCTTGATTTCAGACGCTTCGAGTCTGGTGGATTCGTTGGGGCGCGCCGCGGTGGCGGGCAGTCCGTGGATCTCGGTTTCGAGCATTTCCCGCAATATGATCGTGAGCAGCGAGCCGGTGCTGCTTACGATCGAAGAGGCCTGGCAGCCGACAGGAACTCCGTTCCAGATCCTCTATCCCGGCAGCCAAGAGCGGCAGGAGACGTGGGTGGATGGCAACGGCGCCGAGGTGGCGACAGATCAGCTTGTGGGCCTTCGGTTAACTCTTCGTTACGATACATCGCGCGGGGATCGCAGTTTGACTGCCTATATATACGATCGGATGGGCACAGCCGTGCAGTGCTTAGCGAGTCCTTCGGTATTCGCGTTGTTCAAAAAAACTGGCACTTCCCCTGGTGGACAAGCAACGCTTTGGCTTGCCTGGAACGGTGTGGCGAGAAATGGCGTGCATGCCGTGACGGGCGTTTATCCGCTGCGCGTGGTCCTCATTCCATTAGGTGGGAATCAGAACCAGCCGGCTGAGAATTACGTGAAAAACATCGGCTTGAATCTGGATAAGTATGACAGCATCATCTTCCACTGAGGAGATGGGTTGATATTGCTTCTCAGGGGAATGGAGGAACGCCTTGTCAGAACGACTTGGGAGCTTCTGATGCAATAACTAGATTGCGGAGCTCTATTCATCCACGGTAAATCATCACCAGCACCGGGGCGGCAATTTCGCCGTTCTGATTTGCGGTCGCCTCGATCTCCGAGGTCCGCTGTGCGCAACCAGAAAGAACGAAACATGTCAGAGACCAAGCTGCTCTACGGCACCGATGCCGACCTCGCCGAGATCGAGGGACGCGTCTCCACCCACAGCGCCGAGGAGCAGGAGGCCATTACCGCCGCCTACACCGCGACTCTCGAAGGTGTGGAAGAAGGCAAGATCGTTGCCGGCACCATCCTGGGCCAGACCGAATCGCACGTCATCGTCGACATCTCCTTCAAGTCCGAAGGCCTCATCCCCAAGTCGGAATTCAAGTCCGACGACGAGATGGACATCGGCACCCATGTTGACGTCTTCATCGAGCAGATCGAAGGCGAAGACGGCCAGATCGTCCTCTCCAAGCAGCGCGCCGACTTCATGAAGGTCTGGGAGCGCATCCGCGACGCCTACGAGACCGGCGAAGTGGTGGACGGCACTCTGGTGCGTCGCATCAAGGGCGGCATTGTGGTTGACCTGTTCGGCATCGAAGCCTTCCTGCCTGGCTCGCAGATCGACCTGCGCCAGATCCCCGACATGGACTCCCTGCTCGGCCAGACCATGTCCTTCCGCGTCATCAAGGTCCACAAGAGCCGCCGCAACATCGTGGTGTCTCGCCGCATCGTGCTCGAGGAGCAGCGCTCCCGCATGCGCGACCAGATCATCGAGACTCTGGAGCGTGGCCAGGTCCGCGAGGGCACGGTCAAGAACATCACCGACTTCGGCGCCTTCATCGACCTGGGCGGCGTGGACGGCCTGTTGCACATCACCGACATGACCTGGGGCCGCATTCAGCATCCCTCGGAGCTCGTCCAGATCGGACAGAAGCTCACCGTCAAGGTGCTCGATTTCAACGAGCGCAAGGAACGCATCTCGCTTGGTCTCAAGCAGCTGCAGGAACATCCCTGGAAGAGCGTGGCCGGCAAGTACCCGGAAGGTACGCGCGTCAAGGGCAAGGTCGTCTCGATCACCGACTACGGCGCCTTCATGGAGCTGGAGCAGGGCGTCGAAGGCCTCATCCACATCTCCGAGATGAGCTGGACCCAGCACGTCAAGCATCCGTCGCAGGTCGTCAAGGCCGGCGATGTGGTCGAAGCCGTGGTGCTGCGCATCGACACCGAGAACGAGAAGATCTCGCTTGGCCTCAAGCAGATCGAGCCCGATCCTTGGACGACCATCGACAACGAGCTTCCCATCAACACGGTGGTTTCGGGCGTGGTCCGCAACCTGGCTCCGTTCGGCGCTTTCGTGGAGATCAAGGAAGGCATCGACGGCCTCATTCATGTCTCTGACATGAGCTGGACCAAGAAGGTCAACCATCCTTCCGAGGTCCTGCAGAAGGGCGACACCGTCACCTGCATGGTGCTTTCGGTGGACAAGGAAAAGCGTCGCATCTCGCTTTCCCTCAAGGCCATGGGCGAAGATCCTTGGAAGCTGGTTCCGGACAAGTTCCCCCTGGGCAAGGAAGTGGAGGCGCCCATCGTGCGTCTGCTCGACCGCGGCGTGGTGGTGGAACTCGAAGAAGGCGTCGAGGGCTTCGTTCCGCTTTCGAAGCTCACCGAGGACACGCTCCGCGTTCCGGCCGATTCCTTCCACGTGGGACAGGTCTTGAAGGGCACCATCGTCGAGCACGATGTCGACGCTCGCAAGATCACCGTTTCCTGCATCGGCGGAACCGAAGACTGGCGCGACTACATGGCCGACAAGCTGGCCGAGGCCAAGACGACCTTGGGCGACTTCTTCAAGCCGCTGTCGTAAGCCTTTAGGACATTT
>DAIPHW010000003.1:36875-40885 GCA_036771135.1 Fibrobacterota bacterium | reverse complement strand
GTCTTGTACGGATCGTTGTAGATGCGCCCATTTTGGTCCCCCAAAGCCTCGTGGGACTGTTGCCAGGTTTCCGAACCATGGGGGGATGTTGTCGATTCGACGTTGGTTGTTCCGCTGCCGGCGACGTTCCCGGCCGTATCTGTGGCAGTTCCGTTGAGCCATGGATTTAACGAAGAGGCGAAGAAGCCGTAGTGGACTCGCCCCAAAGGCAGGTTCCAGAGCAGACCGTCGTGGCGAGGAGTTCCGGCTAGGATGACGCCGTGGGAGGTGGGGGAGAAATTGTAGCGGAAGCGTCCAACTTTGAACATGCCGAGGCTCGTCTGGGCCGAGATCCAGCCTTCGTAGGGAACGTTGATGTCGAGGTCGTTGGCGCTGGTGATCCAATTGCCGTGCAGGGGATCGTCCATCCAGGACTCCAGGTCGCGGCGCAAGGGCAGGACCAGGTGGACCTCAAGTCCGTGCCGTTGGGCATCTAGATCCAGTTCCGCCATAGCCGGCAGCGTGTCCCAAGCTGCTGCTGCCTCGGCCGGGACGCGCAAGGCATACCAGTTGCCGCCATAGCGATCCACTGTCGTCGTTGTCAAGTGTGCATCGGGGACTGGCAGCGAAGAAAACGTATTGGCGCGCACTTCCACCGAGGTTTGCCAACCCAATACAGAATCAACACCAGCTGTCGCCCAGATTGGTGCTCCGGAAATCGCAGCGAATGCTACCAAACAACGCAAGCCAGTCACGCCGTCAATGTACATCGAGCAAAAAATGGACTGTAGCCAATCACAGAATATCTGTTGAATACGGGTCATTCAATTTTTGCGAAGATTGGATTTAAGGACCAATGCCGGCGCGTCGACGGGCCTCCAGGCAAGATAGGCTTCCGGTGGTGAAGTCGCGACAGTGGCGAGGGCGATCGGGGTAGATTTGGCAGCGCCATAAGGCTTCGGAGGAGCCGTCCCCCTGAAGTGCCAAACATTGGCCATTGGGGCGAGGAATGTGTCGTCCCCAGGTGTCGCGCACCACCCAATCGGGGCGAACCTTCAGAATGTGATCTCCGGGAAGGACAGGAACCAGCGAAAATCCGCGATGGCAGCAGGCACCACAGGCGCCGCAGTCGTCATCACAAAGCGGTGACTCGAAACGATTGCAAGAAGGGGTCGTGGCTGCGATGGTTTTTCGGCGCCCTGCCAGGCGCGCGTGGAGGCAGTGTCCACGCAGAGGATCTTTGCTGGCGAGAAACCAACCACAGTTCCTGCAGAGGAGTGATGGCTCTCCGGCACCGAACCCCAAAGGATGAATGGGGCGGACTCGGTCCCAGGCGCTGTCCGTGCAATGGTTTTCTCGCAGGATGGCGGCGAGGTTCGCCGTCGCAGACATGGCCTTTTCGATGATCGCGGCAGGCGGCGTTCCGTGCGATTGCAGGTAGCTTCGCTGAGCAAGCTCTGCGGCGGGACCGTCGCTTTCTCGCAACGGATCGGCAGAAAACGGCGGAAGGCTTGTGGCCGGAAGGCGCCAAAACAGGCGTAATCCGTAGGGGTCGGCGTGGGCAGCGGCCAAGCGGGCAGCGGCTTCGTCTTCCAAGGGAGGCGGCAGAGGATGCGCTCTTTCACTCAATAGCGCATGGCAGATTTTCAGCAAAAGTTCGCGAGGCGGTGCGTTGGTTGCACATCCGAAAAAGTCCGCAGCCGCCTTCCACAGAAGTAAGAGGGGATCGCCGTTCGGGTCGTCCATGTACCAAAGATGCATTGGCGGCCTGTTCAAGGAGATTGGTCTTGGAGGAGCTGGAAGCGATTGCTATGGTTGCCTAGGTTCACAAAAAACTCGTAAGAGGTGGTTGCCCATGATGCGCAGTATGGTATTATCAATCGGTTTGACTGCAGTCCTTGCAAGCGCCGATAACTCCGATTTCAGTCCCTTGATCAACGTCAACGGTACACGAGGGTTGACGCAGACGGTTTCGGCAGAAGCCTTGGGCGCTGGACGCGTGTCTTTTGCCCTGAGCGGAAGCGATTTCAAGCAGAATCAAGAGCTTGGGGCAGGCAGCGTCAACAAGAACCAAAATCTCATGGTCTACCAAGGGGCCTTCGCTTACGGTCTCAACAACTCGGCAGATTTGTTCGGGACCATCTATTTCTACGATGCCACGGCCAGCCAAAAAGGGGTTGGTTCCGGCACCATGGGCCTGAAGTTCAGCCTGCCTTTCCCGGATAATTTTCCGTTGCGCGTCGGCGTGCAGGGGAAGATGATCGCTGGTCTTTCTGATGAGCAGTTGGTTGTGGATTACAACGGAAACTTCCTGCGTCCCGACGGATACAACTACTTCGAGACGCGGACTGGCTATGATTTCCAGGCCTTGTTCCTGCAGTCGCTGATTTTGGGCAGTGAGGATTTCATCCAGGTGCGTCTCCATGGCAACGAAGGTGTCTCAGCTTCGCTCCAGGATAGCACTCAACGGCTTCTCCTGTTGGCTGGCGGCTTGGAGCTTTCGCCTTCCCGCTATGTTTCGTTGGGAGTCGAAGCCAATTGGCGCACGGTCATGGCACACAGTAATTCTAGTGACCCGCTTTGGATCACTCCTTCTCTTCACCTGAAGAGTTCCACTGGTTTCAACATTTTCGGTGGTGCGGACATCAAGGCGTCCTCCAGTCGCCCCGATGCCCCTTCAGCCTTGGCTCCGTGGCGGGCTTTTGGCGGCATCACCTTCTCCTTCGACATCTTTGCCAAGGATCGCGAAGCAGCGCGCCGCAAGGCTCAAAAGGACTCCCTGGAGCTCGTGAAGCTGCGCAAGGATTACAAGGATCTTACCGAAGACAAGCGCCGCCTCGGCGGAGACTCTCTGCAATTGTCCAAGTCGCTCAAGCAGCTTGCCGATTCCCTAGCTTTGCGTCAGAAGGAATTGAACGCCAAGGATTCCGCTTTGGCTGCACGTCTGAAGGAATTGGCGCTTAAGGATTCCTCGCTGCTTCTGGCAGAGCAGGCGCGCCATCGTCAGATGAGCCGTGCCGATTCTTTGGAAGCCAAGCGTCTCCAGGACTCTCTTGCCATGGCCAAGTCGTTGGAGGAAGAGCGTGCCAAGCGCGGAGCCTTTGAACGCGACTTGATCAGCAAGGGTGTGGCTAAGCTGGAAGCCGTGTACTTCGAAAACGGCAAGACAGAGCTTTCGATCAATTCCAAGCCGTATCTGCAGATGATCGCCAGCACTCTCGCCAAGTATCCCAAACTCAAGTTGGAAGTGGGCGGACACACGGATAGCAAGGGAGCCAAGGCCGCCAATCTCAAGCTTTCCACCGGCCGTGCCAAGTCTGTGCGTGCCTTCTTCGTGGAGAGCTACCCGGAGCTTGCCAATAGCATTACCTTCAAGGGATACGGCTCCACCAAGCCCAAGGCCTCCAACGCCACTGCCGATGGTCGCCTGCAGAACCGACGCGTGGAGATGAAGGTGCTGAATCCGGAAGTCCTCAAGGAATACACCACTCCTTAATCTTTGCTCTGAAAAGGGGGTATCTGCTTTGCGGATGCCCCTTTTTTGCGTGTATGTGTAGCGTTCTAGGAAACGTATGGTGAACAGAAATTGACGTGGAACAAGGAATTGACCGGTAGGGGAGCCTCCCGGTCTTTAACTTTCAGTCAAGTATGTGGGATTGGGTTGATGCGGATTCTGAAGGGAAAACTTTGATGTTTCGTAAGTCTCCAATGATGACGAGCTGCATGAAGATGGGAGTGATCGTCCTCTCGTTGGTGCTGTCGTCGCGTGCGGTGACGAAGACCTGCACGGCAACGAACGCAGTGGCTCTTCAAAAGTGCATCGACACGGGTGCCACATCCGTTAGCTCTCCCAAGAGTGATTCGTTGTTTGTGAAGTTCACTGGAACATCGAAGTCAAAGTTGACCATCCAAGCCAAGAAAAATGTTT
This sequence comes from Fibrobacterota bacterium, assembly GCA_036771135.1. Lineage (GTDB taxonomy): Bacteria > Fibrobacterota > Fibrobacteria > UBA5070 > UBA5070 > JBDKGV01. The sequence continues at coordinate 36,978 of DAIPHW010000003.1, read as the reverse complement.
GGGTGATTGGAGATACCATTGGAGCGGAGGCTAGTCGTCCTTCCATTAGTTATTCCGATGCCGACCAATCCTTGTGGACGTCGGCCACTTATGATCTCAGTGG
>DAIPHW010000003.1:0-36775 GCA_036771135.1 Fibrobacterota bacterium | reverse complement strand
GTTATTCCGATGCCGACCAATCCTTGTGGACGTCGGCCACTTATGATCTCAGTGGTGCCGTTCTTGTCGATTCCTGCCGTTTCGTGACTTTGGCAGGAATCAATATCAGTGGGGGAACCAAAGCCGGGGGCTTGCCGTTTGAAGCAACGTATGCGAGTGGCTATAAGAATTGGAAGGGCACCAATGCCTTGTCCATTCGTCGTTCTTACGGCGTGCGTGCGGTTCGTTGCACCTTCAAGAATGCGTGGCGTGGCATTCTCATTCGCGGCGAGAATCTAGGAGGAGCTTCGGCATATCCCAATCCTCAAGATCCCGATTCCTTGGTTCGTCAGAATCTTCCGACCTCGAATGCCGGCCTGTATGGGCGTCATATTGTTGAAAAGTGCCGCTTTTACGACAATTCTTGGGGAATTGTCGGTGATCGCGATTGGGATATTGGTTCGATTTTTCGGTTTGATGAGTTTTTCGACAACTATGTGCGTGCCGCGGATCTTGCGACGGACCCATGGAATCAAGCGGGCGGCGCATTCTTTACCGATGACGTTGCCATCACTCCCTATAGAATTCATAACAACACCTTTTATCGCAATGGCGTCACGTTTGGAGGCTACTACAAAGTCGGGACGCAGCATCTATTCTACGATAATTTGGTGGGGCGTCCTTTCCGGTATTATGCAAGTGGATATAACTACGGCAATGCGGGTTATACGCAGACGGAACGACAAACCGATATATTTCAGTATTTTGCCGAACATCAGCGTTCGAATATTGTCGAGCCTCAAGATAGTGCATTCACTTCTGGTTCGGTGACTCAGCTTACTGGAGGGGGACCGGGAAATTTCCGTATCTTCCGTCAGAAGATGTCGCGGCATTGGAAGGACGGGAATGCTAACACGGATTGGCGTGCTAATGCACGTTCTTATGAGTACTGGGATGGTGATACGGTTTCTTTGACTTGGTACGCCAAAGAAGGAGTGACATCCACCGCCGCGGCTGCATCCGGTGGACCGATTCAGAGAATCCGTCAAAACATGTGGGTCGAAAGTTATCGGGATCCCTTTGATTTCGCTTCGGTGGCAACCAAAGACCCCACAACTAATAATGCGTATGCTGTTCCATTTATTCCTAAGCAAATCTCTGCTTTCGTAAAAACGGGGGCATCAAATGATGTATTCCGTGACGTTTCCACCTTTGATCTTTGGTGGACTCCTTCCATTCCCTTCACCTCTCCTTCGCTTACGGGAACGTCGCGTACAGAGACGTTCTTGCAGCCAATGTCCACTTCGGCATTTACGACCGCTCGCATTGCTAGTAAGGGATGGCGCAATTACAGTACATGGGGAGGGACGACTCCAGATATCGGCGCTTTGGGCGTCAGCGGTGGATATTCCTTAGGGACATTACCGCAACTGGAATTGCAAGATACGTTGGTGGAAGTTGTCAGCAACGATACCATTCAATTTTCATTGAATGCATTTGGCTGGAATGGCTTGGACCCGGCCAAATTGAAGAACCTGAGAGTGGTGGATACGCTTTCAAAATTCTATCGCTCTATCCCGGTGGCTGATACCTTCTATAACGCCAGTGATCGTGGATGTAAGGGCAATCAGTGTACTCAGGTGAATTCGGTCCTGGATTCCATGCCTTGGCCTGCTGCGGTAAAACTGAAGAGCCTTTCTTGGGTCAATGATTCGTTGGCGAAAGGATTGCGCTCCGATCGTTATCTGTATGCGGGGATTTTTGAGGGAGGAGCTTTGGATGCTTCTACCAATTATGCTCGTGCTGAACTTGTTTTGGCAGGTGAATACGATGGGAAGACGATTTATTCGAATCCTGGTGTGTTCATCTATGCCAGACCAAAATACAATATGATTGTCAATGTCTTGAATTCGGACTGCAAGACGCTATTACCGCTTGCTAGCGATAATATTTCGCGCAAAGTGCGCGCTGGCGATAGTGTTTGCTTACAGGTGAAGCCGAATGTTGATACGACGATTACGCTAAATTTTAAGCCTTTGTTTTCTGATTATTCATACCTCATGGGAGCCGATACTACTAAAATGCGGCTTTATCGTACGAGCGGCTTGGATACGGTGAAACCAGGTTTTAGCTATGACTTTTTGGATGGAAATTCGGTATTAGATAAAGATCAAACCTTGGACATGGGCGTCCAATTCCGACAAGCAAGTGCTGGACGTCTGGCGATGCGAGCCTTGTTCAATGTTGTGGCTGGTGTCAAAATTCGGGATATTCGTTACATCATGGGAAATTCGCCGCGCTTGCTGGTTGTTCCTAATACCATCTACCAAGCGACCATTGATACCATCATTTATGGGGGCGACACAACCATCCCCAATTTGAATTGGAAGCTCAATCATACGACACGGCCAACTACCGATTCCACCAATGTGACCGAGATTCCTCGGCGCAATGCCATGAAAGCAACGGTTGTCATTCATTTGCGGGACGCTTTCGGAAACATCATGGCAGACAGTGTCGATGTGGCGCGAGCACGTCATCTCAAGATTCGTGTGAATTCGACGAGTTCCATGCTGCTCTTTGACAGTACTTCCGCGAGTGGAGGCAAGACCGACAGTCTTTTTGAGATTCCTGACGGAGCGCGGTTGGTCTTTGAAGGCCTCTATCCTACGAGTACAAGTCAAGCTGGCGCTTTCTTGCCGCTTGTCAGCAGTGTTGTTGGCGATACTTCGGTCGCTTTTGCCAATGATACGAGTTGGGTTCACATTTCTGCTCCCGATAAGCGCCTTGTCTGGACAGATTCTTCCGGCAACGAATTGTTCTCCTTTACTGCCCCTGTGGGAAAGCGAATTCCGGTACGCCTGCAAGCGAAGTCAAAGAATGAATTGGTCGCGAGCTTCAATGATTCTGCATTGATTGCCTATCCTAAGAATGTGCGAGTATTTGCCTCTCTATCAGATACGGCGCCTTTGACAAAGGTGCAACTTTCAGGGGGAACTTCTACAGTCGTCTATATCAGAGGCCTTGATTCTCTGGAGACTGCAGACACCTTGACTGCTCTTATTCCTGGAGATGCCGACTTTAGCGAAAGGACTTCGCTGTTAGCTGGGTTTGTTTATCCAAATCCAGTAAAGGCGGTTTATTCGGGAGTGTGCGGAAAGCCTTCGTGGTTGCGAATCACTTTTGATAGCACAATTGATTTTCGTGACAATGGAGCCTTGCCGGATTCTCTGCAAGCATTGTTTCCAGGGTTGGTCTTGCGCTCTTCGGTTTCCGTGGTTGCTCAGCAGGAAAGTCTTTCTGTAGATCGCAAGAGTCTGACGCTCTATTGGGATTCGACGGCTGCTCCTGGTACGCAAAATCACTTTGTCTTCTACAATCCGCTTGTACAGCGCTATGTACCTCGGACTCTGCCGACATTGGTCGATAGCGTCCCGCCGGTGCTGTTGTCTGTAAATGTGATCCAATCGTATGTTAAGGACGTCACGGGATTTGTTCCCAAGGATTCTCTTATCGCGTACTTTAGCGGTCCTGTGGATGTGAGCGCCTATGCGATTGGTGCGGCGCTGCCTTTCTCGATCCTGCGGGCGGGTGGGCAAGTCCCACTTGATAAAGGGACCGTATTGGTCCAAGCCCCAACCTTGGTCGATCCAGCGAAAAACGGATATGCATTCGTATTTGTTGGCGAGGAAGGGCAGATCGTCTTAGGTGACACTCTGCTGGTGCCTGCCCATAATCGATTCTTAGGGCGTTCTGGTGATACTGCCAGCAACGGCTGCAAGACTCCTGGGACAACGGTTACCGGGCGCGCTTCCCCGAAAGATGCTCTCATCATCGATCACGACGGCGATGGCAATGGCGATACCGTGTATATCTGGTTCCAAAGTCCCTTGATGGTTTATCCCGAGTTGATTCATCTGCGGTGGGGAACTCCCGCCGAGACCTTGACTGTGACTAAGGCGATGCTCGTCGCTGCAGGAGTCCGTGTTACGGATGGCTCTGGTGCTGGCGATAGTGTCATTGCGATTGCGCTTCCCAGTGCCTTCAATGTGGCCAAAGGATTGTTCACTACTGCAACTTGGATTCATGAGCGGACGGCAGGGCCTGCCGATACGGCGTATTTCAATTCCGGTGCTATCAAAGTTCAGATTCGTGATGGCATCGGGCCTGTGGCGAGTTCTGCCCAACTCATATTTGGCCAGTCGTTTGACACTTTGATCGTGACGTTGAGTGAAGATGTTGCGGGAAGCAAGTTAGGCGACAGCGCAAGTGCCGTATTCCAGATTGGGAAGCTATTCCCTTGGGGATCTGTCGTCGTTGGTGTGGAAGGGAATATTGTACGCATTGCCATCCCCAGCGGCACCAATCCATTGGCGGCTGGGGATTCCCTGCGAGTGAAGCCCAAAAAATCTGGTGGCGTTGCGACGGATAAGTCCCTCTTGGCAAATGGCGCTGGAGATCTGAATCCATGGATTCCGGTGAAGGCGGGAATTCGTCCGCCAATCAATGGCTGGTACCTTGATACCAATGGTGATGGGCGTGTAGAAACGGCTTTGTTGCGCTTTGTTCAAAATCCGCGTGGTGTCTGCTCCAGCTATTCCTTTCATTGGCCGACGTTGGATTCCACACGAACGCCTGTGACGACAGTTTGTCGGCTGGATTCGAATTCCAAGGACTCCTTGCTGTGGCGAGTGAGCTTTGCGCCTTTCACTTACGGTGCGACTGGCTCTTCTGTTGCCACGACGCTGGCTTTGGGGCAGCAAAACGCAGTCGCGAATGATCCCACGTCGTATCGCTTCTTCATGTACGACAGTGTCGGACCGGTCTTGCTGGATTCTGCTTACTTGAAGGACAACGCCAATACCTCTTTGATTCCTGACACCTTGCGAATCGTGCCATCTGAAGCTGTCTTGGCGGCAACGGTTGGCAACGGAACGGCACGTTTGATTGTCCAGTTCAAGCGTGGCAATGCGATTGTTGCAGACAGTTTAGTGAAGATCCAGGCCTTGAACTGCCCGGATGTGTCTCATTGTCTTCTGACCATTGCGGTGTCTTCTAGCTATCGTCCAGCTCCTGGGGATTCGGTGCGCTTGTCGGTCAAAGATTCGGTCTTTGACGCGACGCTTTCTCACAATGCTCCCAGTGTGAATAATCCCTTCCAGATGATTCATGGCAAGCCTCGTCCACCCTATTTATCGGCCTATTTTGATCGGGATAATGACGGTCGAATTGATAGCGTGGCCTTGGCCTTTACGGTCGCTCCGGCTGTCGGGACGGTGATTGAGGTTGGAGACCCTTCGGGGGCGACTTCGGAAGTGCGGCGCTATACCGTGACTGCTACGGATGCCGGCAAGACTTCGATCGGATTCAATATCGATCCTTGGGGTGCAAACGTGACCTCCGTATCGACTTCGACGATTGCTCGGCTTATTGATCCGGCGACGAAAGATTCGACACGCTTTAGCTTGGCTGATAGCGTAGCTCCGGTCATTCTCAGCGCCACGATTTCTTATACGAGTGATCGCACTGGCAATACTCCAGATACCTTGAAGATTACGTCCTCGGAACTGGTGAAGTATGATGCTTCCCAGGGGCTTTCGTTCTACTACAAGCCCAATGGGCAAGACACTGTGATTGCCTTTAAGTTAGATGTCGTTTCCATGACATTTGATTCCTTGACAGGGCAGTGGACGATCCTCGTCAAGCCTTTGGGCGGCAATCATCCTGTGGCGCAGGATTCCCTGCGCTTTGCGCCTGGAAATGCCGTGGTAGACGCTTCCGGAAACCACGTTGGAACGGAGGCGAAGTACACGCAAATTGTCGAACTGCGCCCGCGCATCCTGGTGCCTTTGGTCAAGGTGGAGACTCCGATCACGACTCCCAGCGGCCCGAGTTCTGCGCCTTTCCAAATGCTGGTCTCAAGTCAGCAGGGATCAACGTCATCGTGGATGCCGATGAACTCCAAGAACTTTGTCGGCAATGCTGGGAATCCAAAACAAGGGCATGTGGTCATTTCCTTCTCTTCCAATATGCCATCCCAGATGCACGTGTACGTCTATGATCATCTTGGTGTCTACGTCAACGATTATGCCTTGAATATCACCAAGGAGTTCTTGGCATCGGCTCCTCAGAACAAGATGGGTGAAGTGGTTCTAGGGATAGCCTGGGACGGAACGTCGGCGAGCGGTACGCTGGTCAATAATGGCGTCTACATGGTGCGGCTCGTGACCCAGCGCGACATGACGAGCTACGAAACCAACACGCTTGGAAAGCGCACGTCCGAGCTCGAAAACGAAATCGTCAAGGTCGGCATCGCGAGATGACGGAGCCGATGATTCTCGGCTCCCTGGATACGTTTCTTGAAGGTTCGCGTTCCGATTTGCGCTTGGGACGCCTTTCTGCCAATGCTGGTATGCTCCGTGGACTTCTGGAATATGGCAAATTCCGGGAGTTCCATCTGTTTTGCCCTTCGGTGGAACAGCGTGCCGGGTTAGACGGCCTATTTGCTGGATGGCTTCCAAAAGATCTGCGCGCCAGATTGCGATTGCGACTTCAGGTGGAGCTTCCTCAAGCCCTGTCGGGCGGTACTGTGGATGTCTTCCACAGTGCTGGCTGGAGTCGTTACCTGCCGGGAGTGGCGCGTCTGCGCGCTCACATAGCGTCTCGCGCTGTCCCGCTGACGGGGACCATCCACAGCATCAGCGAACCGGACATGGCTGCACGGTTTCATCAGTTTCTGTCCGCCCCCTTCTACTCTTGCGATGCGGTGTTTTGCAGTTCTTCTGCGGGCATGCAGGCTTTTGCGCGTCAAATATCCCGTTGTTCGGGAATCTTTTCAGGAAGTCTGGAACAGATTCCCTTAGGGGTCGGCGAGGAATTCTTTCGCTCTTCTGATCGCGCGGGCTCGCGGGCTCGCTTGGGTTTCCGCGATGGAGAGTTTGTCTTCTTGTGGTTTGGACGCCTCTCGGCCACTACCAAAGCGGATCTCGGGCCGCTGCTCTATGCCTTTCGGCGCCTTGCTGCTGGCGGGGGAAAGGTGCGATTGGTGTTGGCTGGTGGCGATGATCCAGGATCCCGCAAGGCCTATCAGGACATGGTCTCTGAGCTTGGTTTGCAGGATTGCGTATTGATTCGCCCAGACCCCTCCGATGAGCTGCGCGCTGATCTGTATGCGGGGTGTGATGCCTTCGTCTCGCCGGTAGATAATCACCAAGAGACGTTTGGTCTTGCTGTGGTGGAGGCCATGGCGGCATCGCTTCCGTGCGTTGTTTCCGATTGGGACGGCTATAAGGATCTGGTAGAAGACGGGCGGACCGGTTTTCGCATTCCCACCTATGTCGCGGCTCCTTCTGAAACGGTGACGGGGTTGCAAGAAATTTTGGACTCTCCTTTGGCGCAGTTGCTGCTTTCCCAAGCCGTGGCGATTGACATCAATGCTTTGGCTGAGCGCATGACTTGGCTTTGCGAGAATCCTCAGGTGGCGCGGGAAATGGGGGAGCGGGGACGCCGGCGTGCCCGGGAACTTTTCCATTGGAAGCCGGTGGTGGCCAAGATGGAAGCCGCGTGGGAAGGTTTGCGGGAGCGTGCCAAAGAATGCGCATTGGAACGTTCCTGTGCTTGGAGTACGTTCCCGGAGGCGTTCGAGGGGTATCCGACGGCGCTTCTTGCCGATACCCAAACTCTGGCGCTGAGTGTGGATGCCGAGGCCATTCTGGCGGGGCGCTTGTCGATGCCGGCGACCTGGAGCGATCTCGGGCCGCTTTCTGATGGGCGCCTGATGACCTGGATTGTTAGGGCTCTAAAGCAAGGCCCCAGTGATCTCGTTCACTTGAAGGCGGAGGCATCTAGGCAACTGGGGGTGGCCGATGCCGACACTTCCTGGATGGTCCTTTGGCTCTTGAAGTACGGACTTCTCGAACTCTCCGAATCTTAAAACAAAAAAGCCCGCCAGACTTGGCGGGCTCCAAAATCAAAGCCGTCCGGAGACGGCAGGTGATCAGTAGCGACCGGCGGAACCCAGAACGGTGGCGTTCTTGTCCATGATCATCTTCACAAGTTCTTCGCGAGCGGGGCCGAGGTACTTGCGAGGATCGAATTCGGCAGGCTTCTCGGCGAAGATCTTGCGAATGATGGCGGTGAACACGAGGCGTCCATCGGAGTCGATGTTGATCTTGCAAACGGCCGATTTGGCGGCCTTGCGCAGCTGCTCGGCAGGGATGCCCACTGCGGCGTCGAGCTTGCCACCGTGCTCGTTGATGATCTTGACGTACTCGGGCAGCACCGAGGAGGAGCCGTGCAGCACGATGGCGAAGCCGGGAATGCGCTTCTCGACTTCCTCAAGGATGTCAAAGCGAAGTTCTGGGGGAACCAGAACGCCGTCCTTGAGGGTGCACTGCTCGGGCTTGAACTTGAAGGCGCCGTGGCTGGTGCCGATGGAGATGGCCAGCGAGTCGACGCCAGTCTTCTTCACGAAGTCTTCCACCTGCTCAGGCTGGGTGTAGACGTGGGCGGCGGCCGAGACGTCGTCCTCGATGCCGGCCAGAACGCCGAGCTCACCTTCAACGGTAACGTCGTACTTGTGGGCGTACTCGACGACCTGACGGGTCAGTTCGACGTTCTTCTCGTAAGGATGGTGGGATCCGTCGATCATCACCGAGGAAAAGCCCATCTCGATGCAGGACTTGGCCAGCTCGAAGGTGTCGCCATGGTCCAGATGGAGGGCGATCGGGTTCTTGTAGCCGCGCTCGCGAGCCATCTTGACAGCGCCTTCGGCCATGTAGCGAAGCAGCGTCTGATCGGCGTACTTGCGGGCGCCCGAAGAAACCTGCAGAATAACCGGGGAGCCAGACTTGCCGCAGCCGTCGATGATGGCCTGGAGTTGCTCCATGTTGTTGAAGTTGTAGGCGGGAACAGCGTAACCGCCCTCGTTCGCCTTCTTGAACATTTCCTTGGTGTTGGAAAGGCCCAGATCCTTGTAGCTGACCATCAGAATTCCCCGTTGGTGTGGTTCCGGCGACGCCGCCGGAAATTCGGAGCAAAAGATAATTCGCGACGGGATTGTCCATCGAAATCTGTTGATGCCGGTTGCATGCGTCGTTGTGCCCGGAGCTTCTTCGTTGTGAGCTATATTGGCTCCCTTTGCGCCTGAACTTTTGTGCGCGTTTGGGAGTCACTAGCCATGCCTGAGTTTCGCAACACTGTCGTCGTCGGATCCCAATGGGGAGACGAAGGAAAGGCCAAGGTCATCGATGTCCTGGCCGAGGACGCCGACATCGTCATCCGCTTCCAAGGGGGAGCTAACGCCGGTCATACCGTGGTCGTGGGGGAGCAGGAGTTCGTCTTCCATCTCATTCCCTCGGCCATCATGCGGCCCGGCAAGATCTGCATCATCGGCAACGGTGTAGTGCTTGATCCCATCCAACTCCTGAAGGAGATTGAGGAAATCGAGAGCCGAGGTTTCGCCGTTCGCGGCCGGCTTTGGATCGCCGAGAACGTCCAGATCGTGATGCCTTGGCACGTGGCTCTGGACAAGCTTAAAGAGACGCGTGCCGGAGCCCAGGCCATTGGCACTACAGGCCGCGGCATCGGGCCGGCCTACATCGACAAGGTGGCGCGTTCCGGAATTCGCGCCTGTGATCTTCTGGACGAGGCGGCGTTGCGCGCCGCTATCGACCGCGTGCTTCCCGAGAAGAACCTCCTGATCGAGAAGATCTACGAGGCTGAACCCTTGGATGGCACCAAGATCGCCGCCGAGTATTTCGCCTATGGCCAACGCCTGAAGGAATTCCTCGCCAACGTTTCGTTGTTCTTGGACAAATCCCGTCGCGACGGCAAGAAGCTCCTTTTCGAAGGTGCTCAGGGAACCATCCTCGACGTCGACCACGGCACCTATCCTTACGTGACCAGTTCCAACACCGTGGCCGGCAGTGCTTGCTGTGGCTCGGGCGTCGGCCCCACGGCCATCCAGGACGTGATCGGGGTCGTCAAGGCCTACACCACGCGCGTTGGCAACGGCCCGTTCCCGACCGAGCTGCTGGACGACATGGGTGACAAAATCCGTCAAATGGGCGGCGAATTCGGTGCCACCACAGGTCGTGCTCGCCGCTGCGGCTGGTTCGACGCTATGGTGGTCCGCAAGGCGGTGCGCGTGAACGGCATCACCGGCCTTGCCATCACCAAGCTCGACGTGTTGGACGAGTTGGACGAGCTGCGCATCTGCGTGGGCTATCGCATCGACGGCGTGGATCTTGAGGACCTTCCTCCCCAGATTTCTGACCTCTCCAAGGTGGAGCCTGTCTACGAAACCCTTCCCGGCTGGCGGACCTCCACCAAGAATGCCCGGACTTGGGAAGACATTCCTGCTCCGGCGCGTTCTTATCTCGAGCGTCTCTCCGAGCTTTCCGGCGTTCCCATCGCCTTAGTGAGCATCGGCCCCCGTCGCGATCAAGCCATCCGTCTTCGCTAATTACAGAAGGAAAGAACTCATGATCCTCAAGGGCAAGAAAGGTCTCATCACCGGCGTCGCCAACCAGCGTTCCATCGCCTGGGGCATCGCCCGTTCCTGCTGGGAACAAGGCGCCGAGCTCTGTTTTTCCGTGGCAGGCGAACGTCTGCGCGGCTCTGTCGAAAGCCTGATTCAGGCCGAAGGCAAGACGGCTCCCATCTACGATTGCGACGTGACCAACGACCAGTCGATCGTGGATCTCTTCAATCGGGTCAAGTCCGAAGTCGGTGAGATTGATTTTTTGGTGCACGCTATCGCCTTTGCCAAGCGCGAAGACCTGGATGGCGAGTTTCAGGACACTTCTCGTGAAGGCTTTGCGCTAGCCATGGACATCTCCACCTACTCCCTCACGGCCCTGGCGCATCATGCTACGGCGGCTATGAAGGAAGGCGGCTCGATCGTGGCCATGTCCTACATCGGCGGCGAGCTCGTCATTCCTCATTACAACATGATGGGCGTGGCCAAGGCTGCCTTGGAATGCTCGGTGCGCTACCTGTCGCATGATTTGGGGCACGCCAAGAAGATTCGCGTCAACACCGTGAGCTCCGGCGCCATTCGCACTTTGGCGGCCAAGGGCATTGGCGACTTCAACAAGATGCTCTCCATTAGCGCTGACCGTTCCCCCTTAGGGCGTGGTGTCGATACCACTGAGGTGGGCGACACGGTGGCTTTCCTCGTGTCGGACATGGCACGCGGCATCACCGGCGAGCTCATCCACGTGGATGCCGGCTACCACTGCGTGAGCTTCAGCGCCAACGATTTGGGCGTCCAGAAGTAAAGCTCTTTGCCGATCGAAACAATCGGCAAATTGCGACAAAGTTTCTTTCTCTGGTCGGGAAAGGGAAAACCTAGTATCATGCTAGGTACACCCCTAAACCATTAAGGAGAGAAACATGGCAACGACTCATTTCAAGGGATCCCCGGTCGAGACGAACGGTGCTTTGCCTGCTGTTGGCAGCAAGGCTCCGGATTTCGTTCTCGTCAAGCAGGACCTGAGCGAAGCGACGCTTGCATCCTTTGCTGGCAAGAAGATTGTCTTGAACATCTTCCCGAGCATCGATACTGGCGTCTGCGCGACTTCGGTGCGCAAGTTCAATGTCGAGGCCGCCAAACTTTCCGGTGTCGTTGTCGTCTGCGTCTCGAAGGATCTTCCCTTTGCTGCGGGCCGCTTCTGTGGTGCCGAGGGCATCGAGAACGTGGTGACCGGCTCGGCCTTCCTCGATGAATCCTTCGACAAGGCCTACGGCGTCCGACTGACCGGCTCTCCGCTGAAGGGGCTTCTGGCTCGTTCGGTGGTGGTGATTGATGCTTCGGGCAAGGTTGTCTACACCGAGCTCGTCAATGAGATCACCTCGGAACCCAACTACGCAGGAGCTCTTTCCGCACTTTGATGGAAACGGTTTTGCCGACGGCGGATGCGTATACTTTCTGGTGATGTCTCCGCTGCTGCGCAAAATCGATGATCTACTTCGGGAAGTGACCCAATGGGGGGCGACCTTGACCCGCAAGGACGTCCCTTATGCCTATCCTGGTGGTCACCGCTTGCCTCTTTTCCGGCAGCGCTCCATGGAGAAGGCAACTGACATTGAGCGGGATTCCTTGCGGCTGCTGCAGCGAAGGGATGACTTCCTTAGGTCTCAAGGGATCAGCATCGTCCTCTCGGAAATTGTCGAGACCGAACGTGGACTCGCCCGCAAAGACCCTGACTATCGATGTGGCCAGTATCTTAGTTTGCTGCGCCTCGCGATGGATCTCAGGGAAGCTGCCGTCACGGGCTTAACCGTCATAGAGCGCCGGACCTTCCATTTAGCCAGGCGGCGGCTACTGTCGCTCCAGGCTTCGGAACGTCCCTTGGAGACGGAATCGGTTGTCGCCTTCCTCTCGATTCTGGAGGAAAATTCTCCCCAGAGACTCCGGGGACTTGCCGATGCCTTCCGTGTGATTCAGGAAAATACGCGCCATCCGCTGGTAGGACTGCCGCATCTTGCTGGGACGCGTCAACTCCAATTGGTCTTGAACAGTTGCTTGGCTGCACAGAGCTCTCGCCAGGAGGTATCTGTGCTTTGCGCTTTCCTGGGCGCGCGCGCCGTACTTGCCTCCAATAACATCCACCTGGCCCGTACCTCGGCATTGCTTGACTCCTCCTTGGATGCTGGGCAGGCATTTTTTCAAGAATTGTTGCAGTGGCTCGGGGAGTCCTCCTGGGACGGGGAGACCTTCGCTCTATGCGGCGACCTGGCTGCAAGTGAATTTGTGTCTCATGGACGGAGCCGGGATGCGATAGAGCTTGTGCAGAGTGCTGCGTGTCGCGTGCTGGAAACGGGTCATTCTGCGGGAGCCGTTCTTGAGGCTCTGGAACGGACCTTTTACCGCAGGGTGTACAAGCAGGAGGGGGCCAAGCACCTGCAAGCCACGGCTCTTGAGCCTAGGTTTGCGGAGATCCTCGCGTCTCATTTGCGCCATGCCATGCGCATGCCCAAGCCATCTCACGTGGCTGTAGAAGAAGGGCTTCCGCCTTGTGGACAGAATATGTCCGAACTTTTGGCGCGTGCCGAATTGCTCGATCGATCTCGTGCCGGCGCCTGGACTCCTTCGGGACTGCGCGCGGTGGCGCTCTTGCTCAAGGAAGACCGAGAAGATGGCGAAGATTGGGCTGTGGTGGAAGCGGCCTTCTCCGAAGGAAATCCATCTTTTCTCGCTGGGTCGGACGAACTGCTGCGCTTCCTGCTCGAATGTCGCGGATATCTCGACGAAGCTGTGATGGTGCTGTCTTCCCGAGACAGGAAGGCTTTGGCGTGCTGGTTTCTGGAACTTTGGAAATCGGCATTTCATTTGGAATCTGTTGATGCTCCCCGACGCCATGCTTTGCCGCGGCGGCTCCGGCAGATGCTGGCGCCGCTTGCGCCTCTGGAATGGGCCTGTGCCGCATCCATGGCGCCAATCTCATCTCGCACAATTCCCTGGCAGCAGGAAGATCCGCTCGCCTGGATCCGCTCGCGTTCGCCATGGGTATCAGAAAATCTTCCGAACTGGCGCGAGCGCCTTCCTTGGGAGGTCGGCTTGCAGGGGATTTGGTCTCAGGGGTTTGCGGGGATCTTCTTTGGCGGTCTTGAAGAGGGGCTGCGTGCAGCTTTGCGAAGCGGCGCCCCTCCATCTTCGCTTGCAATTGAGGCGAAGACGCGCTTTGTTCTCCTGGAGACAGAAATGGGATATCGTGCCTGGCTAGGTGCGCGGGAGCGCTTCGATCTCTTCCTCGCCGCTTTCCATGGACACGAAGGCCAAGCGCTCGCGGCGGATTCCTCGGCCCTCGCGGATGTCCAACCATAGCGCGATTCCGGTGCCTTCGGTGATCCAGTAGACCAGTCGGCCATCCTCTGTGAGTTGTTCTCGCAGTTTGGACGGCGCCTCCCTGACAATTTCTGTAAGACATATTCTGTCAAATGGAGACGCTTCCGGCCAGCCTTCAAGAATGCTTCCGCGGCAAAGTGGAACGTCATCGGAGGTTCTTGCGCTCAGGTCTCGCCACGCATCAATGTCGGGCTCGATGACGCAGAGCCTCGCTCCCATGGCGATGAGCAGGGATGTCATCCAGCCGCGACCAGCTCCGCATTCCAAGGTCTTGGCACCGTGATGGATGGCTAGGCACTGGAGCTGTAGTAGCGATGCGGCCTCGCTGGGAAGCATCCTTTTCGGAGCCCACTCCGAGAGCTTGCTTGCGAGTCCCCAAGCGGCACGCGGTTCCGAGGCAGCAATCCGACGGATCCGCTCGTCGCCAATCGTGAACATATCTGAGCTCATGCGGGCAAGTTAGCTCTATGGTCAACGAGGCAGAAATCTATTGCGTTGACGTTTCCTGTTTGGGCATACTCATGTATGTCAAGATGTCTGAACGCTTGGAGACAATCCGCATGAATTGGAAAGGCTTACTGAAAATCGTGACGCCGGTGGCTGCTGTCGCTTTCGTCTTGTGGGCATCCAAGGACTGGATTAGCGGCGTTGTCGTGGCGCTGCTCGTTCTCGCTGCCATGGAACTTTTTCACAGGGCAAGGTTGAATGATATTCCCGAAGTCAATGCCGCTTCGGATTCGGAAGCCGTTTTTGATGTGCTGCCATCTGCAACAAGCGATGTCGCCAGCAATGATATGCCTTTGAAGAAGCTTCTCGAAAGGGTGCTTCCGATCTGGTCGCGCCAGCTGGAACTGGTTCGCAAGCAGACCGAAGATGCCATCAATGATCTTGCGACGAGCTTCTCCAATATGAACGGGAATCTCCAGCTTACAGTGGGCAACAGTGGGGATGGTTCGGAAAGGGATCTTCTCGGTGTTCTGCGTCGTGCCCAGCACGAACTTCCTGAGGCACTGGCCGCCCTAGAGAGCACCCAGAAGGCGCGATCCGGTTTCTTAGGAGAAGTCAACCGAATGTCGGAGAGCATCGGCGAACTGCGCGGGATGGTCGACGAGGTCTCGAAGGTCGCTGTGCAAACGAATCTCTTGGCTCTGAATGCCGCCATCGAGGCTTCTCGTGCCGGAGAATCTGGCCGAGGATTCGCCGTGGTTGCAGATGAGGTCCGTGCGCTTTCAAAACTCTCAAAAGAGACGGGAACCAACATCGGCGCTAAGGTGGGTGAGATTGCCAAGGTGGTCGAGTCTTCGGTGCGCAACGCATCCGGAGCAAGCCACACCGAGCAGGAACTCCTCGATCAAGCTAAGCAGACCGTAGGAAATGTTCTGTCCGAATTTTCGCATCGCCTCGAAAATATGGAGCATCGACTCACGGAAGTCGAAGGCGTGGGACGCGAGACGGGACACGCTATCGAGCAGGTGCTCGTTGATCTGCAGTTCCAGGATCGTGTTGGACAAATCCTGTCCCATGTCATCGCTGACGCGGAGAGGCTCTCGCAGGCTCTTGGGACAGATGATGGCGTCACAGATCCCGACGCCTGGCTGAAGCGCCTTGAGGCCACCTATACCACGGCCGAGCAGGAAGAAGCACATATGGGCGCATCGACGGCGAATGTAGCAGCCTCTTCTGATGTCACATTCTTCTGAATAATTCGGAAAGGATTCCATGGGCAAGACGATCTTGGTGGTAGACGATTCAACAAGTTTTCGCCAGGTGGTGGGAATGGCCCTTCGTGGCGCCGGATATGATGTGGTGGAGGCCTGCGACGGCAAGGACGCCTTGGGCAAACTCAATGGCGCCAAGTACCACCTGATCGTATCGGACGTGAATATGCCGGTGATGGACGGCATCAGCTTCGTAAAGGAAGCCAAGCAACTACCGAGCTACAAGTTCACCCCCATCATCATGCTGACGACAGTTTCTGGCGAAGACAAGAAGGCCGAGGGCAAGGCTGCCGGCGTGCGTGCTTGGATCGTGAAGCCCTTTCAGCCGCCGGTCCTCTTGGACGCCGTCTCCAAACTTGTGCTTCCCTAAAGGAGAATTCCGATGCGCATCTCACTTTCTAAGCACGGATCGAGCATCAAGGCCCGCCTGAGCGAGGAGCTTGACATCCAGTGCGCCTCCGAGGCCAAGGGGCCTCTGATGGAGGCCTTGGAGTGCTCTGACGAGGTCGAATACGATTTGTCTGGGCTAACGGAACTGGATACCAGCGGCGTTCAGCTGCTGCTGCTCTTGAAGCGCGAGGCTAGTGTCCAAAAGCGTCGTTGCCATCTGACGCATGCCAACGACACTGTTTCGGAAGTGCTGGGCCTTTTGGGCCTTACCGAACTGTGCGACCCTCTCGTCATCGCGAACTGAAGGGATAACCAATGGACATGGAAGCCGCCCGCGGGGCATTCGTACAGGAAGCGCGCGAACTGTTAGAAGAGATGGAACGTGCCCTTCTGGAGATGGAAGGACAAGGCGTCAACGACGAGGCCGTGAATGCGGTGTTTCGCGCAGCGCACACCATCAAGGGCTCCGCTGGTCTTTTCGGCCTGGATCCGGTGGTGCACTTCACGCACGATCTAGAAAGCGTTCTAGACGAGGTGCGCGGCGGCCGTTTGGCCGTAGATCCTCCTTCGATTGCTCTCTATTTGCTGTGCCGCGATCACCTGGGACTTTTGATCGATGCCGTCGAGGAGTGCGCCGATGTAGAGGTCGTCTCGGGCGAAGAGGGCGCCTCGCTACGTGCTCGCCTCTCTGAACTTCTGGGCAAAAAAGCCATATCTTCCGCAACTCCCGCTTCGGTTCCTGGGCCTTCGAGTAAGGCCTTGGCGGAGCTTCCTCCCTTGGAACCCAAGGTCGAGGTGCTTTCGGGCGAGAATGTGAGCAACGACTGTTGGCATATCTCGCTGCGATTGAATCGCGATATCCTCAAGAGCGGGCTGGATCCATTGTCCTTCTTCCGCTACCTGGGAAAACTTGGTCGCGTGGTGAGTGTGGAGACGCTTCAGGATTCCCTTCCCGAAGCTGCTGAGATGGATCCGGAGCTTCTCTACCTGGGATTTGAGATCCAGTTGGAGTCTGATGCCGACAAGTCGGCCATCGAAGGCGTCTTCGACTTCGTCTCCGAAGGCTCCTTGATCCAGATTCTTCCTCCCAAGAGCAAGATCGCCCAATATCTGTCCTTGATCGAATCTCTCCCCGAGCCGGTAGACCGCCTGGGAGAAATCCTGGTGTCGTGTCATGCGTTGACGGCCAAGGAACTGGCTGCGGCCCTGGAACTGCAGCATCATTCTCAAGAGAACGATGCGGGCAAACTTCCCATTGGACAAATTTTGGTAGAGAAGTCTTCGGCCCCTCCGGTGGTGGTGGCGGCGGCCCTTTCCAAGCAGCAGGCCTCGCGCGAGCATCGCACTCAGGAGAATCGCCACCTGAAGGTGGACGTGACCAAGCTGGACGCGCTTATCAACTTGGTGGGCGAACTTGTGATCGCGAGCGCCACGGCCCGCAACGCCGCAGTGAAGGAGGTTGCCAAGGAAAGCGAAGAGGCGATCGGGAACCTGACCACGCTGGTGGAAGGCATCCGCGACGCGGCCTTGGCCCTTCGCATGGTTCCGGTGGGCGAGGTGTTCCAGCGCTTTCCGCGGGTGGTTCACGATCTCTCGCACGACTTGGGCAAGAAGATCGAACTGGTGATCACCGGTGCCGAGACAGAACTTGACAAATCAATGGTGGAGAAGCTGACGGATCCTTTGACGCACATCGTGCGCAACTCCTTGGATCACGGCATTGAGTCGGTGGAGGCGCGCGTCGCCGCCGGCAAGGACGAGACGGGGACCATCAACCTCAATGCTTTCCACGACGCTGGCAGCATCGTGATCGAGGTGATCGACGACGGCGCGGGCATGGAACGCCAGCGCATCCGCCAGAAGGCAGTTGAGAAGGGGCTGATCTCTGCTGATCAGGTGCTGACGGACAACGAAATCCTCCGCCTGATTTTTGAACCAGGCTTTTCGACCTCCGATGTGGTGACGGACCTTTCTGGTCGCGGCGTTGGCATGGACGTCGTGAAGAGGAACATCGAGGCCCTTCGCGGCGAGGTGGACGTGGAGAGCGAAGAGGGGCAGGGGAGCACCATTCGCATTCGTTTGCCGCTGACACTTGCCATCATCGACGGCTTCCAGGTGCGCGTGGGGGACAGTTCCTACGTGGTGCCACTGGATCTTGTTCAGGAGTGCTCCGATCTCGTGAAGAGCGACGTTCAGCGGAACATCGTCCGTCTTCGCGAGGAGGCGCTTCCCTTCCTTCGCCTTCGCGAGGTGTTCCACGTGGCCGGCAAGGCCCCGGCACGGGAGAGTCTGCTCGTGGCTCAGTACGGCCAGAGCCGCGTTGGCTTGGTGGTGGACCAGTTGGTTGGTGAGCTTCAGGCTGTGATCAAACCTCTTGGCGCGATGTTCCACAACGTGCGCGCCCTGGGTGGCACCACCATTTTGGGCGATGGCTCGGTGGCGCTCATCCTTGACATCCCGCACCTCAGCCAGATCGCCACAGATCTCAGAAACGACTCCACCAAGAATCTTGCACTTGCAACCACTCACTGATTAGCGCCATAGAACTCATCTCAACAGAAAAGAGCAACCATGACTCTCAAACAGCGATTGACTCTCCTTGTCTCCACGGCATCTGTCGGCTTGATCATTGTCGCCATCCTCGGATTGGTGCAGATGTCGCGCGTCTACAAGGCAGCCAACTATGCCAATGAAAATACTGTTCCCAGTATTCTCACTTTAGATACGGCTTTCCGGGCCATGGCAGACATGCGTTCTCAGGCGTGGCAACATTTCCTTGTTAAGGATCTTTCTCAAAAAGATGAGATCGAAAAGAAGGTCCAAGCAAATGACGAGATCATTTCCAAATCTTTGAAAGCATACGAAGCTCTTGTTACAAACGAAAAGGACAAGGAACTTCTAGCGAACGATAAAAAGACAATTTCTGACTACATGGCATTCCGCTCAAAAGCCTTTGCGTTGTCCAGGGATGGAAAGACAGATGAGGCTGCTGCGTATTTCTTTGCAAATGGAGCTGTTGCCAAAGCTATGTGGGAAGCTTTCCAGATGCATGCGAACTTCAATGCGGATCTTGGGGCCGCGGCCGCTCAAGATGCTATACGGATTCAGCGAAGTGCTGTTACTTCTGCTGTCGTTCTTTCTCTCGTGGTCCTTGGACTTTTGATCTTCTTGGGGGTTTTCGTTACCCGCAGCGTCTTGAAGCAGCTTGGCGGCGAACCGGACTATGCGACAGAAGTTGTCAAGCGCGTGGCTGCTGGAGATCTCACCGTGGATGTCCAGTTGCAGCAGGGCGACACCACTAGCATGCTCTATGACATGCGCGAGATGTGCATCCGGCTCCTGGATACCATGAAGGGAATCAGAGCAAGTTCGGATTCCTTGGCCTCGGCTTCCGAGGAAATCTCGGCCTCGGCTCAGTCTCTCTCGCAGACGGCGACCGAGCAGGCGGCGAACGTGGAGGAGACCTCGGCTGCTGTCGAGGAGATCACCGCCACCGTGGCTCAGAACGCCCAGAACGCCAAGGTCACCGATGATATCGCAAGTCAGGCGGCAAACCACGCACGCGAAGGCGGAGACGCTGTAAAGGAAACCGCCGCAGCCATGAAGCGCATCGCCGAGAAGATCAGCATCATCGACGACATTGCCTATCAGACCAACCTCTTGGCTTTGAACGCAGCCATCGAAGCAGCTCGCGCTGGCGAGCATGGCAAGGGCTTTGCCGTCGTGGCCGCCGAGGTGCGAAAGCTTGCCGAGCGCAGTCAAGTGGCCGCCCAGGAAATCGGAGAGGTGGCAACCAGCTCCGTGATGCTCGCCGAACGCGCTGGAACGCTCCTTTCGGAGCTCGTTCCCTCCATTAGCAAGACGGCGGACTTGGTGCAGGAAATCTCTTCGGCATCTCGCGAGCAGACGACCGGTTTGAACCAGATTAACACTTCGGTGACTCAGCTCTCCCAGGCCACGCAAAGTACCGCGTCTTCTTCCGAAGAGCTCACGGCGACATCTGAGGAGATGAGCTCCCAGGCATTGAAGCTTCAGGAAGCCATCCGATTCTTCAATACGGGAAACAACCATGAGCTGGCTTACTCTGCGGCAACGACGAAGAAACGGCCACAGCATCGTACTGCCAATGGCAAGCCCATGGCATCTGGTATCCCACTCAACAAGCACGAAGATATGGACGAATCGTCGTTCGCACGCTTCTGAGGAGAAAAGAAAATGACAAAGGATCTGCTTGCTGAGAAGACAAGAGGACTCAAGGACGTGCACGCCGACACAAGCCAGTATCTAACCTTCGCTCTGGGAGGGGAGATCTATGCGATGTCGATCGAACATGTCCGCGAGATCATCGAGTTCGACGGTCTCACCACGGTGCCGATGATGCCTCCATTCCTGCGCGGGGTCATCAATCTTCGCGGAGCTGTGGTTCCTGTCATCGATTTGAAAGAACGATTCGGGCGTGATCGCACCGAGATCGGGCGAAGAACCTGCGTGGTGATCGTGGAAATCGAACAGAACGGAGAGGCTTCAAACCTTGGAGTGATGGTTGACGCCGTCAACGAGGTGGTGGAGGTGGATCGCTCGCGTCTAGAAGCTCGACCTTCCTTCGGGACCGATTTGCGACAAGATTTCATCGAGGGAATTCTCGACTTGGGAGGACGCTTCCTGGTGGTTTTGGATGTGCGGCAGGTTCTTTCTGTACACGAGTTGTCGAATCTGATTGACGCAGGTTCCCAATTGCGGCCCCAACTTGTCGAGGAGGAAGCCTGATGACAGAAACTGTCTCCGTCGGACAAGTTACGGACGGAGAATTCCGACTCTTCCAGAAGATCTTCCACGAGCGCTTCGGCCTTAATCTCTCTGACCAGAAGAAGCTGCTGCTCTCGGGAAGACTGGGGCGTCGCATCGAAGATCTCGGATTGCCGAACTTTCGCGCCTACTTCGAACGGATCAGCAGCGATCCTGACGAATTTCAGGTGGCGATCAACCGCATCACCACCAACGAGACCTACTTCTTTCGCGAGGGGCACCAGTTCGAGCTGTTGCGCAGCGATGTCCTGAGTGAAGCAAGTAGCGGCAAGCTGAAGATCTGGAGCGCCGCTTGTTCCACCGGGGAAGAGCCGTATTCGATCGCCATGGTGATGCGCGATGTGTTGGGGGATTCCGGGTGGGAGATCCTGGCCACGGACATCAGTACGCGCGTGCTAGACGTGGCTCGCAAGGGGCTTTATCCAATGGAACGGGCGAGCGGCATTCCCGTTCCACTTTTGAAGACCTTCTGCCTTCGCGGCCAGGGGGAATTTGAAGGCAAGCTCTTGGTCGGCAAGGCCATCCGAGAAGCGGTAGAATTTCGGCAGCTGAATCTCCTGCAAATCCCGCAAAGTCTAGGCGAATTCGATGTCGTCTTTCTGCGCAACGCCATCATCTACTTCGATGGACCAACGAAGGAACAGGTTCTGAAGACTGTCTGTACTCACCTGCGAAAGGGGGGCTGGCTGTTTCTCGGACATTCCGAGTCGCTTGCTGGCATGGATCTTCCGGTGTCGCAGGTGAAGCCGTCGATCTATCGGCGAGAGTAAACGGCAAGAAGGAGCCTTGAGCATCGCGCCAAGACTCTCGTGAAATCGGCTCCGAATAACGAGT
Organism: Fibrobacterota bacterium; assembly: GCA_036771135.1. Taxonomy (GTDB): domain Bacteria; phylum Fibrobacterota; class Fibrobacteria; order UBA5070; family UBA5070; genus JBDKGV01. The sequence continues at coordinate 15,196 of DAIPHW010000003.1, read as the reverse complement.
AAGATCTGCTCGATTCTGAGCATTGGCTAAAGAGCTCCAAGTCAAGGGGAGATGGCATGAGCATATCGGTCCTGATCGTGGATGATTCCGCCGTCGTGCGGCAGGTCTTGTCGCAGGTCTTGTCGCAACAACCGGACATCGAGATCCTGGGGACGGCCCCAGATCCGATCTTCGCGCTGCAAAAGATGAACGTACGCTGGCCGGACGTAGTCATCCTGGATGTCGAGATGCCGCGCATGGATGGCGTTTCATTTCTTCAGAAGATCATGGCCACGCGGCCGACTCCTGTGGTCATTTGCTCCTCGCTTGCCGGGGAGGGTGCAGAAGTCACCCTGAAAGCGCTTTCGGCAGGTGCCTTTGCCATTGTCGAGAAGCCCAAGATCGGCCTGCGCGACTTCTTGGTGGATAGCTCAGAAAATCTCATCTCGGTGGTACGTGCAGCCGCCTCGGCACATGTGGATCGCATGCGTTCTGCGCTTCCGAATCGGCGCCCGGGTGAAGTGCGTGCCAAGCTTACGGCCGATGAGATGCTTTCTGCCCCCGCTTCTGCAATGAACGTCCCGATGACCGAAAAGTTCGTGGCCATGGGATGCTCCACCGGTGGTACCCAGGCTCTGGAGTATGTGCTGACATCGCTTCCCAGGACTTGTCCGGGAATTGTGGTGGTCCAACACATGCCGGAGCAGTTCACCAAAGGGTTTGCCCAGCGGTTGGACAAACTTTCGGAAGTCGAGGTGAAGGAAGCCGAGACGGGGGATCGCATCCTTCCCGGTCGCGTCATCATCGCTCAAGGTGGTAAGCATCTGATGGTGGTGCGCAGCGGTGCCCAATACCTGGTGGAAGTCAAAGATGGTCCGCTAGTCAGCCGTCACAAGCCTTCAGTGGATGTCTTATTTCGTTCTGTCGCCAAGGCGGCTGGCCGCAACGCCGTCGGGGTCATCATGACAGGAATGGGCGACGACGGCGCTCACGGCATGAAGGAGATGCACGACACCGGCGCTGTCACCTATGCTCAGGACGAGGCTTCGTGCGTGGTCTTTGGCATGCCCAAGGAAGCTATCAAGTTGGGGGGCGTGGACCATGTGGTGCCGCTTTCTGACATCCCCAAGGTCGCGGTGTCGGTCTACAAGCGGCAGATGCTGTCCGACTAGGCTTTTACTCGGCGTCTTGTCCGCGCGGATCCAGGGCGTCGCGCAGGCAGTCGCCGGAGAGATTGAAGGACATCACCGCCAGGAAAAGAAACACGCCCGGAAGCAGGCTCCAGGGGTGCAAGCGAATTTCCGAGATGGACATGGCCTCGGACAGCAGATTTCCCCAGCTGCTCTGCGGATCCTGGATGCCAAGCCCCAACAGCGAGAGGCCGCTTTCGGCGACGATGTAGGAGGGGATGGAGAGCGTTGCCGTGATGGCCAGGTATCCGAAGGTCTGCGGCAATACATGGCGCCACAGGATCTTCCAGGCGGGCATGCCGAGAGCTTTCGATGCCGTGACATAGTCCAAGTTCGCGATGGAGAGGATCATGCCGCGCAGGATGCGGGCGAGCCCAGCCCAGCCGACGAAGGAGAGAATCAGCACGATGGCGAAGTACACGGAAATAGACGACCATTCTAAAGGGAGCACGGCGCGCAAGAGCATCATCAGGTAGAAGCCGGGGACGAGCATGACGACTTCGCAGATTCGCATCAGGACGGCGTCGGTCTTGCCGCCGAAGTATCCGGCCGCGCCACCGACCAGCATGGCCAAGAGCAGGGTCACCGAGACGCCAAAGATGCCGATGGTCAGAGAAATGCGGCTGCCGTAGAGGATTCTCGAAAAGAGATCTCGGCCACGGGAATCGGCTCCCAACAGGTAGAATCGGGCACCGGAATGTGCATCGACGCCCAAGAGGCGGTGGTTCACGGGAAGAATCCCCCAAAGCCGCGTGCCGGGACTGGCGACCCACAACTGTAGGCTTGCGCTCTTCGAGGAATCTTCCTTCCAGATGCGTTCGGCGTTTTCGTCAAAGGCAAACGAGGTCGGGCGGACAAAGGGGCGCTTCCACTGGCCAGCATCGCGTACATGAATGTGGCTTGGAGCCGCCCAGGAATGGTCTCGGGCCTCGTCGTCGGCGGCGTAGGGGGCAAGGATGTCGGCAAAGAGCGCCAAGCCGTAGAGAAGCGCCAGCACCCCAAGGCTCAGACGAGCCAGAAGGCTTGCGGCAAAGGCTTGCTTCAGGCGCTGGGGCAGCCCCAAGCTGTCGTTGACGGTGGGTTCCTCGGCCACGGTCTGCAAAGATAGATGCCTTCTCAAAAGCGTAAAAGGACGATTTCCGGATGCACCAGCATGCGCAAGGGCATGAAGGTGCAACCGACGCCTGAAGTGACGACGAGATGTGAGTGACCGATGACATGGTGCCCGTAGATCCAGCGTCCGCCGAAACGGGACGGCGAGAAGACCCCTCCAAGTAAAGGCAAGGCCACCTGGCCGCCGTGGGTATGGCCGGCCAAGATCCAAGAGGCACCGGCGTTAGCCAGTTCCGCGGCGTTGTCTGGGGTGTGGGTCAGGACGATATCCACAGCACCTTCGGACATGCACTTGCGCAGCGATTCGGAACCGCACCAGGGCCAGGAGGTACCGGCTAGGCGAATGGAGCGACCATTGGGATGCACTAGGGTGCAGGCTTCATCCTCAAGTACATGAACGCCAAATTCCTGCAAAACGGCGCGGACGCCATCGGCATCCACCTCGTCGTGGTTTCCAAGGATAGCATGGATGCCCATGACCGGATGCAAGTGCGAGAGGTCGCGAAGGCAGCGGCGCAAGATGGGAAGCGATTCCGGGCGCGAGATGTAGTCTCCGGCCAAAAGCAGCAGATCGGGCTGGATGCTCTTGACCACCTGCCAGTAGCGGTCGTACCAGCGCGGTTCGGGCCAGCCGTCGCAGTGGAAGTCAGAAACCAGTGCCACTGAGAGGCCTTGGAAATGGGCAGGAGCATCCTCAAAGCAATAAGAGCGCAACTGCATAGCGCGCGTGGTAAGAATTCGGCCTTTAGCTGCCGGGATATCGGCAGGGCGCGAACGAACCGCGGCAAGATTGACTAGCCGCATGATCAGCCGCCACCCCAGGTGGATGAGCACCAGGAACGTGAGCCCCCAGGAGAGATTGGCAAGCCAGGGATGAGGCCAGATGAGCCAGGCTGCGGTAGGAATTCCCAGGGCTCCGAGGATCCAGAGGGCTTCGTGGCGCAGGCGAGGTTTGGCACCGGTGGCCAGGATGCGACGATTGAACCGCCACACCAGAAGGTATGCCCCAAGGAAAAGCCAACGCAGCAAAACAGGATTCATCGCAGGGCACCTCCCTCGACGCTTCCGTCCTTCCATTGGAAACGCCCGAAGGTTCCCAGCACCGAGGCGGCTACGGCCAGCGGGACCTGCATGATCATGGCGAGCGGGAACCACCGGCAACGGACCCGGGGACCAAAGACGCGAATGCCGTGCGCATAGATGCGAATGCCTGAAAGCCAGAGAGCTCCCCACAGCGGGAGCATCCAGAGCCAAGCGCGATGATCGAAAAGGCCGATGGGAAGCTGTAGCAGCAACCAGGCGTAGCCGGCAAAAACTACGGAAAGTAGCGCGACCTGAGGGCGCTCGTAGCGCACGCACTTGCTGGCCCAGCGCTTTCGCTGTTCCCAGGCCTGGCTCCAGGATTTCGGTCCGCGGGTCGGAACTTGGGTTGCAGATTCCACGGCAAAGTCCACTTTCCAGGGGGTTCTGGCTGCCACGGCCTGAACCAGGAAGTCGTCGTCACCGGAAATTACGCCGAGGTTTTTGGCGTAAGCTCCCGCTTCGTCGAAGGTGCGGCGGCGGTAGACGAGGTTTCCGCCGTTGGCCGAGAGGGGAAAGTGATTTCCGATGGAGCCGGCTGAGAGAACGCCGAAGATGAAGATTTCGGAGGCCCAGAGGCCGTGAAATGCTTCGGAGACGTCATCTTCGCGGGCGTGGAAGACGAGACCAGCACTCACGCCGGTGTCGCCAACCAGATGCGAGGCGTGGTTCCAAAGCCACATCGGATCGGGGCGGTTGTCGGCATCCACCACGGCGATGATCTCGCTAGAGGAATGGGCGATGCCGGCAAGAATGGCGTTCTTCTTGGGGGCCATGCCAACCGGACAGACTTCAATGCGCAGGGTCTCGATCCGGCCTTCGCCATGGGAGACGGCCAAGGCTGCCGTTCCATCGCTGGAGCGGTCATCCACGATCAAGATGCGAAGCTTTTCAGGAGGATAGCGCAGGGCTGTAAGGCTCTGAGCCAGTTCAATGGCGTTTTGCGCTTCGTTGCGGGCAGCCACCAGCACCGTGGCGGTGGGAAGTTCTGACTCGGCTAGCAAAGGTTTCGGACGCAAACGATTCAAGCCTCGGACGAACCAATGTCCCAGGTACAGGAAAAGCAGCACGAAGGCTCCCGTGAGAGCCGTCGCGAAGGCGTGCCAGACGCTCACGGCTTGCGCAGTTTCCTCAGGGCGTCCCAGCGTGGATCGGTGGGCGGTTCGTCCTCATCGACGGTCTTGGGAATGGGTACATCTTCGGGCTCGACGCCCGCTGGGAGGTCGATGCCAGGTTTCACCGGATTGAGCGGGCGCTCCAGTTCGATGCTCTGCCGCAGGAGTTCGCCGATATCCAGTTCGCGCTGGGTGTCGGGGACCTTGGCCACGTATTCTTCTTCGCCGTCGTAGTCCCATTCGATGTCGTGGCGCGTTTCGCGCAGCACCAACACTTGCAGGGGGGCCTCCAGCTCCAGCTCGAAATCTTCCAAAGAGCGGCTGCAGTTGGCGATCACCTTCACCGACAGGATGAGGTCAAGCCAGATCCTGCCCGGGCTGGCGTCGGCCTTGCCATGCAGATGGGCTTCTCCCACGGCACCGGCTTCGACGAGTTCCGGGCACTCGGCCGCCAAAAAGTTCAGCTCGATGGGATGGAGTCCATCGCGCAAGTGGACGATGGAAAGCAATGCCGCCGTGGATGGGCTCTTCATAAAGTACAAGGTAGAACCCTGGCGCCTTTTGCGCAGGCGACTCAGTCCGGAAAACAGCCGCGGGGAGCTGTAAATCCATTGCGCACCGCCGCATGACGGGCTGCCCAGCCGGCCACAGGCCCGACGACTACGATCATGGGGGACTCCAGACCGGCCTTGTCGATGTCTTCCACAATGGCTTCCAAGGTGGAGTGGAGGATGCGCTGGCCAGGAAGTGTACCAGATTGGACGGCGCTGGCCGGGGTGTCGTGGCGCCAGCCTTTCTCGTACATGCGCTTGCGAAGCTCCTCAAGGCTGTGGTGAGGCATGAGGAACACCAGCGTCTCGGCCTCTGGAATGGAGGTGATGACCCCCTTGGCTGTGTGACCGGTTACGATGGCAAAGCTCCGAGAGAGGCCGCGATGGGTGACGGGAATACCGGCGTAGGTGGGAACCGTGAGGGCGCTCGAAAGGCCGGGAACGACCTCTACTGGGATACCGGCTTCCTGGCAGGCCTCGATCTCCTCGCCGCCACGTCCGAACACGAACGGATCGCCGCCCTTGAGGCGCACCACGGTGTGGCCTTCCTGCGCCAGACGGACGATCAGCTCGTTGATGGTCCGCTGGTGGGTCGAAAGATCAAAGCCCTTCTTGCCCACCGGGAAGACTTGGCAGGAGCGGGGGGCAAGATCTAGAAGTTCGCGTGCTACCAAACGATCGGGGACTAGCGCCGTGGCTTGCTCAATGGCCAGGAGCCCCATGCGGGTGATGAGGTCCGGATGTCCGGGACCGGCTCCGACCAGAATCACGCGGCCTTGGCGGATGTGTTGGCTCGGCGCTTCGGCATCTGCTGCGAGGCGTGCCAAGACTGCCGTGCTGCCCTCGCGGCGGCACAAGCTCCAAAGCTCCTGATAGTCCTGGCTTTTCCAGAATTCTTCGCGCCGCGCCGGTTCCATGGTGCGTCGCGACTCCTCGCGGGCCGTAGTCACCGCTGAGGCCAGTTCGCCAAGGCCCGTCATCCATTCTTGCAGACGTCGCCGCAGCCAGGCGGCAAGTCCTGGGGCGCCGCCGCCGGAATGCACCGCCACGGACACGTTGCCGTCGCGGGCACAGGCTGCCGAGTGAAAATCGCAGAGTTCCGTCACGTCCACCACGTTGCAGAGCAGGTTGCGCGCCTGACAGGCGGTGTGGATTTCGCGGTTCACGGCCGGATCGGAAGTCGCTGCGAAGACTAGACAAATTCCGTCCAAGTCTTCCGCTTGCCAAGGACGCCGCCGCGTCTCCAGCGCAAGCTCCTCAAAGCCGGGGACGAAGTCGGGAGCCACGACGACCAGCTTGGCGCCGTATTCCAGCAGTTCCCGACATTTGCGCAGGGCGACCTTTCCGGCTCCGACCACCAGTACGGGGCGGTCCTTGAGGTCTACGAACAGGGGCAAAAATCGTTGCGTAGTCTCCATCACATCCTCTCGTGGTCGATGCTGCGGCGGCGTGGCGTGAAGCCCGCCTCGGTAAGGAAGCGCTCGGCGGCGCGGACGGTCTTGAGGCCGCGGCTAGCCAGCACGTTCTCCTCGAAGACCACGCTGGAGACGTCGTCGGCTCCGGCGTAGAGGCCCAGTTCGGCAAGCTCGCGCCCCATCACCATCACCGAGACCTCCACGTGGGAGATGTTGTCCAGGAAGAGGCGGCTGGCGGCAAGCAGTCGCAGGTATTCGAGGCTCCGCACGTGGCGGATGGGGAATCCCTTGGTCTGGGCCTGGAAGATCCAGGGGATGAAAGACTGGAAACCTCCGGTGCGATCCTGCTGGTCGCGCAGGGCGCCGAGGTGTTCTACCAGGTCCTCGGTGGTCTCGCTGGACCCGAAGACGATGTTGCAGGATCCGGGAAGTCCCATCTCGTGGCAGGCGCCCATGGTACCGCACCATTCTTCCATGGAGAGCTTGCGCGGTGACAGAATCTGTCGCATGCGGTCGGTGAGGATCTCGGCGCCGGCGCCTGGGACCGAGGAAAGTCCTGCCTCCTTGAGGATGCCTAGGAGTTCGCGCAGCGGCAGCTTTTCCTTTTCGGCGAGGCGGACGAGTTCCACCGGCGAGAAGCCACGCACGGCAAGGCCCTGAGAGCGGATGGCCGAGACGGCATCGAGGTAGTAGGTAAGGGGCAAGTGTGGATTGACGCCCCCCTGCAAGAAGATGGCGTCGCATCCCCACTCCTTGGCCTCTCGGGTCTTTTGCACAATTTCGTCGAGGGAAAGCACGTAGCCGCGCTCCGAGTCTTCGCTGTCCTGGAAGGAGCAGAAGCTGCAACCCACGTTGCACACGCTGGTGTAGTTGACGATGCGGAACGAGGCGTAGCTTACCTCGGAGGGGGAATGCATGCGGCAGCGGAGGGCATGTCCCGCCGCCACGATGGCCGTCCAGTCTGGACTCTCCAGAAGCGCTGCGAGGTCTTCGCACGTGAGGCGGCCGCCGTCCAGACGGCGCGACAGGATGGTCAGAACGGATTCCGTCGAACAGGTTCCCGATTGCATCGTGCCAATCTACTTGCTTGCGGGATCCGGGAACCAGCGGCTGAGCGTCTCGCTCAGGATGCGGAAGGTCTCGGGGTGGGTGAAGATGTCGCCGTGCAGGGCGTGTTCCACCAGGACCAGCGGGACGCCGCGTTCGGCGATCGTCCGGCAGGGGGCCAGCACGTCGGGAAGGTCGCGGCTGCCACAGAGGATCAGCGTGGATCCGGCGTCGGCAGGGGAGAATTCGCGCACTGGGAGATTCGAGAGCAGGCGAAAGAGCACCTGGTGGCTACCGCCGCGCACCCGATAATGGCGCAGGAAGTTCCGCTTCTCGTGGGTTTGGGTCTGGTATTGGGCCGCCAGGCCCGGCGAGAGCCCGATGAAGAAATCTGTCCCGCAGAGGCTCGCCAACCGCCCGCCGAAGGAATGGCCGATGGCGACGACCTTTCCGAAGCGAGTGAGCCAAGTCGCGAGGGCGCGAACATCGTCCAGGACGGCTTCGTCGAAGTTCGATTGGTTCTCGCCGTGGCCGGCCAGGTCGATGACGTAGGTGGCAATGTTCGAGCGAGCCACCCGGGCGCCCAGTCCCAGCAATTCCTCCTTGCAGCCGCTGTAGCCATGAAACACCATTGCGGCCCCTTTGGGGGTCTCGGGCAGAAAGGCAATGGCGGGGACGCTTCGGGAGCCGATGGCGAAGTCCTCGCGCAGGACCTGCATCAATGATGTACCAGCGCAAGGGCTGCGGGCACCAGTGCCATCACGATCTCGATGGCGATGAGCCAGATGACGATCCACTCGAGCCGGGTGGAGCGCCGGGAGTGGGCCAGTTCGGCAAACGAGTGGTTGATGTCCTTGAGGACTTCAGTCTTGCGGGTAACGGCCTCGTTGCGGTCCTCGAGCTCGAACTGAAGCGACAATTCCTGGTAGAGCGATTCGGCCTCGGTGTTGTTCCAAGTGAGGTCTGGCTTGTCCAGGATGCCGAGATAGGAGATGGAGTCGTGCTCGATGCGCAAGATGCGCGCCGAGTCGCGGGCCAGCACGCCGTCGTTGGATTCCAGTTGGCCTTTCTCCAGCCGGTCCAGTCGCTCTTCAAAACGATCCAGGGCACTGTCTAGCGAGGCCTCCAGCCGTTCCAGGGCCACCGACTTGGCGATCACCGTGGCCAGGATCTCGGGCTGCCAGGCCTCGAAGGAGGCGACCGTCATTTGATCGGTGTCCAGTCCCGGTTCGGCTTCGGGATCGGTCAGCAGGGCGTAGGTATCGCTGTAGAAGCCCTGCGCCTCGGCAGTCCCTTCAAGCGCTGGATCATGGCTTCCGAGGTAAGCGAGGATGTCGTGGATCTCGTGCGGCTGGCAATCAGTGAAGACGATCGCTCCGAAGGAGAAGAGCCAAGCGCCGCGTCCCTGAGGTTCGTGCAGGATGCCGCGCAGGCGCACGGAATCCAAGTAGAGAGGCTCTTCCCAGGTGTAGCGGTGGCGAATGCCGAAATGTCCCGCTAGGCGGTTCAGATCAATGCTGCGGCCTACCGTGCGTGCTTCGAAGGTCATGGGGTCCATGAGGATTCCTTTCGAGCACAAGGTAGTTCTTCAGCCTTTGGCGATCTCTGCCTCCAAGGCGTCTAAGAAGTTGTAGAGGTTTTCCTTCACCGCGGCGAAGGCGTTCTGCCGGGACAGAAACTGTTCCGGATTTTGCACGTATTTGCCGGCTGGTTCGTCGGCAAAGCCGGTCACCAATCCTTCCAGGGACTTTGGCGTGAGCTCCAGGTGGCACTGCAGGCCGAGCACGTGGCCTTTGCGAAAGGCCTGGTTGCGGCAGGCCTCGGAGGAGTAGGCCTGGATCGCCTCGGGAGGGGTGGCGTAGGTGTCGCCATGCCAGTGCATGACCTCGAACTCCTGCGGCAGCGCGCCAAAGATGGGATCGGAATCGGCCTCCAAGTGGCGGCGGATGCTGTGCCAGCCGATCTCGGGCTCGCGGTTGCGTGTGACCTGTCCTCCCAGGCGGTCGGCCAGAAGCTGGGAGCCGAGACAGATTCCGACCATCCACTTGCCGGCGGCGATGGCCTTGTCCAGATAGGCCTTCTCGGTGGCGAGCCAGGGGAACTTGGAATCTTCGTAGATGTTCATGGGGCCGCCCATCACGAAGAGCAGATCCCAGGTCGAGAGGTCGGGAAGGGGCGTGGAGCCGTACCACTGGTGGTGGGCAACGGTGTGGCCGTTCTCTGATGCCCAGGTCTCGATGGCTCCGAGGCTCTCGGTAGGGACATGATCAAAGGCGAGGATGCGCATGGCTACTTCTCCGTGACGAAGGCGTGGTAGATGGCGCCCAGGGCCGTTTCGCAGTCGGCCTCATCGACGCCCACGATGATCGAGAGTTCCGAGGCGCCCTGGTCGATCAGGCGCACGTTGACGCCGGCCTTGGCCAGGGCGCCGAAGAGGCGCGCGGCCACTCCGGGGCGATGACTCATGCCGTGGCCGACGGTGGCCACCAGCGCGATGCCGTTTTCCACTTCGATGGAGTCGGGTTCGCAGATCCCGTGCAATTCCGAGAGGATCTCCTCGGCGACTGGCTCGAACTGGGCTCGCTCAGTCACCACGCACATGGAGTCGATGCCAGAAGGGGAGAGTTCGTAGGCCACGCCTTTGGTCTCCAACACTCCGAGCACCTTGCGGCCGAAGCCCTTCTCCTTGTTCATCAGCGCCTTTTCCAGCGTGAGCAGGGAAAAGCCCACGCGGCCCGCGACGCCTGCGATGGGGTGGTCCGCCGCCTGGGACTCGGGGACGATCAAAGTTCCCGGATCGTCGGGACGGTTGGTGTTGGCGATGCGGATGGGAATGGAAGCTGCGCGGCAGGGAAGGATGGCCTCTTCGTGGAAAACGTTGGCGCCGGCGTAGGCCAGTTCCCGCAGCTCGCGATAAGTCAGTTTCTGCATGGGCTTGGCGTCGGGGACCACGCGCGGATCAGCCATCAGAAGTCCCGAAACATCGGTCCAGTTCTCGTAGAGATCGCAATTGGCGGCGCGCGCCAGGATGGCGCCCGAGATGTCGGAGCCGCCGCGGCTGAAGGTGCGGACTTTGCCGTCGGGACCGGTTCCGTAGAAGCCCGGCATCACGTGAAGGCCTTCGCCAAAATGGGCGGCCAAGGCGTCATAGCTGCGCGGGTCAACGAGGCCTTTGCCGGTCAGGAACACGGCGCCTTCAGCTTCGACCAGGGTGGCACCCAGGAACGCTGCCATCAGGCGGGCCGACCAAGCCTCGCCACGGGAAGCGATCCAGTCGCGGCCGACGCCTTCGGAGATGCGCGTGCGGAGGTTTTCCACCAAGGCGGAAATTCCGGCATCGATGCCCAGTTCCTGTTCGATTTCCAGGAATCGTGCCCCGGCGAGGTTAATCTGCGAGGAGGCGTCCAGTCCGCGGCGGGCCAGGTCGTAGGCCGACAAAAGAATGTCGGTGACCTTGGGATCTGCCTTGTGTCGTTTTCCGGGAGCCGAAACCACCACGAAGCGCCGCCCCGGGTTGGCATGCACGATGGCGGCCACCTTGCGGAACTGCTGGGCGTCGGCAAGGGAGGTTCCTCCGAACTTGCAGGCGATCCTGGACATCCTCGACTCCTTTGCTGTGTTGATTTCCCAAAGATAGGCGATCCCGCGGTGCTTCCCGATGGTCCGCGGTGCCCTGCCGGATTTTGTCGAAACGGCGCTGTCCGCGAGGCTGAAAGGTTTGCCTCGTGTGACCGATGCTCGGGTTGCCCGATTCGGAGCGAATGCTATCCTTTCCAGGATTCACATGAGGCGGACGCATGCGGCTGGATGAGGAAAGAAAGCATGGCATCGATGCCGAGGCGCGCACGAAGGCGCTCGCTTTCTTCCGTTCCCGTCGCGAGGAATGGCGCAGCTTCGTGCGCGAGGCCCTGTCTCTTGACGCGACCGTCCCCCTGATGGCGCTTGCGAAGTTCTTCATGCTCAAGTCGAACATGCCCTTCGACATGAACTCCTACATGCGCGCACAGGCCGACCGCATCCGCGAGTCCCTGGGAGATTTGCAGGGGTGCGATCCGGTGCGTCGGCAACTGATGGTGGCCGACTGGCTCCGTCGCAACGCCCAAGCCCACCGCGACCAGATCATCTTGGAGCAGACGCGCACGCTGGAGGAGATGGGGGACGAGCTTCTCAACGAGCTCGCGGACATGGCCTCCGACATCGTCCCGCCGCCCTCGTCGGCCGGGGTTGCCTAGATTTCAGCCATTCAGGAGGAACCGATGAACATCCAGCAGGCTCTCGCCGCGGTCGTTTCGCGACAGGATTTGTCACAACAAGAGGCTCAGGAAACGCTGGCCTCCATCATGCGCGGCGAAGGCACGCCCGCCCAGATCGGGGGCTTGCTCGTGGGGCTGCGCATGAAGGGGGAGACCGTCGCCGAGATCGCCGGTTTCGTGGCGGCCATGCGCGCGGCAGCCACGCGCTGCCCGATCGCCGAGTCGGTGGTGGACATCGTCGGCACTGGCGGTGACCATGCCGGCACCTTCAATATCTCGACCACGGCTTCCTTCGTGGTGGCCGGTGCGGGCGGCCGCGTGGCCAAGCACGGCAACCGCGGCGTCTCCTCGAAGTCCGGCGCCGCCGACGTGCTAGGCACTCTGGGCGTTAAACTCGACCTCTCTCCCGAGCAGGTGGCCCGCTGTGTTTCGGAGGCCGGCGTGGGGTTTCTCTTCGCTCAGTCCTTCCATCCCGCCATGAAGTACGTGGCGCCTGTCCGCCGCGACATGGGACTCCGTACCGTCTTCAACCTGCTTGGACCTCTCACCAATCCGGCCGGCACCAAGCGGCTGGTGGTGGGCGTCTACGGTCGTGAATGGTGCCGCCCTCTGGCCGAAGCGCTGGGATGCGTGAGTACCGAAAAGGCTTGGGTCGTCCACGGCAGCGACGGTCTTGACGAGATCACCACCACGGGCCCCACCTTCGTGGCCCAATGGGACGGCCAAGGCGTGAGTGAGTTCGAGATCGACCCGACAAAGCTCGGCCTTACCCTGGCGCATCCCGAGGAGCTCCTGGGTGGAGGCCCCGAGGAGAATGCCGCCATCACTCGCTCTATCCTTGAAGGCAAACTTGGCCCCAAGCGCGACATTGTGACCCTCAATGCCGCCGCCGCGCTGGTGGTGACAGATCTTGCCGCCGACCTTTCGGAAGGACTCACCAAGGCGCGCGCCGCCATCGACTCGGGAGCTGCCCTCAAGGCGCTTGAGGCGCTGGTACGCACCAGCCAGGAGACGGGCGCATGAGCGGCATCCTGAGGAAGATCGCCTCCCACAAGCTGGCGCAGATCCATGAGCGCAAGGCCCGCCTCTCTGAGGAGGAGCTTGAGGTGATGGCGATCGGTACGCCGCTCTCCGGGCATCCTCTGCGCGAGGCGCTCGCGCGTCCCAAAGGAGCTCCCATCCGCGTGCTGGCCGAGTGCAAGAAGGCATCCCCGTCGCGCGGCATTTTGCTCCCCGAGTATGATCCCGTGGAGTTAGCTCATGCCTATCGCCGCGGCGGCGCCTCGGGCATCTCGGTGCTCACCGAGACAGAATTCTTCCTGGGAGATGATCTTCACCTGCGCGATGTGGCGCGGCAGGTGCCGCTGCCGGTGCTGCGCAAGGACTTCGTGCTGGAGCGCTACCAGATTTTGGAAGCGCGCTGTCTGGGAGCCTCGGCAGTGCTGCTCATCGCCGCCCTCCACAAGACGGAAGACCTCAAGTCGCTGGCTTCTGATGCGAATTTCTTCGGCCTGGACGTACTTCTGGAAGTCCACAACGACTGGGAACTGGACGCCGCCCTGGAAGTGGAGCCGCAGATCCTGGGTATCAACAATCGCAACCTGGACACCTTCGAAGTGAGTCTGGAGACGACTTTCGACCTGCTGGAGCGCGTCCCTGCGGGTTATGTGACGATTTCCGAGAGCGGCATCTTCAATCGCGACCAGACTGCCGAACTCGAATCGGCCGGCGTGGATGCTGTGCTGGTGGGCGAAGGCGTGGCGACCTCCGGGGACCCGGAGGCCAAGATTCGCGAACTGCGCGGGCTCTGATGACTGCTCGCGAGGGTGGGCAGGGAATGAACCGGCGCATCCTCGCTTGCCTGGTGCTGGGGCTTTCCTCGGGACTTCCCCTCAATCTGACCCAGAAGACCCTGCAGGCCTGGATGAGCAGCGAGCATGTGGACCTGCGCACCATCGGGCTCTTCTCGCTTGCTTCGCTGCCTTATTCCCTCAAGTTCCTGTGGGCTCCCTTTTTGGACAGGTTCTGTCCTCCGTGGCTTGGGCGGCGGCGCGGCTGGATTCTCGCGGCGCAGGTGCTGATCGCCCTGGCGGTGGCGGCGCTTTCGTGCTGCGATCCGCGAACTGGCCTGCAGGCCGTGGCCGTGGTCTGCGTGCTGGTGGCTTTCCTCTCCTCCAGCCAGGACATCGCCATCGACGCTTGGCGGGTCGATACCCTCCCCGAGCGGGAGGTCGGTACAGGGACGGCGCTCCACGTGCTGGGATACCGCCTCTCGCTGCTGGTCACCGGATCGCTTGCGCTGCTTCTGGCCGACCGCATCTCGTGGCACTACGTTTACCTGGGCCTCGGGGGGCTTCAGCTCCTCCTGGTGGCAGGCACCCTGTTCGCTCCGGAGCCAGAGGTCGTGCAGACGCCGCCACGCACCTTGACAGAATCTGTCATTGAGCCCTTTCGCGCCTTTGTGGCTCATCGCGGCCTTTCCGGGGCGCTTTCGGTACTCCTCTTCGTGGCCCTTTTCAAGTGGGGCGTCTATCTCGTGAGCGCCATGTCGACGCCGTTCCTGCTTTCCCTGGGGTTCCACCAGAGCGACGTGGGAACCGTGCTCGGCGGGGCCGGGCTGCTTGCCACCATTGCCGGAACTGCCGCTGGAGCCGCGGCCATGGCGTGGCTGCCGCTGGGCGGGGCGCTCGGGCTCTTCGGCATCGCCCAGGCCATCTGCGGCCTGCTCTTCTGGCACCTTTCGCACATGGGTATGCACTACGGCTGGATGACCGCGGCCGTGGTCTCGGAGAACTTCTTCATCGGCATGGGCACCGCGGCCCTGGTGGCCTTCATCACTCGCGCTTGCCAGGCGCGCTTTTCTGCCACCCAGTTCGCACTGCTTTCCAGTCTCATGGCGGCCAGCCGCGATCCGCTCACGGCGCCGTCGGGATTTGTCGCCCGGGCCGTCGGATGGCCGCACTTTTTTTTGCTGACCTTGGCTGCCAGCATCCCCGGCCTGTTGCTGCTTCCCTGGGCGCTCAGGGCGCTGCGTCGTGAAGACAATTCTTGACCCCATTCGCGGCAAGCGCGTGGCATGGACTCCTGAAGAGGAGGTCCGTCAGGGGTTGCTGCGCCTTCTGACCGGCTCGGTGGGGATTCCTTCCACTTGCTTGCGGGTCGAACTCTCCCTTTCCGGGATCGACTCCAAGGTGCGCGACCGCGTGGACGTGGCGGCCTTTCATCGCGAGCGTCCGGTTCTCCTATGCGAGTGCAAGGCTCCCGAGATCGCCATCGGACAGGACGTGTCGGCGCAGTTGCGGCGTTACCTGCGGCTGCTTCCCGCGACTTGGGTGCTAGCGACCAACGGGCGGGTCTTTCGCCTGCACCACCTGGAAGCCGGGGAGTGGCGTCGCTGCGATGGACTCTATCCGTGGGAAGTCTTGAAGGCCGTTCCGGAGGTGTCTGGACAGG
>DAIPHW010000002.1:24598-41068 GCA_036771135.1 Fibrobacterota bacterium | reverse complement strand
CGGATAAAGGCCATCCGGAACCATACGCTTGGTGTAGCTCGTCATCGTCTGGCCAAGAGGCAAACGATAGTGCAAGGAATCTGCAAGCATGGAATAGGCCGCTTCCAGGTCTGCGGCGGCCGTATCCACGTAGTCGGGACGCCCATTGCCATCGGCATCGCGGGAAACCGGAGCGTTCGGACCGCTCGTCAGCCAGTAGATCGCGAAGTGCTTGGTCTTGAGGACCTGCACGCTGTCCGTGGTCTGCCCCACGGCAAGGCCGCAAAGCCCCAACGCCAGAGAAATGATGAAACGCTTCATGTACGACTCCTACCGGGGATGAAATCAATCGTGTGAGAAATTATACGTCTCGTTTTCAGGTACGTGCCAGGTTCAGAGGCAACATTGATGTACCGCTTTGCACACATCATCCCACCAACGTCGCCCTTCGACCAAGCTCAGGGCGAACGGATGGCCTTTCCCGTTCGTGGTGAGCGTGTCGAACCATGAACGGAAAGCCACAGAGCGGCACCACACGCGCCAGGGATGCCGGCGATAGCCCGGGACACCCGCCCCGATGTAGGGGCGAGGCATGCCTCGCCCTTACAACGACGGCGGGGGCCCGGCAGGCAGCCCGGCCCGCCGCCCAAGCGGCGGGAGGCGCCCAATGAATCATCGGCACCGCGGAGACCTACATTTCCCGCTACCATGCTGTTTCGCGAACCTGCCAAGAATACGTCGTTTCCGGACCTTGAACACCGCATCCTGGAGCTGTGGCAGAAGGAGCACGCCTTCGAGCGCCAGGAAGAGCTGCGCAAGGACGCGCCGGCCTTCCACTTTTACGACGGCCCGCCGTTTGCCACCGGACTACCCCACTACGGGCATCTGCTTGCCGGCACCATCAAGGACATCGTGCCGCGCTACTGGAGCATGCGCGGACGGCGGGTGGAACGGCGCTTCGGCTGGGACTGCCACGGCGTCCCGGTGGAGACCGAGATCCAGAAGAACCTGAAGCTCGCGGGCCTCGCCGAGATCAAGGCCTTTGGCGTCGACAAGTTCAACGAGGCTTGCCGCTCCATCGTACTGCGCTACACCGGCGAGTGGGAGAAGACGGTGAACCGCATGGGCCGCTGGGTCCACTTCGAGGGCGGCTACCGCACCATGAACCCCACCTTCATGGAGTCCGAATGGTGGGTCTTCAAGGAATGCTTCAAGAAGGGCCTCATCTACGAGGGCTACCGCGTCGTCCCCTACTCCCCGAAGCTCGCCACTCCGCTCTCGAACTTCGAGGTGAACCAGGGCTACAAGGACCGCCAGGACCCCTCCCTCACCGTCACCTTCCCGCTTCTGGACGATCCCGACGGGGCGAGCCTCCTGGTGTGGACCACCACCCCGTGGACGCTTCCTTCCAACCTCGCGGTGGCGGTCGGCCCCGACATCGAATATGTCAAGATCCGTCACGAAGACAAATTCTGGTGGATCGCCCACTCGCGCCTCTCGGCCTACTTCGACGAGAAAAAGGTCGAGATCCTGGAGACGAAGAAGGGCACCGAGCTTGCCGGACGGCGCTACCAGCCCATCTTCGGCTACACCCCGAAGCTCTCTGAGAACCAGTACACCCTGCTTTTGGCAGATTTTGTCTCCATCGACGACGGCGCCGGAGCCGTGCACATCGCCCCTTCCTTCGGCGAGGAGGACTTCCAGCTCGGCCAGGCCGAGGGCCTCGGGCTCTGGGACCCGCTGGATGCCGACGGGAAGTTCACCGACCTCGTTCCCGAGTGGCAGGGCCGCGAAGCCAAGGATGCTGACAAAGACATCATCGCGCACCTCAAGAAGGCCGGCCGCGTCTTCAAGCACGAGACCTTCGTGCACAGCTACCCCCACTGCTACCGCACCGGCGCGCCGCTCCTCTACCGCGCCATGCGCACCTGGTTCCTGGGGCTCGACCGCCCCGTCACGAACGCCGAGGGCGTGACCAAGACCCTCAAGCAGTGGATGATCGATTCCAACAAGGAGATCACCTGGGTTCCCGAGCACATCAAGACCGGGCGCTTCGGCAAGTGGCTGGACGGCGCCCGCGACTGGAACCTCTCCAGGAACCGCTTCTGGGGCACCCCCATTCCCGTCTGGAAGTCCGAGGCCGGCGAACTTCTGTGCGTGGGCTCCATCGAGGAGCTGGCCCGCCTCTCGGGGCGCGATCCCGCCTCCATCACCGACCTGCACACCCACTTCATCGACGAGATCGAGATCCGCACCAAGGACGGCGTGAGCTTCGATCCTAAGGGCACGCTCTACCGCCGCACCTCCGAGGTGCTCGACTGCTGGTTCGAGTCGGGCTCCATGCCCTACGCCCAGAGCCACTACCCCTTCGAGAACGCCGAGCACTTCGACGAGCGCTTCCCGGCCGACTTCATCGCCGAGGGTCTCGACCAGACGCGCGGCTGGTTCTACACCCTCACGGTGCTGGGCGCGGCGCTCTTTCAGAAGCCGGCCTTCAAGAACGTGATCGTAAACGGCATCTTGCTTGCCGAAGACGGACAGAAAATGTCCAAGTCCCTGCGCAACTACCCGGACCCGAACCTCATCCTCGAGGAGATCGGCGCCGACGCCCTGCGCATGTACCTCATCGACTCGGCCGCCGTGAAGGGCGAGGAGCTGCGCTTCTCCGAGAGCGGCGTGCGCGAGGTGGTGCGCTCGGTGCTTTTGCCGCTGTGGAACTCGGTGAGCCTCTTCACCACCTACCACAACGCCGATAGTTCCAAGGGCCAGCTCTCCTGGACTCCTGGACAGGATCTGTCGAACATCACCCTCACCGGCATGGACCGCTGGATCCTCGGCGAGCTGCAGGCGCTTCTGGAGGCCGTGGAGCGCGAGATGTCGGCCTTCCGGCTCTACAACGTGGTCCCCGAGGTGGTGCGCTTCGTCGACAGCCTCACCAACTGGTACATCCGCCGCTCGCGCCGCCGCTTCTGGAAGAGCCAGGACGACGGCGACAAGACGGCCGCCTACGCCACTCTCTACCGCATCCTGACAGATTTTGCCAAGGTGCTCGCTCCTTTCCTGCCCTTCGTCTCGGAAGAGATCTGGCAGATGCTCGTCGCCGAGGTGGATCCTTCAGCCCCTCGCAGCGTCCACCATTGCGACATGCCGCGCGCCGACGAGTCGCTCAAGGACCCGACCGCCGTCTCCAGCATGGCCCTGGCCCGCCGCATCGTGGAGCTTGGCCACCTGCAGCGCCAAAAAGAAGGCGTCAACCTCCGCAAGCCCCTTTCCGAGATGGAGATCTTCGTGCCCACCGCCGCCGAGAAGGCCGAAGTTGAGGCTGTAGCGGACCTTATCCGCGACGAGCTCAACATCAAGACGGTGCACGTCACCGAGAAGGCGGAACTCTTCGCCATCAAGGTGAAGCCAAACTTCGTGCCGCTGCGCAAGGACTTCGAGAAGGCCGCCCTTTCCGAGAAGATCAAGCAGGTGAACAAGCTCACCCCAAGCGAGGTGGAGGCCTTGGTCGCCGGCGGAGAGATCGACGGCTTGCGCCGCGAGCATCTCCTGATTGAGGAGGATTCGAGCCACCTCGGGAGCCTCGACACCGCCACCAAGCGCTCGTTCCTCGGTAAGGGCCTGGTGCTCCTCACCGACTTCGAGATGACGCCCGAGCTGCGCATCGAGGGCCTTTCGCGCGAGCTGCAGAGCCGCATCCAGGCACGCCGCAAGGAGCTGGGCCTGGAGGTGACCGACCGCGTGGCGGTGACGGTTCGCTCGCAGTCGCAGGACATCGCCCAGGTCATTGAGGTCCACGGAGCCTACCTGCGCGAGGAAGTCCAGGCCGATGCGCTAGTCTTCGAGCCGAGCAGCTCGACGGGCGATCTCGTGATCGAGACAATCCCGGTGGAGATCTCACTCAAGAAGGTCTGATGCCCAGGTTCGGGCGATTTCTGAATCGCCCGCTTGAAGAGATCAGGTCGCTGGCGTCTCGAAGAGCGTAAATAGCGGAAAGAACATGGAGACGGTCCGCGCATCTTCGGAAGCAAGAGCCGCCTCGGTTCGGATGGGCACGAAGCCGTTTCTCTGATAGAAAGCGATTACCTGTGGATGGTTGTAAGCATCCACGGTGAGGAAGCGGCATCCCGTCCGATTTGCGTCCAGGAAGAACGCTTTCAAGAGATTCAATACCTTCGATCCGATGCCTTTTCCAGAAAGCTCCTTGCGGATCGCAAATCTCCCGACCTTCATGGCCGGATGCGATTCCATCCAATTTTTCAAATGCGGAGTGAACTTCCGCTTCTGAGCCTTGGCTTGAAACCGCAAGGCATCGTTGAGAAGACTGACCAACCCAAGAACCACATGGCTTTCCTTATACAGAACCTTGTAGTTCTTGACCCACAGCCCTCGTTCATAGATCAGACAATCACTTTTGAAGAAGTCATTGAGATCGTCATCGGTGCAAAAGTCCAGCGGAAGCTCGGCAACATCTTCCGTCGTCAGCGGACAGATCAGCAAGTCGTCCCACTCGAAGACGTTGCGAAGTGAATCAGGCGCAGTCACTTAGAAATTATCGAGCGGACATTTCCAGGCGACGCAAAGCATCAAGCGCTTCTGGAGCCAAGGTAGCATCGAGCAGATCCTTGCGAACTTTCCCGGTCGTACGCAGGTCACTGTAGAAGAGCTCTTCAAGTTCTTCTGCCTGTTTTCCCTGAATAGGCGCGGTATCTCGGATCGCGATAGCCATGCCGAGAAATTAGCATCACAAACAACTCTGAGCCAAGCAGTATTGCAGACAGTACCAAAGCGCCCCTTAGAACTGCACGCTGACGCCCGGCCCCAGGAGCCAGAACCACTTCCCCTGCGAGATCAGATAACCGCCGCCGAAGTAGATGGGGAAGCTCAGCTTGCGACTGGTATTCACGGGGTTTAGCGTGAGCAGCCCCACCACCGCCAGGTCGCGGTCGGCGGCGTCGCGGTTGAGGTCGAAGGCGTTCATGGCGATAAAGCCCGTGGCCAGCTCGTAGGGCTCCAGATGGTCGATCTTGTCGCGGTCGTAGAAGCCGAGCTTCCCCATCATGGCCATGCTCACGCCCGAGAAGTCGCCCCACCCGCTCTCCCCAGCCTTGTGTACCAAAAGCCCCACCGGAAACGACACGTCGACGTCAAATTGGTAGCGCTTGGCCAGAATGATGTCGATGCGCCGCGGCGGCTGCGCCTTGTCGTAATGGCCATCGGCGTCGTGCAGCGAAAGCGAGATCTTGGACCAGCCCTCCAGGTCGTAGAGGGTGGTGCTCAGTTGGTCGCCGATGCTGTAGGGGCCGTCGTGGCAGTCCGAGGCGTCGTAGAACTCCGCGCGCGGCGAACCGCTTCCCGGGCAGATGGGAAGGTCGGAGATGGTGGCCACGTCCACGAGATTTCCCTCCGGGCCGGTGACGCGCACATCCAGGGCCAAATGCTGCTTGCCGTAGAGCCCCATGGAGTCGATGCGATTTCTGTCAAATCTCAGGAAGACGTCGCGCACCGCCTGCCACGAGACCTCGGGGCCGTTCAGCTCCGAGACCCGGCGCGCACCGGAGCCGTAGTCCACCTGCACGAAATCGAAGGGCCGAGCCGCCTCGAATTCCTGCACGGCAAGCGCCTTCCCCGTCGGACGCCCGTGGTCCAGGATAGGCACGGCGCGGCGCGCCACGTTCATAGGCACCTGCAGGCGGCACTCGTAGGCGTTTTCTGTCGTGAGCGCCGCCCCTTCGGGGGACGGCACCAGTTCGCCGAAGCCGAACTTCGCCTGGTCGAGGCTCTGCCCCTCCAGTCGCAGCTGCACCGTCTCGCCCGGGTGCACGGCGGCGTTCTCTTCCCAGTCCTTGCCCTTCTTGAGCACCAGCACGCGATCCACCCGGATGCGCGGCAATAGATCGATATTTGTCAAAAAGCGCGACACGTCCCCGTCCTTGAGGTAGAGGAACCCGTTGGCGCGGCGATGGGAGTTGAAGGCGCGCAAGAGCCCTAGCACCTGTCCGTTGGCCAGCCGCTCGCGGACAAAAAGTGTCGCCACCACCGGACTCCCGCTCTTCTCCTTCTCTTCCAGCACGTAGGTGTGCCCCATCTGCAGGGTGGGGTCGTCGGCGATCTGCACTTCGACGCCGTCTTTGCCGATCTTGTCGTCCAACGTCACCGAGGCCGGATCCATCCGCAAAAAGCCGATGTCGGCCTTGTGGATGTCAAAGCGCACCGGCAGGCGAAGCTGCGAAGATCCGGGGCCATCCTTCCAATCAGGGTGCGTCAGTTCCAGCACCACAGTGCCTTCGTGGCGACCGGAGGCCGTTGGCAGCACGTGCAGGAAGACGCGATCATCGCCCGGCACCACCCGGTACTCGAAGCCCTCGGCTTGGGTCCATTGCAGCGAAGGGCGGATGTTCCCGACGTTGTTGGTGTAGATGTCGAGCACCTTCTCGCGTCCCACATGCATGCCCGCAATGGAACTGTCCAACCGCGCCGTGGTGGCGGTCACCGGAAACAGCGGAACTTCCAGGATCTGGACCCTGGTCGAGTCGAGCCGCGCCCGCAAACGGATCTTGAGCAGTTCGCTTCCCGTGAGGTCGTCGAAGCGAACCTTGAAAGACCAGTGGCGGGGGTCCAACGCCACCAGCGAGTCCACCACGTCAAAATCTGACGAACCGGCGATTTCCAGGTGTGCTACCGCTTGCCGCAGCGCCACCCGCACTTCGCACGCCTCGTCGTCGCGCCCGTAGCGCAGCGGAACAGCTCCGTGCCCCTGGTAAGAAACCGTATCCTTCAGCTGGAACTGCCCCAGCGCCGTGCACAGCGTCACGTCTTCCAAGATCCCCGTTTCTGCCTGCGCGACCACCGCCACTGCCATCAGCATTCCAATGCACGAACTAAACCCTGACGTCTTCCGCCTCCTTGTTCTTGAGCTATACGATACCTCTTTCCAGGACTTCCGTCTCGGCACAGCCAGCCGGGCCGCAGACTCCTAGATTTGTCCCATGAGCCTTGATCTTTTCAGCCGCCCCCGGCGCAACCGCAAGAATCCCGTGATCCGCGCCTTGGTGCGCGAAACCGACATCACTCCCGACCGGCTGGTCATGCCGTGCTTCGTGTTGGACGGCAAAGGCCGCGAAGAGCCCATCGTTTCCATGCCGGGCTGCTTCCGGCGCAGCATCGACCGCCTCATCGAGGCCGCCCGCGAGTGGGATTCCCTGGGCGTGCGCACCCTGAACCTCTATCCCGTCATTCCTGCTGAGCAGAAGGACGCCAAGGCCAGCCTTGTCGACGCTCCCGACGGCCTCTTCCAGCGCGCCGTCACAAGCCTCAAGGAGGCTCTGCCCCACGTGATGCTCGCCACCGACGTGGCCCTCGACCCCTACACCGATCACGGCCACGACGGCCTGCTCTCGCCCGATGGCCGCATTCTCAACGACGAGACCGTCGAGGTGCTCTGCCGCCAGGCCCTGGCCCAGGCCCGGGCCGGCGCCGACATCATCGCCCCCAGCGACATGATGGACGGCCGCGTGGGAGCGATCCGCGAGGCCCTGGACGAAGAGGGCTTCACCGAAGTTTCCATTCTTTCCTACAGCGCCAAGTACGCCTCGGGCTTCTACGGCCCCTTCCGCGACGCTCTTTCCTCGGCTCCCAAGAGCGGCGATAAGAAGACCTACCAGATGGACCCCGCCAACCGCCGCGAGGCCCGCCGCGAGGCGCTCCTGGACGACGCCGAGGGCGCCGACATGCTGATGATCAAGCCCGCCCTCCCCTACCTCGACGTGCTCGCCGAAATCCGTCAAATCACCGACCTGCCGCTCTGCGCCTACCACGTCTCGGGCGAGTACGCCATGCTCAAGGCCGCTTCCCAGAACGGCTGGCTCGACTACGAGCGCTGCCTGATGGAAAGCCTCGTCTCGATCCGCCGCGCCGGCGCCGACTTCATCTTCACCTACGGGGCCGCCGACGCCGCGAGGCTCCTTGGTTAAGGCCGCCCGCAAGGCCTGGTGGGTCTGCCAGGAGTGCGGCCACCGCGAGCCGCGCCAGTCCGGTTTCTGTCCCGCCTGCCGCAAGTACAACACCATGGTGGAAGAGGTCGCGGCCGCGCCCATGTTCCGCCGCGGGCCAGCCACTCAAGCCGACGCCAACGGGGCCCGCGCCCAGCGTCTGGGAGACGTCGCTCTGGAAGGTACCCAGCGCATCACCAGCGGCGTGGGCGAGCTCGACCGCGTGCTGGGCGGCGGCATCGTCCCCGGCTCGCTGATCCTGGTCGGGGGCGATCCCGGCATCGGCAAGTCCACCCTGCTTTTGCAGATGGCCGCTCGCATGGAAAAGCAGGAAAGCCTGCTCTACGTCTCGGGGGAAGAGTCGCTCGCCCAGGTGGCCCTGCGCGCCCAGCGCCTGGGCCAAGGAGCTGAATCCGCCTGGCTCCTGTGCGAGACCCGCCTGGAGGCCATCCTGGAAGAATTCCAGCGCCTAAAGCCCCGGGTGTGCGTGCTCGACTCCATCCAGACCATCTACCGCGAAGACATCGACAGCGCCCCCGGCTCGGTAAGCCAGCTGCGCGAGTGCACCGCGGCCCTGCTCACCTGGGCCAAGACCAGCCAATCGGCCCTCTTCTTGGTGGGCCACGTGACCAAGGACGGCCAGATCGCCGGCCCCCGCGTGCTGGAGCACATGGTCGACACCGTGCTTTACTTCGAAGGCGACCGCAACCAGCAGTACCGCCTGCTGCGCTCGGTCAAAAATCGCTTCGGCGCCACCGGCGAAGTGGGCGTCTTCGAGATGCGCGCCGACGGCCTCCACGGGGTCGCGGACGCCTCCGGACTCTTCGCCGGCGACTGGGGGAAGCCCCGCCCCGGCAGCGCCTGGACGGCCATCATGGAGGGCTCGCGCGCCCTTTTGTGCGAGGTACAGGCCTTGGCGGTCCCGACCCACTACAGCATGCCCCAGCGGGTGGCGACAGGTTTTGACATGAAGCGCCTGACCATCCTGCTCGCGCTCTTGGAACGCCACGCCGGCATGCAGCTCGGCGGTCTCGACATCTTCGTCTCGGTGGCCGGCGGCCTCAAGCTCGACGATCCCGGCGCCGAACTTGCGGTGGCTCTGGCGGTGGCAAGCTCGGTGCGCAATCGCCCGCTTCCCTCGCGCACCGGCATCCTTGGCGAGCTGGGCCTGGGCGGCGAAGTGCGCGCCTCCAGCCAGTTCGATTCGCGGCTGCGCGAGATCCGCCACCTGGGCGGCAGCAGCGTGCTGGCTCCGCCGCGCGGCAAGCATCCGGCTCCCGAAGGGCTTTCCCTGCGAGAAGTCGGCGACCTCTCGCAAGCGCTGACGGCGGCCTTCGACTAGTCCAGCGGTCCCGGGTTCGACCCGGTGTCGTGCCGCCGCAGAAACGCTTCGCGCTTGCCGCTGGGCCCGTAGGTCCAGTGGATCTTCGAAGGGATCACCTGAGTGATGTAGCTGTCCTTGTCCGGATCGATCGGCTTGGCGATTTCCTCACGCGGCTTGCGCTCGAGCGAGAACTTGGAAAGCCCGCCGCCTCCCGATCCCGTCCCCTGGCCATCGTCCTCCAAAGCAGCACGGTGCACGGCCTGCGAGTCTCTAGCTCCCAGCACCTTGCTCTCCGGCTTCCACTCCGGGGTCTCGAAACTGCCGTCAGGTCCGCTCATGTTATACCTGAAAATACCGACTTCCATTGACAAACGCTGAACAAAATGCGATTCTGAAAAGTTTTTCGCTCATTTTGAGGGGCGCCCCGCCTGCGGCGGCCGGGCCCTAGGCCTCACAAGTTCGGCCCGCAGCCCATACGGTCTGCGCCCATAGCGGGTGACGGTCCCTGGCGCTCTCCCGCCGGGCTTGGCATTTTTCCATCTTTCCGTCTTATGCCCAACTTCTCTCTTTCCCAGGATTCCGTCGGTCCCTACCCGCGCCTTTGGCTGCGCCATCCCGATGGCCGCGCTTTGGCCGTGCTGCCGCAAAACGGCGCGGCCATCCATCAGATCCGCCTCGTCGCGACCGGCAAGCCCCGCGACCTTCTAGTCTCCATGCACGGCGCCGCCGAGATCGCCAAGAACCGCTGGTCCAAGAGCGCCCAGCTGCTGCCCTTCCCCAACCGCATCCGCCGCGGCCATTACGCCTTCCAGGGCGTCGAGCACCAGTTGCCCCTGAACTTTCCCTACGAAGGGGGCCACGCCATCCACGGCTTTTTCTGCGGCCTTCCCTGGGAGCTTTCCGGACAGAATCTGTCCGAGTCAAACTCTTGGCTCGACTTCTCCTGCGCCGTGCCGCAGGGGCATCCGGGCTATCCCTTTCCCTGCCGCGCCGGGCTGCGCGTCGGCTTCCGCGACGAGGCTTTCTGCCTGGAGGTGCGACTCGAAAACCTCGGTGCCGCCTCCCTGCCCGCCGGCTGGGGTTGGCACCCCTACTTCCGGACCGGCACCCGCATCGATTTGCTGGAGCTCCAGCTTCCTCCGGTGCGCCGCCTGGCCGTGGACGAATTCAACATTCCCACCGGTGAGCGCCGCGACTTCTCCGGCTTTGCCAGATCCGCCGCCGTGGGCGATGGCTTCCTCGACGCCGGCCTGGAATTGGAAGCCACTTCCGGAGAGGTCGTGTCTACGCTCTCCGATCGCGCCAAGGGCTACGCCATCTCGCTCACCCAGGACGCCGCCGTCTGCCGCTACCTCCAGGTCTTCACCCATCCCAAACGCCATGGCTTTGCCATCGAACCCATGAGCTGCGCCGTGGACGCCTTCAACAACGGCCTCGGCCTGCAAACCGTAGCTCCCGGCGCCGAGTTCCATGCCGGCTGCCGCGTGTCTGTTTCTGATCTCTAGGCTCTGACTCAGCTTATCAGCTTCGCCTGTCGTCCTCCGACCAAGCAACAAAAAAGGCCTCCGTGAAATTCACGGAGGCCTTCTCGTTGCTAAGCTCGCAGCTTAATCCTTATTGAGCACGATAGCGTACGTCACAGTGACGTTGCCCTTCTCAATCGGATCAAACTTCATGCGACGCGCCTTGTCCTTGATCTCGTCATCCATCTCAGAGCTGCCCGTATTGGATCCAGCAATCGAGATGGCGATGATATCGCCGGCCGGGCTGATGGTGAACTTGAGCGAGATCTTGCCACCCATGTTGGGATTGGTCTTCAAGTACTTCTGGAACGTGTACTGGAAGCCTCCTGTATGAGCGCGAATCACGCGCAGGATCGACTCGGGAGAGCGTGAACCAGCTTCACCACCCAGCTCCACATCGGAAGGCTTAGGAGGATTGATCTTGGCTCGCGTTGCAATTCCCTTGCCCGTACCACCAGCGCCCAAGGCCATCTTGCCCTTGCGAGTGCCGCCGTTGCCGGTTCCCCAGCCCGCACGACCGCCAGTGCCGAAGCCAACGCCGCCCATGCCGCCCATGCGGTCACCGTCGCCGGAAGCTCCACGGCCACCCTTGCCGCCCTTCTTCAACGAACCGCCGCCGCCGGCCAAGATCGCGTCCACAACGTTCTCCTGGCTGGCGTCCACCGCCTCACCCAGAAGTCCGTCAGAAGCCGTGTTGATCTTGTCCATCACGGAGTTGTTCATCACAGAGGAAGGATTGTTGGGAGGCCAAGCCACCGTGCGCACTTCCGTGGCACCACCCTCGTTCGGATTGGTGGGCTTCTGGTCGGAAGCACCACTCGGATCGTCCTGAGGCTTCGGCTCTTCCTTCTTTTCTTCTTCCTTCTTCTCGTCCTGCTTGACCAATTCCACCACCACATCGGGCAGCTTGGAATCGTTGCTCTTCTTGCTGCTGCCAAAGATGGCCATACCGGTCATCGAACCGACAGCCAAGAAGGCCAAGACAGCCATGGCGATCACGCGATTGCCGGACTTATCCGCACCTGGCTCTTTCCAAGCCATTTTGAGGGAGTAAGCCATGTGCTCGCGCGCCTTGGCCCAAAGAGCGCCCTTGACGGGCGTGTCTTCCAGGATCTCGACGACTTGGGTTCCCCAAGAAAAGCGCATGGGCTCCGTCAAGCTGTTGGCGTGGCCATTGCGGACACTTCCAGCGGCATCACGATACTCCCAGTCGCCATTGCTCTGGATCTTCAAAGCTGTCAAAGGAAACGGGGGCGCGATGAAGACCTTATCGCGAATGCCCGCTCCCACCGTCAGTTCAGAAGCCCAAAGCCCCCATTCCTTGGTGACCTTGTTTCCACTAAAGAGTTGAATTTTCCAGTGACGCATTTCCATCCCCCCTTTAGTTCAAGCCCTTAGCGGCGATTTTAAGGGTACGGAAACCAGCGTTGCCAGAAGAGCGCATCACAGGTTTCAGAACTGCGAAAGGCACATTGTGGTCGGCATGGATGATGATCTCGCCCTTGAACTTCTTCGTGGGGTTGATCGCCTCGATCGCCTTGCCATTCTCAGCGATCTTTCCCAAAGCCTCCTTGAGAGCCGTCAGCTCAAATCCCGAGTAGGCAGAGTCAGGAAAATCCAACTGTCCATCTTTGGGATTCACAATGACCGGCAGGATCTGCTTACCATCCAGCAAAAGCGCATGAGGAGACAGCGAAACCACACTGACTTCTCCCGGCTTTTCCTGAGTGATTTGGATCTGCGAAAGGGTGATGTCCTTCGAGTTCGCCAAGGTCGCCGGATCTGCCGAGAAGCTCATGACCAGATAAACCACCAGAATGGTCATCAGGTCGATCATGGGCGTCAGGTTCAGATGCACTTCCTTGGGTGCACCGCCGCTGCCACGACCAAACTTGCCGGCACTGACTGTTTGTCCACCGCCGCCTGCGCTCATGGGACGTACACTCCTTTCATCGCGATCGCCGGGAAGAGACGCCGATCAGGAAAATCCTTGACCGCCGGATCATCCGACTTAAAGTTGCGAGACCGATCGATGATCTGCGAAACCTTTTCCCACTTCAACGAAGGATGTGGATCCAAGGCAAGGCGTTCTTCCTTCGGGAACTTCTTCTTGATTTCCACAATCTTGTTGTAGTACTCATCAAGTTGGGCATCCGTATAGGAACTATCCGGAGTCTTGATGGCGAACTGCGGGGGACCCATCGGGTCCTTGTTGTTCACGTAAATCTTGATCGAATCCTTAGGGACCTGAATCACCAAATCAAATGGAGGAGGCATCGGTACCTTGTCCATCGACTGAGGCTGCACAGGCGTCGGCAATTTGGCTTCAAGAACCACTACCGTGAAAAAGCTCGCTGTCAGCATCAAGAAGGGAATCAAGGTGATCATCACGTCCAAGAAGGGCGTGAGGTTCAGATCACCGCCTTCTTCGGTCTCTGTATCTACTTTAGCCCTTTTGGCCATCATCCTCTCCTTCGTAGTTTACAGGCAATAGCAGTCCCCTCCCCGTGGGCTTCGGGGAGAGGCGACAGCAAAGCGGGTTCTTTACTTGGCGCTCTCGTGGAGCTTGCCGAAGGCCTTCAAGGTAACCCAGTCCATGGCCTCGGAAGAAGCCTGGTCGAGTTCCTCGACGATATGAGCAGCCTTGGCACCCAAGATGCTATGAAGGATCATGCAGATAACGGCAATGAACAAGCCCTGGAACGTGTTGTGAAGGGCTTCAGCAATACCGGAAGACATGACAGCCTGCTTGGTGGCAGCGTCAACATTTCCCAGTCCACCGAACATGGAAATCATTCCATAAACGGTTCCGACCAGTCCGAGCAGCACGGCGCAATTGGCAATCAGAGACAGGTAAGGAAGGCGAATGGTGACCTTAGGGGTCATGGCCAAGTATGCCGACTCGACATTGGCCTTGACCAGCTCTTCGTCACAGCCGTAGCGCTCGATAGCGGCCTTGACGATGGCGGGAGTCAAACCCTTCTTCTGCTGGGAGCAGAACTTGATCGCGTCATCAACCTGGTCATTGACCAGATACTGGCGAACCTTCTTCATGAAAGCCGCATGATCGAAATTGAAATCGCCGTAGTAGCGAATCGCACGTTCAATGGCAATGCCCAGGCCCACCAGACCGACAGTGAGCGTGACAAACATGAGGGGACCGCCCTCGATGTAGAAATGTGCAAGTCCTTTGAACATGGTCTTCCTTTTCTGGTTCTGTTTGGTTTCTGGTTCTGGCCAGTGCTGCCACTGGTTTCACTTAAGTCTTGACGGAGCCCTCCGTCAAAAGCGCTCCAAATATCGACCTTCTATTCCGAAAATGCAAGCCGATTTTACTTGGCTGAATCTTTCTCCGAACCCTTGTGAGACTCGATCCACTTTTTCATGATGATCGAGTCTTCTTTGGGGGTCGTAGCAGGCGCTTTCGTCGTGTCGGCAGGAATCAAGGCAAGGATTGGTGGACGATTGACGGTATCGAGTTTTTCGGTTTCCACCCACCCCGTACGCCCCGAGCGGGTGCGCACCTGACTCAAACGTACCGATGTCGCCACAACCTCCACGACTTCGCCTTTTCCAAGTTGGAAGGAGGGTTTTTCATAGACGCGGCGCTTCTCTTGCGGGTACGCCAATGCTGATGTCTTCACGACGGCCAATTTGGCCGCAAAAGCCGCCCCTCCCAGCAGGAGGAGCGTCAGAAGAAATCGCGAGGCTTTCATCGCTTGCCTTTCAACTTGGCATTAAGCTCATCAATCTGCGCCTGCAAATCGACTTCAAGTCGCTTGCCTTCCACCATGAATCCATTCAAGGTCTGAATCTTCTCTTCACTCGAAAGATCACTCTTGGACACATCGGCAATGCGCTTCATGCTGCGCTCAAAGTCCTTGTCCACGAACACCTTCCGCTCGACCTTCTTCTGGGTGATGGCCACCTGCAGGAGCGGGTTGTCTGGCTCCAAAGCCTTGACCTTGGCCTTCAGGGTATCCAGCTGCGGCTCGACGATGCCATACTTGGCGGCAACTTCAACACCCGGCCCATATCCTTGCTTAACAGATGCCTTTTGGAACTGCATCTGCTTGTCTTCCTTCTGCGCCTTATGGTACTCGCACTCTTCGTTGTACTGATCCGAACCTTCCTTAGCCGTAGAAGGACACGGCTCCGATGCAATGGCATCACCAACCGATTCGCGAGCACGTCCCTGCATGATATAGCAGGTCAGGAGTTTCTGGGATGCAAGCTTCGTCTGTTCATTCTGAATGCCCGAGGCATACGCCAAATCCAGGAGTCCACTGTAGGCCTTGGCAGCCTTCTGGGTCAAGGTCGGGATCGAACCGCCAACCTGGGAGCGATAGAGAATGCCCAACTGCAAGTCCAAGCGGTTCGAGGTCTTAGCAGGCTGCGAACTGTAGGCATCCACGGCCAGCTTGTAGTCGTTGTCAGCCATGGCCATGGTAGACTTGAGGGCCCACTCTTCGATCTGAAGCTTGATGGCCTCAGCAAAGGCTTCCGAAGCGGGCTTCAAGGCATCCGAACGCGCCTTCACGCCCTCGACAAACTCGTTTGTCCGCTTCTTCAACACCTTTTCGACTTCCTTCATGCTGTTGGCGTGAAGTTCGACATCTCCCCCCACCTTGATCTTGTTGGCTTCGACCGTGCGGATCTCGCCAATGTGGTAGTACGCTTCGGAAGGAATGGCCGCATCAATAGAGACCTTGTTGTCGCCTTCCTTATAGAAATTGACCAATTTCCGGTAAATTTCTTCGGCCTTGCGATCGTTCTTCTCTTCCTTGTAGTAATACGTGGCAGACCGCAAGTATGCCTTGGCCACCTTCGACTTGTCGCTGGTGTAGTGCGTGGCGAACTTCTCGTAGTCTTCCGCCATGGCCTTCTTGTTGTTCTGCTTCTCTTCGATGATGGGCACCGAGAAGGCTGCTTCCGGAGCGTAGTTGTGGGTCGGATAGAGTGCTACGACCTCCTTGTAGACACGCAGAGCTTCGTCGAGATTCTTGATCTTTTCATAGGTCAAGCCTGCCGTGTACAAGTAGCCAGGAGTCCGATTGTCCTTCGGGAAGCGCTGTTGCAACAACTCGTAGGTCTTGGCCTTCTCGACTTCCTTGTGAGAAGAATCGTAGAGAGCGGCAGCGATCAACACACCATTGTAGGCGTTCGAATCGGCCGGGAACTTGTTGAAGTAGTCCAAATAGGTCTTAATACCTTGTGCCGTATCCTTGGCCAACACGAAGTTCTCACCAGCCGACCACATCGCCTTAAGCGAAAGCGGCGACTGAGGACGAGCATTGACAAAGGTCATAAATTCCCGGCCAGCCTCGCCATTGCGATGAGCGCGCAGGTAGACCGCGGCAGCTTCCAAAGCAGCCGTATCGGCCACCGTCAGCTGCGGGAAGTCCTTGGCCAAGCGACGGAACTGATAGACAGCAGAATCAATCTTGCCAGCCTTTTCAGCAGCCGTACCCATCTTCCAAATCACTTCCGAAAGGTTCTGGGTCATGTCAGCGCGAAGCTTGTCGTTAGGCTTCATGGCACCAATCACCTTGCGGTATTCTCCTTCAGCCGCAATCAGATCACCCGTTTGCGTGTAGCAGTACGCCAATCGAGCACGCCCGTCATTGGCAAACTGATGATTCGGCCACAAGGA
>DAIPHW010000002.1:0-24498 GCA_036771135.1 Fibrobacterota bacterium | reverse complement strand
GGCCAGCGCTTTAGGAAATAGTTGTAGGAGTTGATAGCCAGCTCGAACTGGTCGCGATCTTCGTGCTTCTTGGCCATTTCATAGAAGAGCGTATCTTCATAACGGCGGCCACCAGCCTTTTTGAAGAACTTCTCGGCATCCTTATAGGATTCTGGAAATTCGGCGAAGCAGGAGCCCATGTAAAGAATGGCTTCCGAACGCAGGTCTCCACGCTTGATTTGGCCCTTGTCGACGCGTTCGATGTAATCAAAGAATACGCCCAAAGCTTGCTCATACTTCGACATATTGTACAAGGCTTCTGCCTTGTGATAGATTGCAAGCCCAAGGACGTTATTGTCAACGTTAGCATCCTTGTTCGCATCGACCTTGTTGTAATATGCGATAGCTGAATCGTATTTCTTCTGAACAAAGAAATACTCACCCAAGCGCAAATCTACGGCAGGGATATGGCGAGAATTCGGATGATTGCGGACAATTTCCATCCAAAGAGGGAAGGCATCTTCAGCTCCGCCCATCATGTCATAGATAAAGCCCAAGCGATACAAGACGAGATCACGCCGATTTCCGGTGGTATTGTCTTTTAAATAGCGCTTGTGAGTCGCAATCGACTTGTCGTAGGTTGTCTTGGGTGTGACCGGTTCCTTGCCACGCTTGTCGTTCTCTTTCCAAGCTTCATAGGCACGTTCATACCTTTCGCGATTGGCAAGATTTGAACGGTTATCAGAGCGGTATCCCAAATCAGCCATCTGGAATTCGGCATCCTCACAACGCGTCGGATTGCCACCTTGCCGGCAGTTGTCCGAAGCCACCTTCTCGAACAACTTCAAGGTATTGGCATCTTCCGCCGCCACCTCATCGCAAAGAGAGCCAAACTTCTGCATCTCATCGCGGGTATCGTTCATCTTTACGCCAAGCGCCTTCACTTGGTTGCGCAGGGGGTCCAAACCTTTCAGACACCCCTGGTCACCATTGCACTTAGCTGCTCTGGACTTTCCTTCGGCCGTCAACTTTTCCTGTTGAGCCATCAGGTCAGTGACCTGCTTTTGCGCCTTCTTGTAAGCGTCGCAATCGGCTTTGGAAGCAAAAGACCTGGCCGCAAAAGCGGCCAGGAGAGCAAGCAACACCTTCGATGTCGTCTTCATGTTCACCTGATTGGAGGAGTGACCCTGGCTAGAAAAGTTGTCAGAACGCCGGTTGGCTGTTGTTCTGAGGAGCACCATCAAGGATGAGACGCTGGACGGTTGCCTTGGCGTACTCAGCATCCTTCTGCAAGCGTTCCTTATCCTTCTCAAACTTCTTCTGCTTGCTGAGCTGATCTTGGAACTTGAAGTTCTCGTCGATAGCGCTCAACGAAGCATCCAAACCTGGCTTGGCATCCGCACGCTTCTGAAGCACACGGTCATAAGGCAACTGAAGAGAAAGCTGATAGACCTTTTCTTCCGTCTCGGGAAAGTCCTTCATCTTCGTGGCATAGTCAGCCTTGCGCTTGGCGATTTCCTCATCCGAAAGGAATCCCTTGCCCAGCATATTCAGAACCGTCTCGAACGACTCCTTGGCCTTGAGATGCTCTTTCTTCTGCATCAGGGCATAACCCTTTACCAGATAGCACTCGGGGATCAAGATGGAAGTTGGAGAATTCTGCATGATGTTATTCACGAATCCAAGCGCATCATCCCAACGATTGTTGCGGATAAAGCACCATGCTGCTGCCAACTGGGCTTCATCATAGTAGCTGCTGGTGGTTGGAATCTGCTTGTACAACTCGACAGCGCGCGTCAACTGGGAAGTCGTGTAAAGCACGTGTCCGAGCTTTACGGCAGCGCCTTCCTGAAGTTCGCGCTCCGACTTGTTACGAGCTTGGCGAGAAAGGATGTACTCGAAGTGCTGCTTGGCCTCGTCGAGCTTGTTTTCCTTGGTGGCGATCAGTCCCAGCGTGTAGTGAGCATAACCGTAGTTGGGATCATCCTGACGGATGTTCTCAAGCAGCTTGCGCGCTTCAGTGAACTGATTGGCTCCAAAATAAGCCTGTCCCATGATGTAATCAGCATCGCCGCGCACATCGGACTGAGCATACTGAGTGACGATAGTGTTGTAGTTCTTCTGAGCTTCGGAAAGGTTGCCTTCCTTGTAGGCCACGTTCAAGAGCTGGTAGTAGAACTTGGGCACGTAGTCGGAAGCGTCGTGAACCTTGACACCCGAAGCGTAGATCTTCTTGGCGACATCGTTCATGCGCAGATTCTCGAAAGCGCGTCCCTGATAGTAGGTCGCAGCATCGGCCTTGCGGTAGGTCGGATAGCGAACGATGACCTTGCCAAAAGCATATGCCGCCGCCAAGTAGTCGCGCTTGACATAGAGACGCATGGCTTCCTGGAAAGCCAATTCCGGCTCACGAATCAGACGAGCATAGCGCTTGGCGCCTTCACGCTCTTCACGAGTTGGTCCAAAGCGGGTGGTCGCCTTGACATTCCAAAGCAGACCGCGCTTCTGGTCGTTGAAGGAAAGACCGTCATGGGTCACATCCAATTCAACTTCCAAATACCGCAAATAGGAAAGACGTTTGGCATTGCCAGCAAAGGTCAACATCGGGAAACCTTCACGCGTCTGCTTCAAGCCGATGGCAACATTGGGAGATACGTAATAGGCAACGCCAGCTGCCCATGCGATCTCGGTCTTAGCATTGTCAGCAGACTTCGGAGTGATATCAATCACGCCGACTTCAGTACGTGCTTCCACAGAACGATTGAATCCCAGCCAGTGCAGACCCAAATTCAAGTTGCGCGTATTGTCATTGTTGCTGGTCATCACGGCATTTTGCAGCGATGCGCCAATCTTCAGGAAGCCAAACTTGCTGTCCTGAATGGGATTCAAAAGCAACCCGACATCAGCACCGAACGGAGTCGTTGTCGAGCCGAAGTTGTTCATGTTGATTACGGAAACATTGGCTCCCAAAGTCAGCCAATGGAAAAGCCGGTAACCGTAACCCAGGAAAATGGCATCCTTGCGGAAGGATCCGTCCTGTCCTGCTGGCGCATTGTCAACAGAAGCGCCGTTGATAAAGGCAGACACACCAACCGTATGCTTCAAACCAAACGGCACAACTGCCGATACGTAGTTCAAGCCAGCTTGGTTGTTGACGGTACTATAAATGCCCGCCATGACTTCAATCTGGTCAGCATCAGTAATGTTGCCTGGATTGATGAACAACGGCGTATTGTCGCCGAAGCCACCAAAGTAATCGAGCTGCTGATAGCGTGATGGCGTGTAATCGAGAGCCCAAGTTGCTGAGGCCGCGACCAATGCTAGGAGGCTAGGAATGACGATACGTTTCACGTCCGGTTCTCCTGCTTAATTCTTCCTGGTGATGACAACGGTGCGGAACGGCTTCCTGTCCGGCGCCCCGGCTTCAATCGCTCCAACCGGAGTCAATGTCGATTCGACACCCTTGGCGACAAGAGCCTTGACGATGGCATTGGCCCGCGCTTGCGCAAGCTTCTTGGAGTTCTTGCCCTTCTCTACGCACTTCACATCATAGGAAGCAGTCTTGAAATTTTTCAATTGGGCAGCAATGTCGTCTAGAGAGGACAAGGAGGCACGCTTGATGTCTGCGCTTCCTTGCGTGAATTCCACGGAAATACGCAACTCGGCAGGAGCTTCTGCACTCGGTGCGGCTGCGACAGGAGCAGGCGCGGCAGCCACTTCCGTCTTAGCCTTTGCCACAGTTTGAACATCCTCGGGGACGGCGGCATCCATACCGCCTTCCACAATCTGAACCTCACGATCCATCAAACCAATATCGGTTCCGCCTTCTCCCTTGCCAAGCATCTGAGATTTTGGTGCTGGATAAAAGTCCAAGACAAAAGCCGATGAATTCTTGAAGAGAGGGTTCACAGAAAGGTTGGTCTTATCCACCTTGGTGCGCGAGTTGAACGGATAGTAGTTGCGCCAGATGTCATTATGGCGAACCGATACGGCCGTTGCTTCGTCATCCGTGTAGATGCCGTACTCGTTGTTACGAACGATCACGTTATTGCGGATGCGCACGCGCGTCGGCCCCATGAGCGCGATGCCCGAGTAACCGTTATCCAGAATCACGTTGTTCTCGATCCAGCCGTCCTTGCCGTTCACACCATAGAACAGGATCCCGGACCAGCGATTGCCGTAGATCACGTTGTTGCGGATCTTGGGCTGGCTGATGTGGGCATCGATGCCCGAGCCATGATTGTCCATGATGATGTTGTGGCTGATCTCAGGCTGCATGTTTTCGCACAAGACGCCGTCGATGCCATTGCGAATCGTAAAGCCGGAAAGCACGGCCTGACTGGCACCCCAGACCGTCGGTCCTTTACGTCCACCATCAATGATGGTGGTGTATGGGTTTTCACCCAACAGGACGACGCCCTGGATCATCAGGACATTTTCACGGTATGTTCCCGGCCGAACGCGAACGCTATCGCCAAAGTCGACCTGCGAAAGAGCCCCGTTAATGGTTGGAGACTGATCAGGAACCCAAACAGTCTTGGCCTGAACAGACATTGCCGCGGCTCCGGCAAGGAAGATTGCCACAAGTAGAGATCGCTTCATGGGTGACCTTGAGTAGGCTGATTTCGCCAACGGAGTTCCTTCGATTGAAAGATTCCCACCGAGTACCTGTGATCCACGGGTAGCTCGGCATGAAAGTAGGGCCGTTTGAAAGACACGTCAAGCCGTTTTCACGGAACAGTTTAGCGCGGGGACAAAGCGCGCGCCAAATCTACCAGCATCGAGATCCCGAATCCCGTCGCCCCTTCCCGGAAATACTTCCAGGGCTTGGTGACAAAAGCGGTCCCAGCGATGTCGAGGTGCGCCCATGCAGCGTCTCCCGAAATAAACTCTTGCAGGAAGAGCGCCGCCGTGATGGCCCCGGCTTCGGCACCGCCGATATTCTTGAGATCGGCCACCGTATCGTCCAAACGTTCACGGTATTCCATCTCCAAAGGCATCTGCCAAAATTTCTCGCCATTGCGCTGACCGGCCTCAATGATCTTGGCGGCCAAATCTGCTTGATTGGCGAACAGCCCCGCAATGGATGAGCCCAAAGCGCGCACGATCGCTCCCGTCAGCGTCGCCAAGTCCACGATGTGGGTGGCTCCCAGGGAAACGGCCTCGCAAAGCCCGTCAGAGAGCACCAGCCGCCCTTCGGCATCGGTGTTGTCGACCATGACGGTCTTACCGTTCTTGGCCTTGAAGATGTCTCCTGGCAGAACGCTATTTTCGCCAGGGCGGTTTTCGGCAAGGCAAGCCAAGGCCGTGACCTGAATTGGAAGGCGCAGTCGACTGATGGCAGCCACGGCGGCGCAAGCGACGGCCGCTCCGGCCATGTCGTTCTTCATTTCCCACATCTTGTCGCCTGGCTTGAGGCTGATGCCACCGGTATCGAAGGTGATCCCTTTGCCCACGATGACGAGATGCGGCGATGCCGGCACGTCCTTGGGACGATACTCCACCGTCAAAAGAGCCGGTTCGTGGCGGGATCCCTTGCCCACGGTCACGATTCCCGTAAAGCCTTCCTTCTCCAGCTGAGCGCGCCGACGCACTTGCAACTTGAGGCCTGTCGCCTTAGCGAGAACCTCCACCCGCGAAACGAATTCCGAAGGCGGAAGAACGCTTCCCGGCTCATTGACGAGGTCGCGGGCAAAGTCCGTTGCAGCAAGAATTGTCTCAGCCCCCTCAAGATGGGAGCGACTGAGCTGCGCGGCATCGGAGCGGCCACAGAGGAGCAGTTCAGGCTGCGGCGAGGCGGGCTTGGACTTGTAGCGATCGAAGCGGTAGCTGGAAAGCCAGATGCCTTGGAGCAGAAGCGGCAAGCGCTCCGGTTCGATCCGGTCACAGAAAAGCACGACCCGTGAAGGTTTGCGCCGAAGGACCTCAGCAAAGCCGTTGGCGGCAGCAAGGCGCAAGGCGTCGTCGGAATCTAAGCCAGGCTTAGTTTCCACCGGCTGGATCCATGCCTGCAAGCGCTCGCCATCGGATTCGATCCAGGAGCCGCCTTCGAGATCAGCATCCTTCTTGTGTGTCAGAAAGGAAGCCACGCGATGGCGCATCACGGCAAAGGCGCCGCCCTCAAGCTCTCCGGAAGGGCCGCCGGCCATGCCCAAAATCAGAAGTGCATCGTCTGCGCAAGCCTCATAGGACTCACGGCTTGTCCATTGCCATTTCAACATGGACAAAAATATAGCCCTTTCAGAACCACGCTTCATTACATGTCTGGCACAAGAATCGCTACCTTTCGATTGGGTTTGCAGGTGTGTCTTGCTTACGGAAAGAGAAGGGCCATTCATGACGAAAGACTTTTTCGAGCATCAGACCCGGACGCTGAATGCCATTTACGAGATTAGCCGCGTCTTGGGTTCGAGCTTGGACATCGCAACGGTGGCCCGCCGCTGCCTTCGGGCACTTTCGGACAATCTCGATCTGGAACGGGCCATGCTCTGCATGCCCGACGCTTCGCGAGTCAACCTTCGCAGCGTCGCGTCGTATGGCTTGCCCTATGAAGAAGACCAAAAAGCCATCTTCCCAGTTGGCCAAGGCGTTGTAGGAAAAGTCTACACTACCGGCATCTCGGCGCTAATCACCGACACCTCCAGCGAAGCCGAATTCGATCCCATCACGGGATCGCGACCGACCGACCCGACCCAGCCACGCATCTTCATCGCCGTCCCGATCACCCTGGATCGCCGTTGCGCCGGCGTTCTCTGCGCCGATCGCCTCCCGGGCTCAGCTACCATGGTGGATGAGGATCTCAAGGTGATGCGCATCATCGCCTCGCTCCTAGCGCAGACGATCCAGATTTCCGAGCTCATTCAGAGCGAAAAAGAGGAACTGGAACGGCGCAATCAGGAACTTCAAGAAGTCCTTGCCGATCGCTTCCAGCCCGACAATCTCATCGTCGAATCTGGCACCATGCAAAAGACGCTCGCCATGGTGCAGCGCGTCGCCTCCACCGAAGCCGCCGTCTTGCTGCGAGGGGAATCGGGCACCGGCAAGACCATGCTGGCCCGCATCATGCACTTCAATTCCCCGCGCAAGGCTGGAGCTTTTGTCGAAGTCAACTGCGCCGCGCTTCCAGCAAGCCTCATCGAATCGGAGCTCTTTGGCCACGAGAAAGGCGCCTTTACCGGTGCCGTAAGCTTGCGCATCGGCCGCTTTGAAGCCGCACGCAACGGGACGGTCTTTTTGGATGAGATTGGCGAACTCCCCCCGGAAACCCAAGCCAAGATCTTGCGCGTCTTCCAAGATGGCTCCTTCGAGCGGCTCGGCTCTTCTGAGACCCTTCACACCAATGCCAGAATCATCTGCGCGACCAACTGCGATCTGGAAGTGATGGTCCGCGAAAAGCGCTTCCGCGAAGATCTCTATTACCGCCTGATGGTGGTGCCCATCCACGTTCCCAACCTGCGCAGCCGTCGGGGTGACATCGCGCCGCTGGCCATGAGCTTCCTGCGCCAATTCATGGACCGCCACAACAAGCGCGTCGCCATCAGCCAAGAAGCCTTCGAGTTCCTGCGCCAATACGACTGGCCTGGAAATGTGCGCGAGCTGGAGAATACCCTGGAGCGCGCCGTAGTCTTGGCAACGGACGGCCAGACACTTTCCTCCGACGACATTCCCGTACTTAGTCGTCTCTTCCCGCAAGCCGCGGAAGTGCCTCTTGCAGTCCCCTCCCATGCGGCAATGGCCCCTGTCACCATGCCTCAGGCAACAGGATATCACCGCATCGTGCTGGGCCGCGAAGCCATTGAAAAAGCCCTAGAGTCAACTCACGGACAGCAAACCTTGGCAGCTCAAAGCCTTGGGGTCACTCTCCGCCAATTGCGCTACCGGATGCAGCAGCTTATGATTGACGCAAAGGCATTTCGGCAATAACAATTGTCAACACTTCGAATTGTTCGTCAATGACAATTGGGGGGGCGCGGAAGAAAATTCTGCACAAGAATCGATCGGCTCGATTGGCCCCAAGTTTGCAAGGAAGATGAACGTGGGGCGGCGGCCACCGCCCCACGCCATAGGAACGCCAACCGACCACCAAGTTTGCCAATTGACGCAGCAACTTAAGGTAATGCTTTCTTTTTGGAATGCAAATTCCTTACAATGAAGCGAGCCGGTAGCGCGGCCGTTTTCCATCCACAACCCACCGAGGAGAACACAGGATGAAATTGATCATCGCCTACATCAAGCCCTTTAAGCTCGACGATGTCAAGCTGGCGGTCACGGAAGCCGGAGCGCAAGGTATCACCGTCATGGAAGTCAAGGGCTTCGGGCGCCAAAAGGGGCACACGGAGCTGTATCGCGGCTCCGAATACCACACCGATTTCATCCCCAAGGTGAAGCTTGAGATGGCAGTGCCCGATGCAGCCGTGAGCAAGGTCACGGCTGCCATCACCCAAGCGGCTCGTACCGGCAAGATCGGCGACGGCAAGATCCTTGTCCTGCCTGTCGACTCGGCAACGCGTATCCGCACCGGCGAAAGCGGCGACGAAGTCCTGTAATGCTTGGTCAAGTTGGCGGCAGCCAGCTTGGCTTTAATCAGATTTCGGCACCAGATCAATCCGCTTCGGAATCCACTTCTGAAGTGGATTGGCTTTTTTTGAGCCTCATCTGATAGAGATGATCTAAACGTGCGTAGAAGCCCTCGCCATCCTCATCCGTGACGTTGCGGCTCACCAGCAATTCGCAGGCGGCAATGGCCGGATCCCACTTCTTGTGGTTCTGGAAATAGGTGACCAAAGCTGCCCCGATCGTGGCAAGGAATCGTGGATGGATTCCCATGCGTCGGTTGTGCTCTTTTAGGAACTCAATGACACTGTAGGCGGCAGCTTCGCGATCCAGCTTGGACTTTGAGTTGCGAATGCGATTGGTCGCCGCTTCCATGAATTCATGGAGCGTTTCAATTTGGGCCGCAGTCAAGTCGTTACGTTTTCCGACCTCTTCAAAACGTTCAAACACCCGCATATCATCTTTGGCTAGGCCAGTTAAAAGACCAGCTAGAGGATCGCTGGGAATGGATTTCGGCATCTGGCAGAACTCCTATGTGGGTAGCGCTTCCAGCGCGGCTAGACTCTCGTGAGCATTGGGAAAGCGAAGTGCTGCCTTGGGGGCAAGCATTCTTTGCAGAAAGCTGCTCCAGGCATCAGAAAGGTCTGGGCGCAGTTCCTTTACCGAATGCGTGA
This sequence comes from Fibrobacterota bacterium, assembly GCA_036771135.1. Taxonomy (GTDB): domain Bacteria; phylum Fibrobacterota; class Fibrobacteria; order UBA5070; family UBA5070; genus JBDKGV01. Next base: position 15,292 of record DAIPHW010000002.1, on the reverse strand, counting down.
ACATCAGAGGATCTTCCTTGGCGCGCTGGCGGAAGATCTTTTCGGGACGGTCGGGATGGACCGGAAGCTTGCCCGCAAGCAATTCCAGCAGCACGCATCCCAAGGAAAAGAGATCTGCGCGCCCATCCAGAGTGTCGCCACGCGCTTGTTCAGGACTCACGTAGAGCGGGGAGCCGAGGATGAACTGGCGCTCCACTTCAAAGGTGACGTAATGAACGCTCGCTAGGCCAAAGTCGGTCACCGTCAAAAGTCCCTGAGCACCCGCCCATAGGAGATTCTCGGGCTTGATATCCCGATGGATGACCCCCTGATCGTGAGCGTAGGCCAGGGCAGAAAGCGTCTGCGAAGCGATGTTCTTCACTTCTTCAAGAGAGGTTCGACGACGCGAAGCGACCGGATGCTTGGCCTTGCGCTTGGCCCAATCGGCAAGGCTCGGGCCTTCCAGGTATTCCATTACGAAGAAGACGCAGTCTTCGCGCTCGCCGCTATCGAAGACCGAAAGAATGTTGGGATGGCGCAGGTTGGCCACCGTCTCGGCTTCCTGCAAAAAGCGTTCGGCCGTGACGAGCTGATCGAAACGCGCCTTCATCAAGACCTTCACCGCTACCTGGCGCGAGAGCTTGCTCTGCCAGGCGCGATACACCGCTCCCATGCTGCCCTTGCCGACCAGCTGCAAGAGCGTGCAACCTCCCAGCACATCGCCAGAAGGCAGGAACTCATGGGGCTTTTGGATCATGGCGCCCAAAGCCTCTAAGCTCCCTGGCGAAGGAGTTCCTGGACGCTCCCGTCGGGCTTTGCCAAGAAGGCGCGACGGGCCATACCGCAGAAGAGCCCGTGCTCGCACACGCCCACAACGGACTTGATGCGATTTCCTAAGGCAGCAGCATCGTCAATGGGGCCGAAGTCGCAGTCCCAGATGTGATTGCCGTTGTCGGTGACAAGAATTGTCCCATCCTTGGCGAGCCGGGGAGCAACCTTGGCACCCAAGGCCTCGAGACGGGCGCGCGTGGTGAGACGACCAAAGGGATTGACCTCCACCGGAACCGTTTTTTTGATGCCGAGATGCGGAGAGAGCTTGGAATCGTCGGCAATCACCACGAAGCGGCTGGCGCAGATTTCTACCAGCTTCTCGCGGAAGAGGGCCGCGCCATGGCCCTTGATGCAGTCGAGCCCGGGCGTGATCTCGTCGGTGCCGTCGACAGCGAGATCGAGATTTCCCAGCTCGTCGAGAGTACGCAGGGGGATGCCCAGCTTTTCCGCCTGGGCATGGGTCTCTAACGAGGTCGCCGTGCAGACTACCCGCAACCCATCGCGGACACGAGTCCCCAAGTGGTGCACAAACCACTTGGCGGTCGAACCCGTTCCCAGCCCCAGTTTCATGTCGTCTTCGACCAGTTCCAGCGCCCTCAGGGCCGCCGCTTCCTTCGCAGTCTCGGCATTACTCATGAATCCAAAGCTAGACAACTCGCGCGCCTTGTTTGGTCCTACCTTTCGCAGGTGTTCACGGGAATCGTCGAAGAAATCGGAAAATTCGCAGCGCTCACGACGCAAGGCCGCAACCGGACCCTGAGGGTCAAAGCAAGCCTCGTGCTGGGGGACCTGAAAATTGGCGACTCGGTCGCTCACGACGGCGTTTGCCTGACGGTAGAGCGCATCCTTGCCGACGGTTACGAGGTCTCGGCCATCGACGAAACGCTGAACGTCACGGCCTTGGGCGATCGGCGCGTGGGCGACGACCTCAACCTAGAACGAGCCTTACCTGCCGGCGGACGCATGGGCGGCCATTGGGTGCAGGGGCACGTCGACGGCGTTGCCGTGGTCGAGGCCATGGCCTCGCGCGGCGGTTCCACGGAATGGACGTTGCGGCTGCCTCCGGGACTGTCCCGCTACTGCGTGGACCGAGGCTCCATTTGCCTGGACGGCACCTCACTCACCGTTGCCAAGGTCCAAGGGGACCGGATTCGGGTGAACCTCATCCCCCACACCCAAGGCGCCAGCGTCGCGGGAAGCTGGAAGACGGGACGCCGCGTGAACGTGGAAGTGGATATTCTCGCCAAGTACGTCGAGCGGCTGCTGGAGACGAAAGGAAATTCATGACGGAATCTGTCGAACGTTCGCGCTTCTTCGACCCGGTGGAGGACTCCATCGAGGCCATGCGCCAAGGCGGCATGTGCATCGTCTGCGACGACGAAGATCGCGAAAATGAGGGCGACTTGGTCTGCGCCGCCGACGCCTGCACGCCGGAGACCATCAACTTCATGGCCACCCACGGCAAAGGGCTCATCTGCTGCGCCCTCCCCGGCGCGACGCTAGAGCGCCTGGGCATCCAAATGATGACGCGCCACAACCGCGCCCCCCTGCAGACAGCCTTCACGGTGAGCGTGGAGGCTCGCGAGGGCACCACGACCGGCATCAGCGCCTTTGATCGCGCCCGCACCGTGGCGGTGCTGGTCGATCCGAAATCGGGTCCTGACGACCTCGTCTCTCCGGGACACATGTTTCCCTTGCAGGCGCGCGAGGGCGGGGTACTGGTGCGCAACGGCCAGACCGAGGCCTCGGTGGACATGGCGCGCCTAGCCGGCCGAACGCCCGCTGGCGTCATCTGCGAAGTGATGGACGACGACGGCCACATGATGCGGGTCCCCCGCTTGCGGGAATTCGCCGACCGCTGGAAGATGCCGCTCTGTTCCATCGCCGACCTCATCGAATACCGCCGACGCACCGAGCTGTTGGTGAGGCGCGAGAAGCAGTACACCGTCAACTGGAACGGGACCGAACTCGACGTCACGCTCTGGAGCGAGGCGGTGCGCGGCATCGTCCACGTCTCGATCACGCGCGGCGACCTTTCTGGAGACGCTCTCACACGCGTGCAGACCGAGATTCCGCTGGTGGGCCGTTCGCTTCCCGAACTCTCCCGCGAACTGCTGGGAGTGCGCGGGGCGTTTGAGCGTGTGGTGGCCGAAGGCGGCGTGTTCCTGCTGCTTCGCCAAAGTCCTTCCACCGAGATGGACCAGCAGACGGTGGGCATCGGCGCGCAGATCTTGCAGCAGCTGGGAGTCACGCGCCTGCGCCTGCTCACGAACCACCCGCGCCGCTACGCCGGCCTTTCGGGCTACGGCATCGCCCTAGCCGGCCAAGAAGGCTACCCGGCAGCCGCACCGGGAGCTCCGGGAGATTTCCTGTCGTTCTTGGCAAGCCTCGGCTAAACACCGCCGCGCCAGGGATGCCGGCTTCGCCCGGGACACCCGCCCATTCACCAACGTAGGGGCGAGGCATGCCTCGCCCCCACAACGGGATTGGGCGGGGGCCCGGCAGGCAGCCCGGTGCCCCGTAACGGGGCAGGCGCCCATAAGCCTTACGAGAGCCGCTTTCCCGACACGTGCGCGGAACCCCGCAGGCAAAAGCGCAGCGGAGCGTCCTTCCATTCCTCAGCGTAATCGATTCCGATGCGCGGAGTGGCGACAATTTCTGACAAATCAGTCGATGTTCCGGGCTCCAGCCAGATGCCGCGTCCGGAGCAGAGGTCCAAACCATCGAGGGAGCGATCGATGGACAGTTCCCGGCAAAGGACGCCGGGACCGCGCCACGGCGTTCCGAGAAGGCTAGGTTCGACAGGCTCCAGGGCACGCACCAGCACCGCCTGGGGATTTCCCTCTTCGGCACACACCAGGTTCAGCATGTGGTACATGCCGTAGACGAGGTAGACGTAGGCGTGACCGGGCGGGCCGAACATGGTGGCATTGCGCGCCGTCTTGCCACGGTGGGCGTGACAGGCTTTGTCATCCATTCCCACGTAGGCCTCGACCTCCACTAGGCGACCGCGCAGCACGCGGCCATCGGGAAGGCCGCGCGCCAATGTGCGTCCGATTAGGTCGCGTGCCAGATCCTCTGCTCCCCGCTCGTAGAAGGAGCGGGAAAGAGGCGTCATCGCGCCCGCAGCAGCGCGAAGGAACGCGCCGCGACGTCAAAATCTGTCACAGGCTCTAGTGAGGCCGCTAGATCCGGTGCAGCGCTGGAAAGTTCAAAGGCCCAGAAGCGAGCGCGCAGAGCCATCGGCAAGTGAAAGGAGACCACGTGGTCACAGGGATTGAAAAGGCCGATGGCCTCGTCCCCCCAGGAAAGGCCAATGGCGCCGTCAGAGGTTCCGGAAACGCCATCGGGACGGAAGCCTCGCACCGGCATCTCAATGTTCAGATGCTCGCGTCGGAAGGCGGAGAGACGTCGCACGAACAGGGGAAGTGTGGGGTCATCCTCGCTTCCCGACCAATCGACCCAAGTGAGTTCGTTGTCCTGGCAGTAGGCGTTGTTGTTGCCGCGCTGAGTGCGACCCAGCTCATCGCCGCCCAGGAGCATAGGAATGCCGCGAGAAAGTAGGACAGTTCCCAGAAGCGCCCGCGTCAGCAACACCCGCCGTTGTCGTACCGCTAGATCGTCGCTTTCGCCCTCGGCACCGTTGTTCCAGGACTCATTGTGATCGGCACCGTCGCGATTTCCCTCGAGGTTATCCTCGTTGTGCTTGGTGCCGTAGCTCAGGAGATCGCGCAGCGTGAAGCCGTCGTGGCAGGCCACGAAGTTGATGCTGGCCTTAGGCCCCTTGAGGGGGAAGATGTCGGGCGAGCCGTCCATGCGATGTACGAATTCGGCGCTCTGCCCGCTTTCGCCACGCCAGAAGCGGCGCAGTCCATCGCGAAAGCGGTCGTTCCATTCGCTCCAGCCGCGCGGATAGGCGCCCAGACGATAACCTTCCCAGGAAGCATCCCACGGTTCGGCGATGAGCTTCACGCGGGAGAGGAGCGGATCTTTGGCGATGGCTTGGAAGAAGGGCGCCGTTGGATCGAAGTCGGGATCGGTGCGCCCGAGCACCGAGGCCAGATCGAAGCGGAAGCCGTCCACTCCCATCTCGGCAGCCCAGTAGCGCAGCGACTCGATCACTAGGCGCAGCGCGATAGGGCGGCGCATGTCCAAGGAGTTCCCGCAGCCGGTGAAGTCCTGGTAATATCCCGAGTCATCCTCGTTCATGCGGTACCAGGCCCCGAAGCCCCGCCACGAAAGGTGCGGACCGTCCTGATTCCCCTCGCAGGTGTGGTTGTAGACCACGTCGAGGATCACCTCAAGACCAGCGCGGTGATAGGCTTCCACCATGGCGCGGAATTCTGACACTTCCTGTCCGGGCTGGGAAGCCCAAGCGGGATGGGGGGCGAAGTAGGCCAGAGTGGAATAGCCCCAGTAATTGACGAGTCCCTTTTCCGTCAGGAAGTGATCGTCGGCATGGGCCTGCACGGGAAGCAGCTCCATGGCGGTGACGCCCAGGTTGCGCAGGTGGTTGAGCACCGCAGGATGCGCAAGCCCGGCCCAGGTCCCTTGTAGCTCTTCAGGAATTTTCGGGTGGAGCTTCGTCAGTCCTTTGGCATGAGCTTCGTAGAGGATCGTCCGGCCACGCGGGGTGCGCGGCCGCGGCTCTTCCAAAGGCGGCAAGGGAGCCACCACACGTCCCAGGGATGCATAAGGGGCACTATCTCGCGGATCAACATCTTGCAGCGCATTGTCCCAGACGGGAAGCCGCGCCACCTCGCGAGCCCACGGATCTAGTAGCACTTTGGTGGGATTGGGAACCCGACCGCTTCCCGGATCGCGACGCCCGTGTACCCGATAACCGTAGACCAGCCCCGCCTCGGCACCTTCCAGGAAGCCATGCCAGATGCCATCGTCCAGCCCCGGCATTTCCAGCCTCGCCTCCTCCCGGAACGTCTCTGGATCGAAGAGGCACAGTTCGACCTTGTCGGCGCGCTCGGCCCAGACCGAAAACTGCACGCCACCGTCAACGACATGGGCTCCCAGCCGATTGGGATTTCCGGGAGCGAGCGTGCGCCCATGCCAACGCGAAGGAATCGCGCTCATGACTTCGAAGAACCGTCCTTGGTGCCCGCCATCGGCTTCATGACCAGGGCACTCAGTGGCGGCAGCGTCAGTTCCAGGGAATGCGGAAGCCCCTGCCACCACTTGTCGGAAGCCTCTACACCACCGAGATTTCCCATGCCCGAACCGCCGTAGATGCCAGCATCAGAATTGAGCCGTTCCTTCCAGAAGCCGCCCGCGGGAACGCCGACGCGATATCCCAGGCGCGGCTCCGGCGTGTAATTGAAGATCCACAGCAGAATGTCAGAGGGATCTTTGCCCTGCCGCAGGAAACTCACCACGCTGTGATCGGTGTCGGTGCAGTCGATCCAGCGGAAGCCTTCAGGAGTGCAGTCCAGCTCGTGCATGGCCGGCTCTCCGCGATAGAGCTCGTTGAGATCATGCACCCAAGTCTGCACGCCACGGTGAGTCGGGAAGTCTTCCAGATGCCAATCGAGGCTCTTGGTCTCGTTCCACTCGGTCCACTGCCCGAATTCTCCACCCATGAACAAGAGCTTCTTGCCCAAATTGCCCCATTGGTTGGCAAGCAAGAGGCGCAGGTTGGCAAAGCGCTGCCACCAATCGCCAGGCATCTTGGTGAGGAGCGAACCTTTGAGGTGGACTACTTCATCGTGAGAAAGCGGCAGCACGAAGTTCTCGCTGCCAGCGTAGAGCATGCGGAAGGTGAGGCGATCGTGATGCCACTTGCGGTGGATGGGATCATGCTCCATGTAGTCGAGCGTGTCGTGCATCCAGCCCATGTCCCACTTGTAGGTAAACCCGAGCCCCCCGACGTAGGTGGGACGCGAGACGCCCGCCCAGGCCGTGGATTCCTCGGCCACCGTGAAGGCGCCGGGGTGCTGGCCGTGAACCTTCTCGTTGAGGGTGCGCAAAAAGTCAATCGCCTCAATGTTCTCGCGGCCGCCAAACTTGTTGGCCACCCACTCGCCGTCCTTGCGGGAGTAATCCAGGTAAAGCATGCTGGCCACGGCGTCCACCCGTAGGCCGTCGATGTGATACTCGGAAAGCCAAAACAGGGCGTTGGAGATCAGAAAGTTGCGGACCTCATTGCGCCCGAAATTGAAGATGTAGGTGCCCCAGTCCTTGTGCTCTCCTTGGCGCGGATCGGCATGCTCGTAGAGGTGGGTGCCGTCGAAGAAGGCAAGCCCCGGGAAGTCCTTAGGGAAATGGGCCGGAACCCAGTCGAGAATCACCCCGATGCCAGCCTGATGGAGCTGATCCACCAGAAACTTGAAGCCCTCCGGATCGCCGAAGCGGCTGGTGGGAGCGTAGTAGCCAATGCCCTGGTAGCCCCAGGAGCCGTCGAAGGGATGCTCGGCTACCGGCATCAGCTCCACGTGGGTGAAGCCGGTCTTGAGCAGATAGGGCACCAGATCGCGGGCAATCTCCTGATAGGAGAGAAATCGCTCAGGATCGGAAGGGTCGCGCTTCCAGGAGCCCAAGTGCATCTCGTAGATGGACATGGGAGCGTCGAAGCCGTTCTTGGCGGCCCGTCCCTCCAGCCAACCCTCATCGCTCCAGTCGTAACTGAGATCAGCCACCCGCGAGGCGGTGCCGGGGCGCGTCTCCATCCAGAAGCCGTAAGGGTCGGACTTTTCCACCCAGTAGTCATCGACCTGCGAGACCAGGTGGTACTTGTAGGACTGCCCTACCTTGGCCCCGCCCACAAAGCATTGCCAGACGCCTTCGTTAGTGAGGCGCTCCATCAAGTGCGCATCGGGATTCCAGTCGTTGAATTCGCCAATCACGGCGATGCGGCGGGCATTGGGTGCCCACACCGAGAAGGCAACGCCTTCTACGCCGTCATAAACGGCTGGGTGGGAACCCATCTTGTCCCAGAGCTGATCGTGGGAGCCCTGATGGAAGAGGTAGAGGTCGTATTCGGTCCAGATGGGGTAGGTCTTCAAGTTCGGTTCCATGGCATTCCCAGGATAGCGTATTCGGAAAGGGAAAATGAAGGTAGATCCGCAAGTGGCCGCAAATAGGCGCGAAAATGCCCGATCGCAAAACGGCTGGAAATGCTTTTCCTAGCTTTGTCACTTTCATCAACTTGGAGGTCGACGTATGAGTGCACCAGCCCCTTCGGCGGGATCGGGCGAGTTCCTGACCAGCATGCTTCCTTTGCTCGTGGTCATGGGAGTCGTGATGTGGTTCTTCAGCATCCGCCCCCAAATGCGCAAGCAGAAGGCCCATGAAGCCATGCTCAAGGCCCTCAAGAAGGGCGATCGCGTACTGACCCAGGCCGGCTTCTTCGCCGAGGTGATCTCCGTCGAGGACGACCGCATCGTGGTCTCCCTGGGCGATGCCGGAAAAGTCGAGATGGCCCGGACCGCCATCGTCGGACTCGACGCCAAGGCTGGCTGATGGCAGTGCTTCCGGTCCTGATCTACGGGGACCCCAAGCTGCGCCGCAAGGCCGAGCCGGTTGCCCCTGAGGAACTGGCCAAGCCGGAATTCCAGACGTTCCTGGACGATCTCGCCGAGACGCTCTATGTCGAGGACGGGATCGGACTGGCGGCTCCGCAAGTCGGAGTGAACCAGCGAGTGGTGGTGATCGACGTCTCGTGGATCGAGAAGCAGATCAAGGATCCCATCTTTCTGATCAATCCTACCCTGGAAACCTCCGGAGAACTGGTCGACTTCGACGAAGGCTGCCTGTCACTTCCAGAGGTGCGAGGCAAGGTGATGCGCCCTTCTCTGGTGCGCCTTTCCTTCACCGATCGCCACGGCAATCCCCAGGTCATTGAAGCGGATGGGTTGCTTGCTCGCTGCTCTCAGCATGAGTTCGACCACTTGGAAGGCGTCCTCTTCGTGGACCGCCTTTCCATGACCGGGAAGGCTCTGGTTCAGGGCAAGCTCAAGCGCCTGAAACGAGGTCGATGAGAGTGCTCTGCGCATTGCTGGGCGCTCTGGTCCTGGCGGGATGCGCAAGCAATCCTCCGGGAGCTTCGTCTCCCGATTCCATTCCTTTGCGCCATTCCGTTTCTGTCGGGCTGGCAGTGGTCCAGAAGTCCATTGCCGTGCATGGTGGAGATGTGTTGGCAAACGGCACTCCGCTGGCCAAAGGCTTGTTCGTGGCTTTCCGCAAAGGTTCTGCGGTGGTGCTGCGTGACGACGACGGAGATGTCGTGGCCACAGGCAATGCCGTAGTGCTGCATGCTACGTCTCCGCAAGGCGTGTCGGTCGGAAAATTCCGCGTACGGGGCGAAGTGCGCTTAGTCCCCGACGGCAGCGGCGTCACGGCGGTCAATCGCCTGGAACTGGAAGACTACCTGAAAGGCGTCGTTCCTGGAGAAATCGGCCGCCACCTTTCCGCGGACAAGTTCGAGGCCGTGAAGGCCCAAGCCGTAGTGGCTCGCACCTATGCGCTGCGAAAGCTTGGCCAAGTGTCCACGGGGCGCCCGTATGCCCTCCTCGCCACCGTGACCGATCAGGTCTACGGCGGGCTCAGTTTGGAAGACCCGCTCTGCAGCAAGGCCGTGGAGGCGACGCGAAGCGTTTTTCTGTCGGATGGCTCGGGCCCGGTGGATGCCTACTACCACAGCGCTTCGGGCGGCCACACCAGTGCCATCCAGGATGCCTGGCCCAACAAGCCGGCCCGTTCGTACCTCACCGGCATCGTCGATACTGGCCCGACAGGAGCTTGGTGCCGCAATTCCTACGCCTACCAGTGGCATGAGGAATGGAATGCGGACGATCTGCACCGCACCGTGGCCCGCGATATTTCCGAAGCCCTAGGGCGCAATGTCGGCAAGGTCACCGTAACAGGGCTCCACATCGAAGGCCACGACTCTTCCGGACGAGTCCGCCGCCTGGTGGTGGAGACGGCCACCGGAGAAACGCTTTCGGTCACGGCCGACCGCATTCGCTGGGCCCTGCGCCGCAACACTCCGGCACGAGACATACTAAGATCTACCCGTTTCTCGTTCCAGCGCGAAGGCAATCGCTACGTCGCCCACGGCAGCGGCAACGGACACGGCGTCGGCATGGACCAATGGGGAGCCATGGGGCGTTCACAAGCTGGCCAGAGCTTTGAGACCATCCTCAACGCCTATTATCCCGGAACCCGCCTGGACACCTTGGGCGAATAAGCTCGGACTATCCTACTTTCGTGGCATGCGCCGATCTTTCATCGCCCTTGCCGGGGCACTGCTTTCCCTAAGCCCTGCCGCCCTCGCCCGCAACGCCCTTTGGACCTCGCCGTCGACCTCGGCATCGGACCCCGACACGCTGGAAATCCGCATGTTCCTGGTGCAGTTCTCGCCAGATCCAAGTTCTTCCAGTGGCATCACCGGCAACGGCACCTTCGGCAGCGACACGGGAACCTTCGGCTTAGAAGGGCATTTCGCGCGTAGTGGCGACACCAACGCCATACGGCACGCCAATCGCGTGCTGCAATTTGCCCAGGATTATTGGCACAAAGCCTCAAGCGGGCGTCTGGTCATCGATCCGAAGGTCTACCGCACAGTGCTTCGCTTGCCCCAGACCATGAACTACTACACCCTTCCAGCGCGCACCAGTGGTGAGAACAAGACCACCTATTGGAATCGTGCGGAGACCCGACTGCTGGATTTAGCTGGAGATGCGGTTCGCCTTGCGGCTGCTCAAGACTCCAATGCGAACCCCTTCTTCGCAAGTCTGCCGGCCTCGACCTCCTCTAAACGCAAGGTGATCTTCGCCTGCATGCATGCCGGCATCAACCGCAGCACCGACGGCGGAACCAAGGGCAGCGCCTATGCCAACAGTCAGCGCGACCTCTTGGACTTTTACATCACCCCAAGTGATTTCAAGCTGCTCGCCTCCAGCACTGACACCTCACTTGCCAAAGACAGCTTGGGCATTCCCGTAACCATCGGCGGCCTTCACGACACTCTGAAACACCTCATGTTGCTTCCTGAAGCCATGTCTCAGGATGGTTTGAACTGGGGCGTCGCTGGGATGCTCAACCAGGAAATCGGAAGCGCCTTAGGACTCCCAACCACCAGCGAAAACGGTACCCGAGATCCCTCCCCATCAGTTCTGGGAACTTGGGATCTGATGGATGCCGGCTCTTCCGGTGGTCAAGGCTTTCTGCCGACACTCCCCATGGCTTGGCATCGCCTCTATCTCGGCTGGGCCACCGCCGTGACCTTGAAGCCGGGCTCCGCTCCATTCTCCCGTCCTATTCCAGCCGTGCGGCCAGGGCAAGACACTGTGTTCGTCGTTCCCCTGGACGGCGGCGAATACCTGCTCATTGAAAACCGCCAGCGCGGCGACAACGGCGTTTCTCGCGTGCTCCAACTCGATCCGTCCTCAAACGACACCCACAGCATCGCCATTGCCCCAGATTCTGCCAGCTATCTGCTCAGCGATTCTCTCTGCACCAACGGGCACTGCTCCCCTAACCCCAAGCGTCTCAAGGGATATCTCGCCTCGGCAGGAGTGGATATTGGACTTCCCGGTTCGGGCCTACTCATCTGGAAGGTGAACGAGTGGTTGCTGCAAGAATACCTCTCAGCACAGGTCGCCAACCCTTGGCAAGGCGACTCGTTACAGGACCACTACCGCGGCATCACCTTGTTGCAAGCCTCTGGAAAGTCCACCCTCGGACAACGACTCACGAGCGCCACCGGCGCAACCATCCTCGACTACGGTTCCGGATCGGACGTGCTGCCGCATATCCATCGCAGCATTTCTGGCGGTAAGGAAACTTCGCGAAAGACCGTCACGGACATCCCCTCGGTGGGATACGTCTCGACCGAGACCTCCACCGGCGCCCGCACCCTGATCACCCTGACCTCACCATGGCCCGCCACGGCCAAGGAAGAAAGGGGGGAATTGTCCTTGAGCGGTGACTCCGTGATCACTCCCGGTGCCGCTTCTCTGAACCTGCAAATCACCTGGGGACAGATCCATGCGCCACAGGATTCGCTCTACCCGATCCGCCTGCCTGCCGGACTGAACGCCCATTCCTTCCTTCCCGGGCCGTCCCTGGTGGCGAATTCCTCATGGATCGTTGACTCTACCGGACACGTGCAGTTGCTCGATTCCATGGGACGCATAGACACCCGCTTTGGCCCCCTGTCCGATACCCTGACAGAAACCGGAACGTGGGCAGACTCCATCGGCGCCACGTTCACGAACGCGGCCAAGAACAGCCAGACGCGCAAGATTGCCGTGCAGAACCTTTCCAAGCTGCTTGAGCGTCCCCTGGGAACCGCCAGCTTGGGAGACACCTTGGCCGTAGCCACCCGGAAGCACCTGATCTTCGTCTGGCCTCGCGACACAGTCCACATGGACACCGCGTCCTTCCCCCTTCACTGCACCACGGCGCCGATGGCGATCCATGGTGAAGGCTTCTTTGTCGCAGACAGTGCCGGTCGCCTTTGGCGCGCCACTACGAATCGCCTGGACACCTTGACCGCAAAACTCCCTGGTCTGACCCAGGCCTTATGCCGCTCAGACAGCAACGGCACCCATCAGATCTACGCCGTGAACGATTCCGGGCACGTATCGCGCTACAGCACCGCCGCCTTCAAGACGACCACCAATGGATTGGTAACCTTCCCGGCGGCCTTCCCCGCACAGGCCGGCGAAGTGTTCTCTGTCGCCAGCACCGATTTCGATCGCGACAGCGTCAACGACGTGCTGGTCTTAGGCTCGCGCGGCAGCGCCGCCATCCTTTCTGGCAAAGACGGCAGCAAGTTTCCGGGGTGGCCCAAGGTGTTTGCTCGTGGCGGCACTTCAGTACTGGGGGACTCCGGCCTCCCGACGCTCGCCGATCTCGACGGCTCCGGCTATCCGCAAATTCTCTTTACCGGCACCGACCGTCTGTGGCTGGTAGACAAGAACGGTGCATCTCCCACCGGCTGGCCAGTGCATGTCACCGGCAACGACCCCGTCAACCAATCGACGGCAGGCAAGCGCTTCCCGGCCGGAGTTTTCGGCTCCTCGCCATTGGTCGTCAGTCTGGACGGCGACGCCACCAAAAAAGAAGTTCTCCTGGGAAGCCCCGACGGTCAGATCTTCGCCTTCACGAGCTCCGGCACCACCTATGCCGGAACCCAATCCACCACCACTTCGGGAAGCGGTGCGTCGCTTGGTTATTCGGTCAGCACTTGGCCTCTAGCCGCCGGCTCCCGCACCAGTGATTCGACGCGCTGCCCTTGGCTGCACATCTTTGCCCAAGGCGGGCGCCTCAATTCGATCTCTTCGCTGCAAGGGCTCGACCTCTTCCGAATCGACAGCGCCAAGACGCTCTGGGGAATTCCCGGCAGCTCGGCAGCGCGCGGCTTCTTCTTGGATCTCTCCCAAACCGCCGAACCTGTCACAAGCACATCTCTGACGAACTTCCACTTCTATCCGAATCCCATCCGTTCCGGACGCGCCACCGTGCGCTACGACTTGGGAAGCGATGCCCGCTCGGCAAAGCTCGAGATCTACGATCAGACCTCTTACGTGGTGCTACAGAAAAACGACCTCCCGACCATTGCCGGCCGCCAATCCTACAGCTTGGATGGCCTGCACCTGGGAAGCGGTGTCTACGTGGCACGTCTCACCGTGGAGTTTCCCGGTAAGACCCGCTCGTCCTGGTTTCGCTTGGCTGTTGCCAGATAAACCGTCCGGACGGTCCATAAAACGGCGGGCCATTTTTCCCGCACCGTGTAGATTATCAGATGTAGGTGTTTGCGCTAGATCCGTGGAAACGGTAGGATTGTCCCAATGAAGATTTTGCTCCTCACTCCGGAGTATCCGCTCCAATTGCCCAAGGGGAAGAGTTCCTCCATTGGTCGCAATGTGGAAGGGCTGGCGGAAGCCTACCAGCGGCAGGGACATGACGTGCGCGTCGCCTTTCCATGCTATCACCCTCCCGAAAATATGGATGGCTGGAAGCGTATTGGAGGGGTGCGCGCCTCGTTTCTCAAAGCCGAGGAGACCCTGGTCTGGGGTTCCTCCCTGGGGCCGGTTGCCGTTCGCCAACTTCGCAACCCGCTCTTTGAACGTCCTCACCCCTACCTCGACGAATCCGGCTGGGATCACCCCGATAATGCCCTTCGCTTTGCCGTCTTCGGTGCTGCGGCACTTCTCGACTGCATTTTAGAAGACTGGTTCCCGGACATCATCCACGGCCACGAATGGCAGAGCGGCCTTGGCATCCTCTATGCCAGCACCTGCCTCTTCAAAAGCCTGAAAGAGCCACGGCTTCTTTTCACCTTTCAAGACGCCGCATTCCAAGGCCTGTGCGAAGCTTCCTGGCTTCCCGCCATCGGCCTTGGCCCCGAATGGATGGCTCCCGAGCGGTTGGAATTTTGGGGACGCATCAATCTTCTCAAGGCAGGACTGCTTTCCGCTGATCGCGCCTCGGTGGCCAGTCAGCACTACCTCAAGGCTTTGTTGGAAGATCACCACGGCTACGGCCTAGAGGGGCTCTTCCGATTGCTTGCCAACCGAGTTCGTCCGATCCCTCCTGGAATTGATCCGGATCGCTGGAAGTTGCCTTTTGCTCCTGGAACTCCAGAAAAATTGGCTGAGTGGAAAGCGCAACAGCGCAGCGAATTCGCCCCAGGCGAGCGCCCTTTGGTCTCGTATGCATCCCCCTTCATTCCCGAAGCCGGCTTCGAGCACATGTTCACCATCATCTCTGATCTCCTGAAGATGGACATCGAACTGGGCTTTTACGGTGGCGAAGACTCTCCGCAGCGTGCTCATCTGGAAACAGTGGCTTCGATGCACCCAGGGCGCATCCATCTGTTGCCAGGAGGGGAAGACAACCTCTTTCACCTATTGGCGGCTTCCGATCTCTTGCTGCTGCCGGCCGTCCATCAGCCCAGCGGCACCCTCTACGCCAAGTCCATGGCCGTGGGGACGCCCTGCATCGCTAACCGCATGGGAGCGGCCTGCGACCAAATTCAGCCCTACCCCGGCGAAAACGCCGACGGCTTTCTTTTCGACGATCTCGCTCCCGATACCTTACTGCGCACCCTGCGCAAAGCACTTGCAGTGCGCAACAGCACGGAAGAGTGGACTCGCCTCCAGCAAAATGGCATCCGCCGCACGTTCCAATGGGATGTCGCCGCTTCTAGCTTCCTCGATTTGGCCAACTTTTGAGACTCTCGTAGGCCATCGCCGCAGCCAGACAGAATTTGGAGATTGTCGCACGTCAAGCCTTCGGCTGACGCGATGATGGAGGTATTTTTCTGTCTTTAACACCACCGAAAGGGATTGCACATGGGATTCATCGACTTTCGTGACGGCTGGAGGACGTTGGGCCTTCCAAAGGAACTCGTCGACCTCCTCTCGAAGGCACCGTCTCTGCACTTCCCGCAAAAGCGCACCGACCTCCTGGACTGGGCCCTCGGGCGCGAAGCGGGCTCGACCGACTGGAAGCAGAGCAACCG
>DAIPHW010000001.1:31740-57919 GCA_036771135.1 Fibrobacterota bacterium | reverse complement strand
GCTTCGCTTACATCTCGCGGAAGGAGCGACTGGTGATTCTTGGCCAATTGAGAAACCTTGGCCCAATCGCCTTCGATCATCGCTTCCTTCTTCTTGCGACTCCAACCTTTGATCTGGCGTTCAGCGGCCAAGGCTTCCTCACGGCTACCAAACGATTGGGAGAAAACCAAATGCACGGGGCGGCGCAGAAAAGTATAGCAGGTTGGGATTTCTCCTGCGACATGCTGGCTCATACGACGATCCAGATCATCGGTGTGGCCGGTATAGAAGCTGGAGTCGGAACAGCGTAGCAGGTATACCCAGAAACTCATAGGGAACCTACTGTTCGTAATGGATTCCGCCCTTCGACAAGCTCAGGGCGAACGGATGATTGATCTCTGTGATCGCTCACTTCAGCATTCCCTCAAGTTCCTTCATTCCTTCGGGGCGGGAAATCGGGAATAATTTGACAAATTCTGTCTTCACAATTCTCTCATCGCTGCTGAGAGAATTGGCGGTCTCATCACGCATCCATCACCTCCTGGGCCATCAGGCCAGTCTCTTCTCCCAGCAGGTGCGACCATTCCTGGAGCTTCTGGCGCAGCAGGTCGCGGGGCACGAGCTTGGTCTCGTATTCGGCCACCAGCGCCGGCGACAGGGTGCGGCTCAGGGCGTATTCCACCACTTCGTCGTCCTTGCGAGGGCATAGCAACACGCCGATGGTGGGATTCTCGTGCGGGCGTCGGTAATCGCGATCCAGCGCCTCCAGGTAGAAGGAAAGCTGGCCCAAGTGCTCGGGCTCAAAGTGGCCGGTCTTCAGCTCAAAAGCCACCATGCAGCGCAGGTCGCGATGGTAGAAGAGCAGGTCCAGTTCAAAGTCGCGCTTGCCCACCTGCAGGCGCACCTTCTCACCCACGAAGGTGAAGCCGCTGCCAAGCTCCAGCAGGAAGCGCCGCAGGTTCCCGACGAGGCTTGCCTGCAGATCCGCCTCGCGGTAGGGGGACTGCAGCTCGGCGAAGTCGATCAGGTAGCTGTCCTTGAAGACCCCCGCCACCTTCTGCGGCAGCATTTTGACAGATTTTGGCAATTTGCGCGTGGCAAGCTCGGTGCGTTCGTAGGCGCCGCGCCGAATCTGCGATTCCAGTTCCCGCACCGACCAGTGCCCCTGCACCGTAGCCTTGCCATAGAACAAGTGCTCCTCGGGTGTGCGGCATTGAGCCATCAGGATGCAAAGCTGGGTCCAGTTCAATTCTCTCATCAGTGATGAGAGAATTGGGGTGGCGCTGTAGACTTCGTAGAACTGCCGCATGCGCCACAGGTTGGCGGCCGAAAACCCACGGGCCCCGACGTGACTGGCCAGCCAAGCAGCCAGCTCCTCGACCACCCCTTTGCCCCAAGCCGCATCGGCAACGCGCTGGCTCAGGTAGGCCCCTACCTTCCAGTAGGTCTCGATCAGTGCGCTGTTGGCCTGTGCCACGGCCCGCGACTTGCCCTGCTGGACCATTTCCAGGACAGCTCGAAAGGCGGCCTGCTTGGTTGGTGCCTTGGGCGTTTGGGGCTTTGCTACAGCTTTCGAAATTCTCTCATCAGTGATGAGAGTTTTGCCCTTCTTCGCCGGCTTTATGGCCGCAACTGCCGATGTTTGCTTGGGTTTCTTCACTTCAGCATTCCCTCAAGCTCCTTCATGCCCTTGCGAATCTCGTCCTCCAATTTGGCAATTTCTGTCAGCAGGGTCTGCGGGGGGATGTGCTCCACCGCTTCGTGGACCACTTCCTTGTAGCGGTTGATGGAAAGGTCGTAGCCCTGCCCCACGATCTCGTCCTTAGGGACGCAGAAGCTCTGGGCGGTGCGGGGGTTGGCCCATTCGGTCGTCTCGCGGTAGCCCCATCGCTCTAGCACGTCGGGCAGGTTGTTCTTCACATGCTCATCGCTGGTCAATGGTCTAGTCGGGGCCACGCCCAGCTTTGCCTCGTCCAAAAGCGGCGAGCGCTTGTCGTCCAGGCTCCAGCCATCGGAGAGCATGTTATAGAACCAGACCTTGTCGGTGCCGCCAGAATTTGTCTTGGTGAAGAGGAGGATCGCCGTAGAAACGCCTGCGTAGGGCTTGAAGACGCCGCTGGGAAGCGAGATCACGCCGTCAAGCTTGTGGTCTTCTACCAGCATGCGGCGAAGCTCCTTGTGCGCTTTGCTAGAGCCAAAGAGGACACCGTCGGGAACGATCACGGCAGCGCGGCCACCAGGCTTGAGAAGGCGCAGGAACAGAGCCAGGAACAGAAGTTCGGTCTTCTTGGTCTTGACGATGGAGAGCAGGTCCTTGGCGCAGCTCTCGTAATCGAGGCTTCCGGCAAAGGGAGGATTCGCGAGGATCAGCGTGTAGGCTTCCTCGTCGCTCGAGTTGTCCTCGGCCAACGAGTCGCGGTAGACGATGTCAGGGCTTTCTACCCCGTGCAAGAGCATGTTCATGCTGCCAATGCGCAGCATGGTCTTGTCGAAATCGTAGCCGTGGAACATGCGGGTGTGGAAATGCTCCCGCTGCTTAGGGTCGTGCAGCAGGTTCTTGTACGTCTTGCGCAGGAACTCGCCGGCAGCCACCAGGAACCCTGAGGTGCCGCAGGCAGGATCGCAGATGATGTCCTGGGGATTGGGCGCCGTCAAAGCCACCATGAGCTGAATGATGTGGCGGGGGGTGCGAAACTGCCCGTTCTGCCCAGCCGTGGCGAGCTTACTCAGCATGTACTCGTAGAGGTCTCCCTTGGTATCGCGATCATCCATGGGCACGAGCTCCAGGAGGTCCACCACCTTGCCCAACAGGTTCGGTGTCGGGATAGCAAAGCGGGCCCCTTCCATGTGCGTGGCGTAGGTGGAATCGTCTCCGCCAAGGGTGCGCAGGAACGGAAAGACATGGTCCGACACCACCTCGAACATCTCGCCTGGCTCGAAGTTTTTGAAGTGTGACCAGCGCAGATCCTCGTAGTCGCGGCCTTTCGGGTCCTGCCCTTTTGGGAAGATGCGCCGTTCCATGGGCTTCTTCAAGCGAGCAGCCTTGTGTTCCTCCAAGGTGTGGAGCTCGTCGAGCCGGCGCAGAAAAAGCAGGTAGGTGATCTGCTCCAGCACTTCCAGCGGGTTCGAGATGCCTCCCGACCAGAAGGCATTCCAGATGGTATCGACCTGACTCTTGATGGCACCAGTGATCATGGAATCCTCATGGAAGGGAGAGCGGCAGCAAAGGTCCAAAATACCTCCGTCCCGCCAGCCTTACGACTTGCCCTGTTGCATGACAAAGCTCTGGTAGGGCGGGATGTGTCGCTCTGCACTCAGTTTGGAGGGCATCGTAGATGTCGAGGTGCACGAAAAACTGAAGCTGGTGGCTGGTTCCCTATTTCAAAGTCTTGTAATGCTTTGTTAGTTCCATCGCTGACGGACTGGCTATTGCAAGTTCGGGATGCGCAGCGTCCGCACCGCCCGTCCTTCGATCGCAAGCCGTGCCAACGCGACGCCATTAAGGCCTGCAGGAACCTTCATGGATGGGCGATCGGGGTCCACCCAAATCGTCTCTTCCGCCACGCGCTCGCCGTTTGCCAAAAGCCAAGTGACATGCGCCCGCACCAGACCGGAAGCCATCTGGCGGGAGTTCATCCCCGTAGGCACAGAGCTCTTCACCACCACGGTGACGAAGGAGGACGCGCGCGTGAGACCGCTGTCGTCAGTGGCTATGGCCACGAGTGAAAGGACACCTGCCGGCAGTCCGGTGACGGTGATCTTGTAGGGAGAGGAGGAGGCTGTGCCCAGGAGCTGGGTGCCAGCGTAGAAAGCCACCGAAACGATGGAGCCGCTGGAAGCGCTTGCGGTGGCAGAAAGTGTCACCGTAGAGGAGATGGTGTCGCCGGGAGAAGAAAGGCTCACCAAAGGCGCCGTGTGGGCTCGCCCGAAGGCCTTGTTGTAGCTGGGCATGCCCCCCCATCGTCCGCCCATGCCCGCGTACTTGGGAATGCTTGTGGAAAGGTCGGAGGTGGCCTTCTTGACGTAGCTGTAGCCCGGGCTAAAAACGGCATCGCTCGGTGCGGTGGTGCCGGCGGTGCCATTGGTGTAGTACTTGGCGGCGGAATTGGCGACGGTGTTGCCCGTCCACTTTATGGCTCCGTAACTTTCCTTCAGGTCGAAGGCGTAAGCGGCGTGGTTCACGGAATTGTTCTCGAAGAGGATCTGCGCCGTGACGGAGCTGCTGGCGCCGTGGGCACCGAGCAGGTAGTAGCCGTTGGTGTCCAAGTAGCTGTTGTAGACGTGGACTTTGCTTGAATTGACAGATGCTGTCACCTTGGGAACGCGCCCGTAGGTGGCGTGCCAGTAGTTATTGGCGTAAGTGAGTTCCACATCCTCATTCAGCGTCACGTACGGGTCCGTCTCGTAGCAGTTGTATTCGTTGCGACCGTCGTAGTCAAGCCAAGAGATGGTGGCTCCGGTGACGTACTCCATGTCCATGCCGTCCGAGACCCACTTGTAGGAAATGTGGTCCGCCCAGAGGTTTGACGTGCGATTTGAGCTTCCTCCGCTTGCCTCCAAACCATCGCCCCCTTCAACGAGATGGGGATTGACGTCGTAGAGAGCAAGGTTGCGGTAGATCTGATTCTTGGCACCTTCGTTTGCGCGCATGGCAAAGGCGACGCCACGCAGGGCCGCGCCGCGCCCCATACCGATCACCGACTTGTTGGCCTTGGTGGTGATCCAGTTGTCCCACTTCTTCAGGTTGTCCGAGGCCGTGACGACGGACATGTTGTCGTTGAGCTCGCTGCACGAGTTCGCGTAGAAGTTGATTCGGTACAGCGTGTTCTTGGAATTCACGTCCGAGGAGCTGCAGGGACGCTTGCACCAGGTGTAGCCGGCAGCGGCAGCCTCGGCGATAGCCGAGCGGAATTTGCGAAAGTCGTAGGTTCCCTCGGGGACAAGAATGGTACGGGTGACCGTGTCCTGCAGCGCCTTCCTGATGGCAGCAGTGTCTGATAAGACAGAAATCGTCCCACCGTCGCCGCCAGTGGTGGTCGCACCAAAGCCCTCTGCCTGGATGTTGAATTTAAAACGCAGCACCGCCCGGGTGCTGGCGGCAGAACTGGCCCAGATCCACTTGGCTGCTGATCCGGAGGCAAAGCCAGAGAGTTTGTTCCCGCTTGGTGTGATGGAACTGCTTCCGCTTGCGACGGCAGATTCCCAGGAAGCGTCGTCGTAGGTCTTGCGCTTCCAGGTGCTGTCACTCACCGAGGAGGCGACCTTCCAGGAGGCATCGCTCACGTAGGAGGTGTCGAGTTCGTCGATCTGGACCAGCACTCCCGGAACCCCGTTGCCGTCGGCTCCCACCACCGACACGGCGTTCTTGCCAGGCAGAAAGGTCACGGGCACGAAGGTGACGCGCCCGGCAGCGTTGTCCTCTGCTAGCAGCTCTCCGTTCAGATAGAGCTTGTAGCCGCCATCGGCCACAATCCAGATGCCGGGGCCGTTGCCGCCGGTGTAAGTGCGTCCCACAAGTTTGGAGTTTGCCACGGTGTCCCCACCGCCCCAGGCCGCCGTCGTGGGAAAGTTCACGGTCTCTTCCACGGTGAGCGCGGCCGAGTTCGTGGCGCCCAGGAAGAGCGCAATGGCAATTCCCTTGAGTTCAGCGAGATGTCCTATGTGCATGTGCCCCCCTTGGGTCGCTCTCCAACCGCAGCAGAGACGCTAGACAAAGCCAATACTTAAAATCCCACCGCAGGTACAGCGAAGGTAGTCCCGTCGCACCTCAGTGCGTACTTCCACCAAAAGCTTCGCTGAAGTTTGGTGGCTTCACAAAAGCGGCAGCGATCGACGGCGGGGTTTAGCTAATTTCAGGCTAACCAAGGAGCCCACCATGAGCGTTGCCCAGACCCTAGATACCCTGCTTGAGAAGATCCGCGTGCTGGCGCAAGCCGAAACGGTGGTCGGCAAGGCGGTCTCGGCGCCCGATGGCAGCGTGATCGTGCCCATCTGCAAGGTTACCGTGGGCTTCGGCGCCGGCGGCTCCACCAAGGACGGCAAGGAAAATGTCGGCACCGGCGCGGCGGCCTCCATCGTCCCCATGGCCTTTTTGGTGCTCAAGGACGGCAAAGCCGACCTCGTCCCGCTGGACAAGGCCTCGCACCAGTTCTCCAAGATCATCGACTTGGTGCCCGATCTCCTAGACCGCGTCGGCCTCCACAAGCGCGGCCCCAAGGCGGCGCCCAAGGACGAACCCAAGGCCTGATTCGGTTCCCGACTACAGTTCGGGGATAGGCAGACGAGTGAAGTCGACCAGGTTTTC
The DNA here is from genome assembly GCA_036771135.1 of Fibrobacterota bacterium. GTDB lineage: Bacteria > Fibrobacterota > Fibrobacteria > UBA5070 > UBA5070 > JBDKGV01. Next base: position 51,636 of record DAIPHW010000001.1, on the reverse strand, counting down.
AAAGTCCTCAGGACTGTCCTGGTGGCTCAACCCTATGGCGCGCGCCTCGTCCAGATGGTCCAAAAAGGCATCCACGATGCGCCCCTCGAAGTGGCGATCGCGCTGTTCCATTAGAAATGCCACCACCTTAGGCTCCGGCCAAGCTTCCTTGTAGCAGCGGCGGCTGGAAAGGGCGTCGAAGACGTCGGCCAGGGCCACGATGCGGCCTTCCAGCGGAATGTCTTCTCCCTTGAGGCCTTGCGGATATCCGGTGCCGTCGAACTTTTCGTGGTGATTCAGAGCGATGACGGCCGCCTGCTTGACCACCGACACGGTGGAATCCTTGAGGATGTGCGCCCCGATCACGGCGTGGGATTCCATGATGGCGCGCTCCTGCGGAGTGAGCAAGCCGGGCTTGAGTAAGATGTGATCGGGAATGCCGATCTTGCCAATGTCGTGCATGGGCGCCGAGCAGAAGAGCATCTCCACATCCGTCTCGGACATACCGATGGCCTGAGCGGCGATGCGCGTAAAGTGGCTCATGCGCTTGATGTGGTTGGAGGTCTCCTTGTCGCGGTACTCGGCCGCCGACGAGAGCCGAAACAGCGTCTCCTGGTGCGCCTTGCGCAACTCCTCATTCAGAAGCGCGTTGGCCAGCGCCACGCCGGCCTGGCTGGCAAAGCCCCGGATGAGCATCTCGGCAGTGCCATCAAAAGGAACGATGCGCCCCTCTTCCATGGCATTCCACAGCTGGATGACGCCCACCGCCTGGTTGTTGCGATCCAAAAGCGGAGCCGCCAGCATCGATCGCGACTGGTAGCCGGCGCGCTGGTCAAAGCTTGGGTTGTAGCAAAAGCGCGGGTCATCCGAGGACTGCACATCGGGAAGATTGAGGATCTCGCCAGTGAGCGCGCACCAACCGGCCATCGAGGTTTCGTCTACCGCAACTTCGAAGCGCTGAAAGAGCCGTTCCATCACCTCGGGGCCGCGTGCTTCCAAGGTGCGATTGCGGCTGGTGTGGAACTCAAGCCTGTCGCCGCGACGCAAGTAGAGCGAGGCTCCGTCGGCTCCAGTCAGTGGCATGGCCTCCGCCACGATGCGGCCCAGGAGCAGGTCGAGGTCGCCTACGCTAGAAAGGGAGACACCCACACGCACCAAGGCTTCCAGTTTGGCCTGAATGGCGGTGTCGTTCATAGTAGCCATGATACTAATCGCCTGGGGAAATTTGGAAGGCTCATCTGAGGTGATTCTATCAAAACTGCGAGGATGTCGGGCGCACGGCACGGCAAATGCGGAAAACATTGCTTCCAAATTTCCCCGAAATGGCGCTTAAAATGCCGTGAGATCCGGATTCAGCGGGAAGTAAGAAATGCACTCCGGACTCGCGAGTCCTTTTATATTCTTCCAACTGTGAAGATCGTTTCCTGGAATGTGAATGGTCTGAGAGCCTGCGCTAGAAACCATTTCCGAGATTGGTTCGCACGAAGCGACGCTGACATCGTGCTGATTCAGGAATTGCGCGCCGAGCCTCAGCAGCTTGATGCCGACTTGGTCGAGATGCCCGGCTACCAAAGCTTCTTCCTGCCCGCCCAAAAGAAGGGCTACGCAGGCGTCGCCGCCTGGGTGCGCGATTCCCTCGGACCGTCGGAATTTACGCCGGGCCTGGGAATGGAAGACGTGGACCGCGAAGGTCGCGTCGTGACGGTTTCTGTCGGAGAGCTGCGGGTGGTCGGCTCCTACGTGCCCAACGGCGGCAAGAACCCCGAAGCCTTTAATATGAAGCTTGCCTACTGGGACCGAGTACGGGAATGGCACCGCGAGATGGTCGCAAAGGGCCTTTCGGTGGCCTTCCTGGGCGACTTCAACATTTGCCACGAACCCATTGACATCGCCGACCCGGTGGGTAACCGCAACTCTATCGGCTTCTTGCCGGTGGAGCGTCAGAAATTGTCGGAGTACTTCGATGCAGGCTTTGCCGACTGCTTCCGTCGCTTCCATCCCGGCGAGGGCAACCACTACACCTGGTGGTCCAACCGCCCCGGAGTGCGGGAGCGCAACCACGGCTGGCGCATCGACTACGCAGCGGTAGACGAATCACTTTGGCCACAAGTCCGTCGCTGCTGGCACGAAACCGGCCAATTCGGTTCTGACCATTGCCCGATCGGGCTGGAGCTGAGATGATCCTCAAGAAAGCAATTCCCCTCCTCGCCACCGTCCTCCTGGGCGGTTGCGCGCATCCGCCAGCAAACTTCCTTGAAGGGGTGCCCTTGGTGACCCCAGACGGGGACACCCTGCAGAAAACCTCCATGCAGGGAAAGACAACGGCCTTCGTGTTTGTCGACCCGATCTGCCCCATGGTCCAGGAAGCTTCCCAGCGCGGCGGCATGCTGGAGGACGTGGAAGAAAGCCTGCGCAAAGATGGCGTGGAACTCGTGTTGGTGGGCGTCTCCGGTTCCACAGAGTCCTTGAAACCGGGGGATTTTCGCGCTTGGCAGAAGGAAGCACGCCTCCAAACGACGAGGATGATTCTCGATACCGCAGCTTTCCTGGCGCGCCGGGAAAACATCCCTCGCCTGCCGTGGGCCTTGGTGCTGGACGCCAAGGGAATGCGCCGCTATTCTGGACCGGCCGAGTCTATGCAAACGGACACCAGTGAATTCCTACTGCCCAATGCTGCGCACCGCGCCCTACTCGGCATGAATACGCCAGCCGGCGAGGAAGAAGGCGAAGGCTGCCCTCTGGATTTGTGAGGCCCGGCGCATCAAGAAGCCTTTACAGACACGAAGGTCTGTGGTAAATTTTCACCTCCGACGGGCAATTAGCTCAGCTGGTTAGAGCGCACGGTTCACATCCGTGAGGTCACAGGTTCAAGTCCTGTATTGCCCACTAAAGACTGATCCGAGAGGGTCCCTAAAAGCCGAAATTCATAGCGATTTCGGCTTTTTTGTTGAATTTCGTTGGGCGCCTGCCCCGCAAGCCCGGGCAATGCCTGCTCTTGCGGGGCACCGGGCTGCCTGCCGGGCCTCCTCGCCCATTTCGATTCCAGGGTCAGGCATGCCTGACCCCTACATCGGGTTTTGGGCTGCGGTGTCCCGGGCCTATCGGCCGGCATCCCTGGCGCGAGCGAATTTAGGCGCGCAATCAGTTCCGGGCGTGCCGAATGCCCAGAAGCGACGAAGTCAGCCCCAAATCCGAGATCTTGCGGCGCACCCGGCTCGAGAGGATCTTGCGCACATCGGCCGAGCCGCTCGCCTGCAAGCATGCCTGGGCCGCATCGCGGGCGTCTTCCCAGCTGATGGAGCGCAGAAGCTTCTTAGCTTCCAGGATAGACCACGGCGCCATAGAAAACTCGTCCACCCCAAGACCCGCCAAAACATAGGCTCCGGCGGCATCGGCGGCCATCTCGCCGCACACGCACACCAAAGTCCCGGTGGCCCGCGCCGCGTCCACGGTGTGGTGGATCATCTCCAGCACGGCCGGCGAGAACGGGTCGTAAAGATGGCTGATGCGGCGATTGCCGCGATCCACCGCCAGCGTGAACTGGGTCAGATCGTTGGTGCCGATGGAGAAGAAGTCGCACTCCTTGGCCAGATGACGCGCCTGCATCACTGCCGAGGGGATTTCGATCATGGCCCCGACAGGGATCTTTTCGGCCACTTCGACGCCTTCGGCGATAAGCTCCTTGCGCACGTCGGCCAAAATTTTCTTGGCATCGCGCAGTTCTTGAATGTCCGCGATCATGGGAAACATGATGCGCGCGTTGCCGTAGGCCGAGGCGCGCAGGATGGCCCGCAGCTGAACCCGGAAGAGGTCGGGGCGATCCAGACAAATGCGGATGGAACGCCACCCCATGAAGGGATTTTCGTCCTTGCCGGCATCCAGGCCCCCTAAAAGCTTGTCGCCGCCGGCATCTAGAGTGCGCAGCGTGACAGGCCGAGGGTTGAGCCGCTCCAAGATGTAGCGATAGGCCGAAAGCTGCTCTTCTTCGTTCGGCAGGCCCTTCTGGGCCATGTAGATGAATTCGGTGCGGTAAAGCCCGATGCCGTGGGAGCCCACCGAAAGGGCGTTGTCGGCCTCTACCGGAAGCTCGATATTGGACGAAAGCAGAATTTCCCGCCCGTCCATGGTCTGGGCCGGCAGGTCGCGCAGACTAAAGAGCTCCAGCTGCAAGCGCTCCAGGGCATTCTTGCGGTCGCGGATGGCGGCCTGTTCCTTTTCACTCGGATCGACCGTGAAGATGCCGCCGGAGCCGTCCAGAGTCACCGGAGTGCCGGTCTTGACTCCCAGGCTTGCAGTGGCAAGCCCCGAAACGGCGGGAATGCGCAGTGAACGCGCCAGGATGGCCACGTGCGAAGTGGGACCACCAAGGTCCGTGGCGATGCCGAGGAGGTTGCGCACCTTGAGCTGGGTGAGCGTGGACGGCGAGAGACTGTGGCCAACCAGAATGGACGGACAAGGGAGATCCAGCAAGCGACGCCGAGAACCGGCATTGAGGATGCCGATGACACGCTCGGCCACATCCTCAATGTCCGAGGCGCGCTCCTTGAGGTAGGAGTCGCCAAAACGCAGCATGCGAGTGCGCAGATCTTCCGCGCGGCGCCGCAACAGGAAAGCCCCCTCGCGCCCCTCCTTTTCGATGTCCTGGCGAACCTTGCCGGTAAATTCCGAATCCTGCAAGATCAAGAGATGGGCATCGAAGATACGGGCTTCAGCCTCGCCGACCTCGGCCAAGACCTTTTCGCGCAATTCAGCCACTTGGCGTCGCGCCTCTTCCAAAGCCTTATCGTACTTCACCAGCTCGCGCTGGATCTCCAAGGGCGAAAGGCTGCGGTCGGAAACAACGGTCTTTTCCTCATCCAGCACAAAGGCCGGCCCCATGGCCACCCCCGGAGCCGCAGGGATACCGCGGCAGACTCGGCGATGACGGGTGGCGTTTTCCTGCATGAATCCAAGTTTAGCATCTTCTGAACAATCCCGCAGCCCTTTCCCGGTCACGGCGCAAAGCTACCTTGCAGCCCTGAATCACCTATCCTTCCAACGAGGGGCCTTTGATGAGCGACAAAGTCGAAAACGTCCTGGAAAGCCGCTATGCTTCGGCCGAGATGAGCCGCCTCTTCTCGCCCAACTTCAAATTTGGCACCTGGCGCCAATTGTGGATCTGGCTAGCCGAATCGGAATCTGAGCTGGGCCTGCCCATCTCGGACGAACAACTGGAAGAACTGCGCACCACCAAGGACAAACTCAATCTGGAGGTGGCCGCCGCCTACGAGAAGAAGCTGCGCCACGACGTGATGGCCCACGTCCACGCCTGGGGCGAACAGTGCCCGACCGCCAAGGGCATCATCCACCTGGGGGCCACCAGCCAGTTCGTCGGCTGCAACACCGACCTCATCCAGATGCGCGAGGCCCTGCGCCTGCTTCAGACCCGCCTGGTCCAAGGCATCTTCCACCTCTCAGAATTCGCCCGCAAATGGAAGAGCCAGCCAACGCTTGGCTTCACCCACTTCCAGCCCGCCCAGCCCACCACCGTGGGCAAGCGCGCCGCCGGTTGGATTCAGGACCTCGTGATGGACTACCACGAGATCACTCGCCTGATCGACTGGCTGCCCTTCCGCGGCGTCAAAGGAACCACCGGCACTCAGGCCTCCTTCATGGAGCTCTTCGACGGCGACCAGGAGCGCATCGACCGCTTGGATCGCATGGTGGCCGATCGCGCCGGCTTCAAGAAGCTTCTGACCATCACCGGCCAGACCTACACCCGTCGCATCGACAGCCAAGTCTTCCACGCCCTGGGCGCCCTTTCGGTGAGCTTATCCAAGTTCGCCACCGACGTGCGCCTGCTGCAGCATCTCAAAGAGGTGGAAGAGCCTTTTGAGAAGAATCAGATCGGCTCCAGCGCCATGGCCTACAAGAGGAATCCCATGCGCAGCGAGCGCCTGTGCGCCCTGGCCCGCGTACTGGCCGCCCAGCAGCAGGTGATCGACCAGACCGCCAGCACCCAGTGGTTCGAACGCACCTTGGACGACTCGGCCGCCCGCCGCATTGCCATTTCGACTGCATTCTTGGCCGCTGACGCTTCGCTCGTGCTGCTTTCCAACATTGCCAACGGCCTTGTGGTCTACCCCCGCATGGTGGAGGCTCGGTTGCGCTCAGAACTGCCCTTCATGGCTACCGAGAACATCCTGATGGATGCCGTCAAACGCGGCGGTGACCGCCAGGAGCTGCACGAGCGGATTCGCCTCCACAGCCTCGCCGCCGGCAAGCGCATCAAGGAAGAGGGACTTTCCAACGACCTTTTGGAGCGCATCGCGGGCGACGCTGCCTTTGGTGTGACCCTCCCTGAACTGCAAGCGGTGATGGATCCCTCGCGCTACGTAGGCCGCGCCCCGGAACTCACCGAGCGCTTTCTCCAGGAAGAGGTTGACCCGATCCTTGCTGCCAATAAGGAAGCCCTCTCGGCTTCGGAGGGTGAACTCAAGGTCTAGTCCGAGGGAGGGGCGCGATGACGTATCTGCGCCCTTGTCCAAAGCTTTGGGGAAGGTTACAGTTAGCGCCATGCGCGCCCGTTTTTCCCTATGGCTTAAAGCCCTGTGCGTTACCTACCCGGTAACCGGACGAGAATGCCATGCCATTGCGTAGCATCCTAGTGGTGGACGATGTCCCGGAAATCCTGGAAGTCTTCCAAGAAGTCTTGGGAGAGCATTTCGGAGAAAGCTGCCATATCGTCACCACTGCCGACCCCACCCTAGTGGAAGGCATGTTCTCTCAGGAACACTTCGACGTCATGATCACCGACTACAACATGCCGATGATCGATGGCCTTTCCCTAGGGAAAGCCATCCGCGCCAAGTACGATTGCCAGATTTTCCTTGTCACCGGCCACGACCAAAAGATCTCCCCGGAAGCCCCTTTTCGCCTCTTCAAGAAGCCGATCAACTGGTCGCGCATGTACCGGGAACTTGACAATGTCTAAGCTCATCCTTTTCCTGTTGCTTCCATTGCTGCTGAATGGCTTGGCATGGCTTGCAAACATGGACTACCTGATCTCGGTCAATTTTGTGCTGGGAGGCGTGACTCTGGCCCTCCTGGGAAACGCCTGGAAAGTCCTGACGCGCAACGAATGGAAGATCTTCCTAGGCATCTGCGGTATCTCAAATGTGATCACCGTACTGATCGAAGTCATTATGCTCCGCCTGGACAGTTGGGGATTCACGGCGCAGCGCTTCCATCTGCTTGGACTCACCTTCCTCGGCGCCCCGATCGAGGAATACAACTTCTGGATCTACGCCCCCGTGCTGGTCTGCCTCGCCTACCTCGTCTTGAGCCACGAGAGGGATCTTTCCTCGCCTGGGTTCGGAGAAATTTTCCTCTCGGTGCTGGCCGCACGAAAGCTGCAGGTCCTAGAAGAGGACATCAGCAAGCGCATCATCTCGAAGATCGTCTACATCGAAGATTCCGTGGACGGCAAGTACTTCGCCGGCAGCAAGATTCCCACCTACGTCTCCATCCAGCTCCTGCTCCTGGCCACCATCCTCTGGCTCCGGCGCTACTACCACGGTTCGCGCCAGGCTCTGGCCTTGACCACTGCGGTCTTCTTCCTCACCATGATGCCCTACGAGCAATACGCTATCCGTTCCGGCTTCTGGACCTACAACGCTCATCGCATGCTCGGGATCTTCTTCCTCGACGTGCCGTTGGAAGGCTGGTGCATGTATTTCCTTCCACCTGTCGCCGGAGGCATGATCATTGACGTCCTCAGCCAGAGGTTCTTCAAGAAGGACATCTGATGTACTCGTTCACGGACAAGGCCGTCGCGACGCTCTATAGCCGGAAGTTCCTGTTCGTAAGTTCGGCGTTCAACCTCCTCCTCTACGGGTTCACCGCCAAGATCGTCCCCCAAAATGCCCCGCTCACGCTGGCATTCGCGGTGCTTATGACGGCACTCTTAATCGAAAGTGGCTTCCGCAAGAAGTTCAGTGTCGTCCAGTACAATCTCCGTTATTCCCTCACCATGGTGACCGGCATGATGACCATCACCGCTTCCCTGTTCCGAGTCCCCAAGGACTACATCCTCTTCGTCCCCTTCATGACCTCGTTCGTGTATCTGAACGCCAACACCATCATCAAATCTCGGGTGCTCCACTGGCTGATCCTGGCCTTCATGGTTACGCCAGTGATCAAGATGATGACTTGGCACTTCACCGTCGAAGCCGCCGCGGTTATGGCCTTCTACTCCTCCATCAACTTCATCGCGATCTACCTGTTCTCGACGAACAAGCAGGCCATCGACAACGCCAAGAACGAGGGAGCCTACGTCCGGGAAATGATGGGACTGCTCAACGCCTGGACAGTCCACGACGTGCGCAACGAACTGACCAAGATGCAGATTCTCGCCAAAAAGGATCTCCGCAGCGATCTTCCGAAGTTCCTCGACACGCTCTACCAGTACACCGAGAGCATCGCCGGCCTTGTGGACAACGACGTCGAAAAAGACCTAGAAACGATCCATATCCGCGATATGGTGGCACGCATCACCCACGTGACAAACCATGCGATGCTCGACTTCCACTACCTGGAAGAAGACGGCACACCAGTGATCGGAAAGCGCCGCATCGTCTACTCCGTCCTCAAGAACATCATTGAGAACAGCCTCGAGGCCGCGCTACGAAACGGACGGAAAGCCCGCATCGAACTCCGGAAGGCAGGCAACTCCGTGATCATCACCGACGACTGCGGTGGCTTCGACATCGAGCGCATCCGCTTCGGCTATAGCAGCAAGGGAGAATCCAACCACGGGTTCTTCCTGCGCACCATCACCAACCCGGCGACAGAAAATGTCTTCGGGTTCAAGACCACCTTGACAAATACCGGCATTGGCACGAAGATCACGCTTGCGTTCAAGGACGTCGAGGCACACCCAGCGCTAATCGCCGATCCTCTCGCTACTCCGACCGCGTGAGCACGCCGCCACCGATCACGCGATCGCCCAGATAAACGACCATCGACTGCCCCGAAGCGGGCCGGGAAACTGGCGTCTCCAGCAGCACCACCATGCCAAATTCCTTCCGCACCAAGCGACAAGGGCTGGCAGCTCCCCGATAGCGGACCTGCACAGCTAGGCCAGAGAGCTCCTCGGGACGATCTACCAGCCAGTTCTCATCGGCAAGCTCCAGGCGGGTGACCATCAATTCGGTCGCTACGCCCAGATGCAAGGTGTTCGAAGCCACGTCTAGCCCCGTCACGTAGAGGGGTTCGCTCCAGGCCACCTTGATGCCGCGGCGTTGCCCGATGGTGTAATGCGCCAGCCCTTCGTGAGTCCCCAAGACCTTGCCACCAGGGCCAACGATAGGGCCGGGCCGCAAGAGCGGCTCGTCAAGGCCCGCGCGGTCATGCACTAGGGCGCGATAGTCGCCACCGGGCACAAAGCAGATGTCTTGGCTCTCGGTCTTCTCAGCGGTGGGAAGGTTAGCCTCGCGTGCCAGAGCGCGGGTATCGCTCTTGACGAGATCGCCCAGCGGAAAGAGCGTGCGGGAAAGCAACGTCCGCGGAATGCCCCACAGGAAGTAGGACTGGTCCTTGGCCGGGTCGAGCCCACGCCACAATTGCCAATTTCCGTCCTCGCCGCGGAGGATGCGGGCGTAGTGACCGGTGGCAAGCCTGGTGGCGCCGGCAGCGCGAGCCCGCTCCCATAGCTCTCCCCATTTGAGGACGGTGTTGCAGCGCACGCAAGGGTTGGGAGTGCGCCCGGCCAGGTAGTCGGCCACGAAAGGATCGACCACCGAGCGCAGGAATTCGTGCCGCAGGTCCACCGTGTAGTGAGGAATACCAATACGGGCACAGACCCGCTTGGCGTCCTGGGCCGCGTCCACGCCACAGCAAGAGCGTTCACTGGCGCATTCCTCGTCCGGCGACCAAAGGCGCATGGTCATGCCCAGGCAGGAGATTTCCTGCCGCGAAAGCAGGTGTGCGGCAACGGAGCTATCTACGCCTCCCGACATCGCCACCGCCACCAGATCCGTTTCCTGTCCCATCTTCATTCCTCTCCTTGCCCGGCACAAGCTACTCTTTCTGGCGCGACCTCCGTGCGAGGCCGCATTTGGGAAGGAACCATGGACGATCGCAAGAAGGCCGCACCAGCGCCGCCGCACCGCATCCTCTTCGCGGGGGACGCCTGGTGCCATCCGAATTCAAGGATGACGCCGTTGGTCGAGGCTCGCCTGCGCCTCTCTCACCCCGAGGCCCCCTGGCGCTTCTGGCATCTGGGCGAAACCCACTGCACCGCACATTTACTGGTAGAAGAGGCTGTGCGGCGCCTTTTAGGGCGCGACGCCCAACGCCTCTTGATTTCGATCGGCCACGCCGAAGCTGACCAACTCAACCCGCCCAGTGAACAGGATCTGTCACAGCTCTTGGAGCTGCTCTCCGATAAGCTCCCTGGCCTCGCCTGGATTCTGCTGCCCGCCCCTTCACTGTGGCCCGAAGCGCGGCGCGAAACCTGCCTGCGCCTGCGCGAGCTCCTCTCCCAAGGCTTTCCGAAGGTGTCCCGTATCGACCTGGAGCCGCGGGTGCATGCTTTCCTTTCGGCGCAGGACCAAGAGCACGGCGTCGCTCTCAGCCAGTCCGAGTCGCTTCCCACCGTCGCCGGCGCCCTGCTGGCAGCGGACGAGATCGTCTCTTCATGGAACTAACGCTTCCAGTCCACGCGGTGCTGGGCGGCGAAGCCACTCTGCGCGGCGAAGACACGCCCCCTTGGGTCTTTCGACTTCCCGATGGCAGTCTTTCCGCTACGCGCTTCCTCACCGGCGGCCAGAGTTCCGCCAAGGGATGGCCAGTGACCTGCGAGGCCCTGGCCGAAGGGCGCTTCCTGATGCTCCACCTCGGCCGGCCGGAGCTCTCGCTCTCGGCCGTAGCCGACGAACTCGACCCTGCCTACGGCGAGGGATTTCCGCGTTTGGGACAGATCTTGTCAGATCTGGAGCCCATCTTCGCTCCCTTCCGCATCAGCCTGAAGCCGGGCACCTGCCTGCTTCTGCCCCAGCCTGACGAGGACATCTCCCCCATCCTTCCAAAGCTCACCGCACAGGCCCGCAAGCTCGGCTTCCAGGCTCGCGCCGTCAGCATTCAGGAAGCGGAGTCGGCCCACTTTGCCGCCCGCCTCTCCACCGAGCTCTAGGGTCAGTCCCGCAGGAAGCGGTAGCCCTGACCGGGAACTGTCAAAAGATGGCGCGGATGCTTGGGGTCGGGCTCAATCTTCTTGCGCAGAGCCAGCACGAACTGGTCGATGGTGCGCGTCTGCACGTCGCCCGTATAACCCCACACCTCGCGCAGCAGCTCGTCGCGGGCCACTACCTCACCGCTGCGCTCAGAGAGCCGGCGCAACAACATCCCCTCCTTGTAGGAGAGCGGCTGCTCACCTGCCGGGGTCCGCAAAGTCAGATGACGGAAATCGACGCGGCAGCTCCCAAAGGACAGAATCCGTCCATCTCCGTCGTCCTCGGAGCGCCCCGTGAGCCAGGATCGGGAGCGGATGAGGCTCCGCACCCGGGCAAGCAGGATCTCTAGGTCGAAGGGCTTTCCGAGATAGTCGTCGGCGCCGCGGTTGAGCCCCTCCACCACCTTCTCGCTTCCCGAGAGGGCCGAGAGGATGAGCACCGGCGTGCGCACGTCCTGGGCGCGCAGCTTCTCCAACACCTCCAGACCCGAGATGCCCGGGAGCATCATGTCTAGCACCACCAGATCAAATTCCCCAGCCAAAGCCTCTGCGAGGCCGCTCTCGCCGTCGGCGCAGTGGACCACTTCGTAGCCCTCGTCGCGCAGGTTGAAGGAGAGCCCGATGGCCATGGCGCGGTCATCCTCAACCAGCAGCAGCCGGTGCTTACTCATGCTTTCCTCTCCTTGGCTAGCGGCAGACGGATCCAGAAGACGGACCCGCCGCCCGGATTGTCGCGCACCCCAATGTCGCCATGGTGACGCCTCACGGTAGTGCGCACGATGTGGAGCCCAAGCCCCGTTCCTTCGCGTTTCTTGTGCTCGGGAAGCGGAGTGCGGAAGAAGCGACGGAAAATGTCGCGCCGGTAGCGCAGAGGAATGCCGATGCCGCGATCGGACACCTCAATCTCCACATGTCTCCCCTGACGCCGCGCTTCCAGCACGGGAGCCGAACCATCGCCATACTTCATGGCATTTCCGAGAAGGTTCTCCAGCGCCGCTTCCAGCATGACGCGATCGCCACGCACCCACAGTTCCTCCGCCGGAGCTCTTAGGTCGACTTGAAAGAGCTGGGCTTTGGCCACTTGCGCCATCATCCGCCCCACCTCGATGCGGTTGCGAACCTTCACGGCGGCAGAATCCACCCGACGCGCCTGGAGAATGCGGTTGACCAAGCCTTGCAAGCGATGGGTCTCCTGCAGGATGTAGCCCACGAAGACCTGCGACTCCTGGGCGCTGACGTGCCCTTTCTGAAGGGTCTGAGCAAAGAGCTGGACATTTGCCAACGGGATTTTGAGCTCGTGAGTGGCCTGATTGAGCCATTCCGTCTGGCGAGAACGGAAACGCCGTTGCGTCAGATAAGCGGTGAAATAGAGCGAAAGGGCCACGATGATGATGGCGAAGAAGGTGCAGCCCATGGCCAACACGGCCCAACGTGCCCCTGGTTCGTGAATGAAATGCTGACTGCGCATCTGGGCGACGGACTGGGCCAAGTCGTGGATGGTGCGGTAGTCCTGGACGATGTAGACGTTCCAGAGCACAAGCAAGGTCACGGCCATCAGGATAGCGATGACAAATCCCGTAATGGCAAGTCCCAGAGTCCAGCGACGCATGAGTGGGAAAGATCGTAAAAATCCGCATCCACGCTGAAAAATCCCCATCAAGCGTTAATTCCTACCAACATCATCAAGTTTTTGATATATTCCTACAATAACGACATGTTATTAAAATCCACTTCAGTCACTGGAGACACTTACCATGCCTGATCTGCACACATTGGACCATCTCGACGCCCTGGAAGCTGAAGCTGTGCAGATCCTGCGCGAGACGGTTGCCCAGTTTGAACGGCCAGGACTGCTCTTTTCGGGAGGCAAGGATTCCATCGTGCTGGCCTTCCTTTCGCGCAAGGCCTTTCGCCCGGGGCGCATCCCGTATCCCTTTCTGCACATCGACACCGGCCATAATTTCCCCGAGACGCTCACCTACCGCGATCGGCTAGTGGAACACCTGGGAGCCACCTTGGAGACGCGCAGCGTCCAAGACAGCATCGACGCGGGATTGGTGGAGGAGGAGACGGGCAAATACGCCAGCCGCAATGCCCTGCAGACGCGCACTCTACTCGACGCCATTGAGGAGCTACATCTGGATGCCGCCATCGGCGGAGCCCGCCGCGACGAAGAGAAGGCCCGCGCCAAAGAGCGCATCTTCTCGGCACGCGACACCTTCGGGCAATGGGAACCGCGCCTGCAGCGCCCGGAACTGTGGGATCTCTACAACGGGCGCATCAAAAAAGGCGAGCACATGCGCGTCTTTCCGATCAGTAACTGGACCGAACTGGACGTATGGAACTACATCCGCCGCGAGCAGATTCCGTTGCCCAGCATCTACTTCGCCCACGAGCGCAAGCTGGTGCGCCGCGACGGCCTGCTCTACCCCGATTCCCCTTTCCTGGTGCCCGACAAAGACGACGAGCACCTCACAGCCTGGGTGCGCTTCCGCACCGTGGGCGACATGACCTGCACCGCCGCCGTGGAATCTCATGCTGTCGAGCTCGACGAGGTGATCGAGGAAATCCGCACCGCCCGCGTCACCGAGCGCGGAGCGCGCATCGACGACAAGCGCAGCAGCGCCGCCATGGAAGACAGAAAACGGGGAGGCTACTTCTGATGCCCGCCCTCACCCCAGCTTCCACAGCATCTTTTGGAGAAACGTCCATGCCCAGCATCCAGATCCTGCGCCTTCTCACCGCCGGCTCCGTCGACGACGGCAAGAGCACCCTCATCGGGCGCCTGCTCTACGACGCCCGCGTGCTTCCCGGCGATACCTTAGAGACTTTGGAAAAGCCCGAGAACCGGCTTGCCGACGGCTCGGTGAACCTCGCCCTCCTGACCGACGGCCTGCGCGCCGAGCGCGAGCAGGGCATCACCATCGACGTGGCCCATCGCTACTTCGCCACCGCACGCCGCAAGTTCATCGTGGCCGACACTCCGGGGCACGTGCAGTACACCCGCAACATGGTGACCGGCGCCAGCAACGCCGACCTCGCCATCCTCTTGGTGGACGCCCGCCACGGCATCCAGGAGCAGACGCGCCGCCACGCCTTTGTGGCAAGCCTCCTCGGCATCCGCCAGCTGGTGGTGGCGGTGAACAAGATTGACCTCGTCGACTGGAGCGAGGACGTGTTCACCTCTCTGCGCCGCGACTTTGAGACCTTCGTGCCGCAGCTCTCGTCCATCCACCCCGGCGCTCCGGCGCCCACCCTTCATTTTATCCCCCTCTCGGCCTTGCGCGGCGACAACGTGGTCCACCCGAGCGCGAACCTCTCCTGGTACCGGGGGCCGACGCTTTTGGAGCTGCTTGAGACAGTTTCTGTCGAAAGCGAGGTGGCCCAAGAGCCACGCTTTCCCATCCAGCTAGTGATTCGTCCCCAAAGTCCAGAACACCCTGACTACCGCGGCTACGCCGGGCGGGTGGCTTCCGGGATCTTCGCGGTGGGAGACGCCGTAGTAGCCCACCCCAGCGGTCTCGAAAGCCGCATCTCCGGCATCGACGGCATGGCAGGGCCGCAGACGGAAAGTTTTGCAGGACAGTCGGTGACGCTGCTCTTGGAAGACGACCTAGACCTCTCGCGCGGCGACCTGCTCTCCGTGGTAAGTAAGGGACAGCCGCTGGACCTGGAGGAGGGACGCGCCTGGATCGCTTGGATGGACGGCAAGCCCGGACGCCCCGGAGGGCGCTACTTGGCACGCCTCGGCACCCGTACCGTGCGAGTGCGGCTGGAGGCGGTGGAAAGCGTCCTGGACATCGAGACGCTGCAGGAAATCCCAGGCGAGCGCGAACTGCGCCTCAACGACATCGCCAAAGTGGACTTGCGCTTTGCCTCTCCGCTCCCCGCCGACCCCTACGCCCAGAACCGCCGCACCGGCGCCTTCATCCTGATTGACGAAGGATCCAACCTCACAGTGGCCGCGGGAACTCTACTAGAGGCGACAGAATCCGTTCAATAATGATTGCAAACCACGGAGACTCCCATCATGCCTGACCTCGAAACTATCAAGCTCCAGTCCAACTTTCTGCGCGGCGGCATCACCGAGACGCTCGCCGACCCAGAGCAGGAAGGCTTCTCGGAGGACGACAAGAATCTCATCAAGTTCCACGGCTTCTACCAGCAGAAGAACCGCGACAAGGACATTCCCGAGCAGGAGAAGCACGCCACCTTTTTGATCCGCGGGCGCATTCCCGGCGGCCGCCTCACGGCCGCCCAGTACCTGGAATGGGACAAGCTTTCCGATCGTTTCGGTGGCGGATCGCTTCGTCTCACCACCCGCCAGAGTCTGCAATTGCACGGCGTGGTGAAGGACAACCTGCGCCCCGTCATGCAGGCCATCCACCAGATAAACCTCACCACCCAAGGTGCTTGTGGCGACGTGGTGCGCAACGTCACGCAGGCAGTGAACCCGCGCGGACTTCCCGAGCTATCGCTCCTGGACGAACCCGCCCGCCTGCTTTCCGACCATTTTCTGGCAAAATCCTCAGCCTGGGCCGAGATCTGGCTTGGAGAAGAGCGGCTAGCCGTTCCGGGCGACGAGGCCGAACCCTTCTACGGCAAGAGCTACCTGCCGCGCAAGTTCAAGATCGCCGTGACACTTTCCGGCGACAACGGCATAGACCTGCTGACTAACGACTTGGGCCTCGCCGCCACCGTGAAGGACGGCGCCCTGGAGGGCTACTTCGTATTTGCCGGCGGCGGCATGGGCATGGCCCACAACAAAGCCGAAACCTACCCTCGCCTGGCCGACCTCCTGGGCTGGATCCCCGCCGAAAAGCTCGTGGCCACCGCCGAGGCCATCGTCTCGGCCCATCGCGACCTGGGCGACCGTCTGAACCGCCGCCACGCCCGGCTCAAGTACCTGGTGCAGGAATGGGGCGTAGAGCGCTTCCGCGGCGAGATTGAATTGCGCCAAGGCTTTGCCTTTGAGGATAGGGAACTTCCCGACTGGACAATTCCTGACCTCTTGGGCTGGCAGCGGCGCCTCGACGGCAGTTGGGCCCTGGGAGTGCATGTGCTGTGCGGACGTCTGCGCGACGACGCCAAGGGCCACATCAAGAGCGCCCTGCGCAAGATCGTGGAGCGCTTTGCTCCCGACGTGCAGCTCACCGCCGACCAGGATCTGATTTTGGTCGGGATCGCCGATTCAGATCGCCAAGCGATCGAGACTATTTTGACAGAAAGTGACTTTGCTTGGCAGGCTGAACATCCCCTCTACCAGCGCGCCATGGCTTGCGTCTCCCTGCCTACTTGCCCGCTGGCCCTGGCCGAGGCCGAGCGCTTCTTGCCAAGGCTCCTATCTGACCTGCAGGCGCGCCTGGAAGCCCACAGTCTCTCGGAGCGGGCCCCGCTCCTGCGGCTCACCGGCTGCCCCAACGGCTGCGCTCGGCCCTACGACGCCGAGATCGGTGTGGTGGGCATGGCCTCCGACAAGTACGCCATCTTCCTGGGCGGCTCCCCTACCGGAGAGCGCTTGGCGCGTCCCTGGCTCCAAAAGATTCCCGGCGCCAAGATCGCCGAGGTGCTTGATCCAGTGCTGGCATTCTGGAAAGTCCAGGGCGGCCCCGAAGAATCGCTCGGCGACTTCGTACAACGCGTCGGAATCGAGAATCTGCCGAAGCCGGAATAGACACAAAAAGGCCACCCGACGGGGTGGCCTTCGCAATGCAATCAAGGCTTTGGGCTTTAGCCCAGTTCGATCAGCGCCTCGTGGCTCTTGACGACCTGGCCTGGCTGCACGAAGACATGAATCACCTTGCCGGCGCGCGGTGCGCGCAGGGGATTCAGCATCTTCATGGCCTCCAGGGTGGCCAGGTGCTGTCCGTAAACGACGGTGTCGCCTTCCTTCACCAGCACCTCGGTGACCTGTCCGGGAATGGGAGCCACCATGGCGTTCTCCTGGCCCGGACGCACGTCCGTCTGACGCGGCTTCCACACCGGCACCGGCGCCGCGGCACGCGGAGCCGCCACTGGAACCACTGGAGCGGCACTGGAGCTAAGCTCCTCGGGCCACACCTCGAAGCGCTCTCCTTCCACCACGGCGATGACGGGACTAGCGCCCAGGTCGCCGACTTCGACCTCGAAATCCTGATTGTCCACGCGGACCTTGATCTTCACTAGCGGCCCCTTTGCTTGATCTGCCGAGAGCGCATGACCGCCTGCCAGGCCGTCGGCGCATCCGGATTGGAGGAATGCCTGTGCGTCTCTTCGTCGCGGTTGCGGCGCACCATGGCGGTAGCCACAGCGGCCACGGCAGCACGGCGACGCCGGGTGCGCACCACCTCGTGGAACCCGGGAACGTAGCGGTCCATCCCCTTGTGGAGGACGCCCGCCAGACCACGGGCCACGGTCTTAGGGTTGAGGTATTCGAAAAGTCCCATCGTTATACCGGCATGTTGCCGTGCTTGCGCGGCGGATTCGGGGAGGACTTGTCGCGCAGAGCCAAGAGCGACTGGATCACCTTGGAGCGCGTCTCGCGCGGCTCGATGATGTCGTCGATGTAGCCCGCCGAAGCGGCGAAGTAGGGATTATTGAAGCGGGTGCGGTAGTCCTCGGCCAAGCGCTTGCGCTCGGCCTGCTGGTCGGCCGCGGCCAGGATCTGCTTGCGGTAGAGGATGTCCACCGCGCCCTCGGCGCCCATCACCGCGATCTCGGCCGAAGGCCAAGCGTAGGTGACGTCGGTACCCAGATACTTGGAGCTCATCACCACGTAGGCGCCACCGTAAGCCTTGCGGGTCACGATGGAGATCTTCGGGACCGAGGCTTCGGCGTAGGCGTAGAGCACCTTGGCGCCGTGGCGGATGATGCCGCGATGCTCCTGATCGACGCCGGGCAGGAACCCCGGACTGTCGATGAGGGTGAGGATAGGAATGTTGAAGCAGTCGCAGGTGCGCACGAAGCGACAAATCTTGTCAGCGGCGTCGATGTCCACCACGCCGGCCATGACGCTTGGCTCCTGGCCCACGATGCCCACCGAATGGCCGCCCATGCGGGCAAATCCCACCACGGCGTTGCAGGCCCAGGTCGGTTGGATCTCCAGGAAGGAGCCGCGGTCGACGATGCGCTCGATCACCTCGTGCATCACGTAGGGGATCTTGGAATCCACCGGCACGATGGTGTTGAGCTCCTCGTCCATGCGGTCGGGGTCGTCGTCAATCTCCACGACCGGAGGATTGTCCACGTTATTGGAGGGAAGGTAGCCGAGCACCTTCTTGCAGAGGTCCAGCGCTTCCTGATCAGAATCGGCAGCCAACTGCGCCGTGCCCGAGATGTTCATGTGGGTGTCGCAGCCGCCCAGGGTCTCAGCATCCACCTTCTCGCCGGTGACGGTCTTGATGACCTCGGGGCCGGTGAGGAACATGTAGGAGTGGCCGCGCACCATGATGATGACGTCGGTGATGGCGGGGCTGTAGGCCGCGCCGCCGGCGCAGGGGCCGAGCATCACCGAGATCTGAGGAATCACCCCAGAGTAGCGGGCGTTGCGGCGGAAGATCTCGGCGTAACCACCCAGGGACTTCACGCCCTCCTGGATTCGAGCGCCACCGGAATCGATGATGCCGATGATGGGAGCTCCGCTGCGAAGCGCCAAGTCCATGAGGCGGCAGATCTTGCGACTCTGCATGTCGCTCATGGTGCCACCGTAGACGGTGAAGTCCTGGGCGTACACGTAGATGGGCCGGCCATCCACCTTGCCGTAGCCGGTGATGACGCCGTCCGAAGGAATCTTCTCCTTGGACATGCCCAACTCGTCACCCTGCTGGGTGAGATAGGGCTCCAGTTCGTGGAATGTGCCAGCATCCAGGAACGCGGCAACGCGCTCCCGACCAGTCATCTTGCCCTTCTTGTGCTGGGCATCGATGCGATCCTGGCCGCCTCCTAGGCGTACCTTCTCGCGCATGGCGCGCAGTTCCAGGACTCTCGGATCCTCCTGACTCATGCAGGCTCCTTCCAGACAGTGATGGGTGGAGCTTCAGGATGTCCGCGGTCACGTCCCCCAGCCATTTTCCCTTCAGACTGGTAATCGAAGCAGGGAGAAGGTAATACCGTCTCCCCCGTCTGGAAATACGTTTTCGCCTTAGTTATGACGACAGCTCAAGCCATCGCGGCAATTAGGAACGCCATATGAACAACTCTTCCTTGGCAGCAAGTCGCATGGCGCAAAAGGAAGTATTCCCAGTTGAAAGCTGCTGTGCAAGAGCCGCAAAGGGATACGCAACCTCGCGCAAGGAGAGCGTATCACCAGAAGAATCTTTCGCCGACTTGCTCGTGGTATCCACTGCTGCGATCACGTATTTGGCCGTGCTCACGCTACTCGTGAAGCTCGTGTCCTTCACCGTGATCGCCTGGATCGTCGTGTTCTTGCTCACAGTGAGAGCGCCAGTGTAGACCAAGGACGAACGAGTCGGGGTCGTGCCGTCCGTCGTGTAATGGATCACGCCGCCACTCAAGGACGTCTTGAGCGTTACCGTCTGCGCTACGGTATAGCTGCCACCAGCTACAGAAAAAGCCGGGGCGTAATAGCCACGAAGCGAATCTGGGATCACCGTCGAGCTCGTCGTGTCCTTCACAGGCTTCGGCGTGGTATCCACTGCTGCGATCACGTATCTGGCCGTGCTCACGCTACTCGTGAAGCTCGTGTCCTTCACCGTGATCGCCTGGAT
>DAIPHW010000001.1:0-31640 GCA_036771135.1 Fibrobacterota bacterium | reverse complement strand
AGCTGCCACCAGCTACAGAAAAAGCCGGGGCGTAATAGCCACGAAGCGAATCTGGAATTGTAATCGTCGTATCACGAGGGATTCCAAGAACTTTGCGCAAGGAATCCGTCTTTGACGAGTCGAGTCCCAAGTTCTTCATCACTTGGGTGGACATGCTCGCAGTCCCAGCTAAACGCACGCCTTCCACACGCACAGAATCCACAGATAGCCCTTTAGGGAGGGTAACACTGGAAAAACGAGAATCCCCCTTTAGAACCAACTCTGCATATGTCTTCGCGACACTCGGGAGACTTCCAAGACTGTCACGAGGAAGAGAATCGCGCACCCGCAAAAGATTCCATGCCACCGTATCCTTGCCTTGAACAGGAAGAACGGAGTCCTTTGTTGAGGACAAATACGGGATTTTCGTTGTGAGAATCCCTGATGTCCAAAGCGAAAGCCACAAAGTGTCGCTATCAGAAACTCTTGCGCTCACCGCTGGAGATGCCGTGATTCCCGAGATGTCAATCGATATGGAATTATCAGCATTTTTGGCAAGAATCGCCAATTTCCCATGAGAGGATCCCCGATCCCATTGTACAGAATCAGGAAGAACACTCGTTACAAGCCCATTTACCTTCAGTTGCTTTGGTGATGAAACATCTTGAGTCGCCGTATCATTTGTTGAGGAATCGAAGTTACAAGCAGCAATTAAAGCCAATAAGGAAAATCCAGCTAAACGAACAACTTTTCGCACACATACCTCCTGCAGCGAGTAGGGAAATTCACCCGAATGATTAGAATAATTTCAATCATCACAAATAGCAAGAAGCGATCATCAAATGAAACACTGACGCCTCGAACCAAGCGCCCCTCATCAAAGCATTGGTGGCTATCTTGCAAACCATGACGGCTGCTCAACACCACGACGAATCTTCCTGCCCCGAAGCCTCGACAAGGAAGCCCGAATGGGCTCCTGACCACGCCGGCCACGAGTTCGCGAGTTTTGTGATGAAAGGGGTCGAGGGCGGTCACGACGGTATGCCGGGACAGGAATCGGCAGCCCATCTGGTCCAGGCCCCGCGCAAGCGGCGCCATCTGGAGTTCCAGGACTATGTGGACGGCATTTTGTCAGGCGACCGCACCATCCTCTCGCGCGCCATCACGCTGGTGGAAAGCGTCCATCCGGCCCATCAGGAGATCGCCCAGCGGCTGATCCAAGAATTGCTCCCTCGCACCGGAAACGCCCTGCGCGTGGGCATCACAGGAGTTCCGGGAGCCGGAAAGAGCACCACCATTGAGGCCCTGGGTTGCTTCCTGGTGCGCGAGCGCGGCGCCAAACTTGCAGTGCTGGCTGTCGATCCTTCCAGCACCATCACGCGCGGCTCTATCCTGGGGGACAAGACCCGCATGGAAAACCTCGGACGCGAGCCCAACGCCTACATTCGTCCCTCGCCCTCTAGCGGCACCCTGGGCGGCGTGGCTCGCAAGACCCGCGAGACCATGCTCCTGTGCGAGGCTTACGGCTTTGATACCATCCTGGTGGAGACGGTGGGCGTTGGCCAAAGCGAGACGGCCGTGCGCCGCATGACAGATTTCTTCATGCTGCTGCAGATCGCCGGCGCCGGCGACGAGCTCCAGGGCATCAAGAAGGGCGTGGTGGAACTGGCCGACTGCGTGGTAGTCAATAAGGCCGATGGCGACAACCTGCAACGCGCCCGTCTGGCGCGCTCCGAATACGAACGCGCCCTGCACTACCTGGCTCCGGCCACCGAGGGCTGGAGCACCCGCGCCCTCAACGCCTCGGCCCTCACCGGCGAGGGAATCCCAGAACTCTGGGAGATGGTGCTGGAGTTTTCAGCCCAATGCAAAGGCAACGGCGTCTTCCAGAGGCGCCGCGCCGAACAGAACGTGGGCTGGATGCACGACCTGGTGGAGGAGCTCCTGCGCGAAAAGTTCCTGGCCTTCCCCGGCATCCGCGAGCGCTACGATATCCTGGAGGTGGAGGTCGGCCGCGGTGAGCACTCCCCTACTCTGGCTGCTATCGAACTGCTGAAAGCCTTCCAGGCGAGCTGAGATGCTCCACCTGCGCTTCTCGAACCGCGCCGAAGCGCTCCTGGAGCAATTAGACAGTTTCCTGCAGGCAAGCTGGACTTCCCTGGAGGCATCGCCCCAGGTCGTGGTGCCTTCGCCTTCCAGCGCCCGCTGGCTGAAGCTGCGCCTGTGCGAGCGCTCGGGACCGCTCGTGGGACTAGACACCCCGATGCTCGAAGCCTTCCTCTGGAAGGCTCTGGAACCCGATCCGGGGACCCGCATGCTGCGGGCGCCGGTGCTGCAACAGGCGCTCCTTGGGGTGCTCAACGAAGCGCTCCTCGCAAAGGAGGACTTCGCGCCGGTGCGCACCTTCCTGGAACGCGCAGGCGCCATCGATTCTCGGCGGCGGGTGCAGTTATGTCAGGAATTGGCACGGCTGTTCCTGGAATACGAGTACAACCGCCCCTCGGTATGGGGAGACGCGGGCCTCAAAGATGGCCTGGAAAGGGTCTGGCCCGAACGTCCCTACTTCGCCCGCGAGGGGAGTCCCGAGACGCCCTCGGAGTGCTGGCAGCGGCAGCTGCACGGGCGCGTCTTTGCCGCCGACGGCCCCTTGGCCGACGGGACCTGGCTTGGCTTGCCGCGGCTCTACCGGCTGCGCAAGGAGGCCGGCTGGCGCTTTCCCGAAGGCCCCGCGACCGCGCTCTTCCTGGTGGACAAGATGAGTCACTTCCACCGCAACGCCTTGGAAGACCTCGCTCGCAGCCGTGACCTCCACGTCTTCCTGCTCAATCCCTGCGCCCAGTTCTGGGAGGATCTCGACACCTCGCGCCAGCGCGGCGGCGTCCGCTCCCGACCTGGTCGTTTCGAGGCTGCCGACTGGGAGCGCGAGGAGCTGGACGTGCGGTTCCATCCCGCAGGCGATCCGCTGCTCTTGGAGCGCTGGGGGCGAGCAGCTCGCGAGAACATTGCGCTGTGGTTCCAGGCGGCCGGCTACGACGACTTCAAGGAGGACTACCGTCCCCTGGAGGCCACGGCGCCCACGCTCCTGGAAAGTCTGCAAGAAAGCCTGCTGCAGCGCCATTCCGGCCCGTTGGCCGCGCCGCTCACGCTAGAATCTGGACAAGAATTGTCTGGAGCGATGCTTGAGGACGGAAGTCTCCGCCTCCTGGCCACTCCCGAGCGCGGGCGCGAGATGGAAGCCGTGCGCGACCAAATTCTGTCGTGGCTTGCCGAGGACCCGAGCCGCGGCGTGGACGACGCCGTCGTCTACCTGCCCGATCCGGAGCGCCATCGCGTCGAGATCCACCGCATCTTCGGGGGTCTCTCGGCCTCCGACCCGGGATACCTTCCGTATGCAATCCTAGGCGAGCCCGCCGGAGAAAGCTTGTGGGCCCGCGGCGCACGTGCCTTGCTTTCGCTTGCAGAAGGCTCGTTCGACCGCCCCGGCGTCTTCGCGCTCCTGCGCAACCCCCTCTGCCGCGCACGCCTCAAGATTGACGCCGCCACCGAAGGCTTGTGGGAAGCCTGGGCCGAAGGCTCAGGCATGATCCGCGGCTGGGACGCAGAGGATCGCACGGAGGACGCCGTCCCACTCGACACTCACACCTTCCGGGCCGGGCTGCTGCGCTTACTGCTAGCCGGACAAACGGACGGATGCGGTGTCTCGCTCGGACTTTCTGCCCCCGGACGCGAAGACCTGCTGCCTCCCTGGAGCGACTTTGATTCGCGTGACCGCACCCAGCTCGAAAACTTTGCGACAACCTTGGAGCGGCTGCATCTGGACCTCGCCGAACTGCGTCGCGCCGCCCGCGAGGATTCCCCTTCGCAGCTCGGTCAGATTCTGTCATCGCTCTTCGATGCTTGGCTAGACGGCGGAGCGGATCCTCGCGAGGCGGGAGTCCGGCGCGCCTGCCTAGAGCAGCTGGAGGCGCTCTCCCTCCAGGAGGCGGCAGGAAAGCAGCAAATGGACCTCGCCGAACTTTCGGAAACGGTGCTTGCCTCCCTGGACGGAGAGCTTCCCGGATCGCCCCGCGCCTGGACCGGCGTGCTCACCTTCGCCCCGCTCAAGGCGGGCAACATTCTTCCCCACGGCCTGGTGGTGATCCCGGGACTTGATGCCGACGCCTTCCCGCAAAGTCAAAAACATTCCACCTTGGACCTTCTGGCGCAACGCCGCATCGTGGGCGATGCCGACCTCGCTGACGACGACCGCCACGCCTTCCTGCTCTCGCTGCTTTCGGCGCGTTCTCGCCTAGTGCTCACCTGGCTCGACCGCGACATTCAGAAAGACGAGCAGAAGGACCCTTCGAGTCTGGTGCAGGAATTGGAAAGCGCCTTGGACGCCGGCTTTCTGGATCACAAAAAACTCTTACGTCGCGTGCGGCTGCTGGCCCGCGAGGCGCCTACAGAAAGTGACGTACTCACCGATCCGTCCTGGGATCCCCTGGACGCTCCTTCCCCTTTCGCAGCATCACACCCGCACGCAGCAGCCTCCGTGGCGGAACCACGCGAGCGCGTATCCCTCTCGCAATTTGCTCGTTTTCTGACAAATCCCTGGAGCCACCGCATCCTGAATGGTCTGGGTGCTCGCGAGGAGGAGCTTCCCGACACCCTCGGGGCCGCCTCTGAAGTCTTGGAGAGCTCTGCCCTGGACCAGGCCAAACTGCGCTCCGATCTCTTCCCCCTCCTGCTCCGTCCCCTCTGGGAAGGCCGGACCGATGAAGCTCTGGAAGTAGGCAGGAATGCCCATCGTCGTTTCCTCTGGAACGCCGGCGCTCCAGAAGGGGCGCTGGCGTTGCGCGACCGCGCCGCCCTGGAAACATGGATTGCCACCCTCTCTGAACGCGTAACCGCCTTGCGCGAAGAATTTCCCGAGCATTGTCTGAAGATCGGCTGCGATCTCTCGCTCTTCGACACTTCACTTCCCTGCGAACCAGAAATTGTCCTTGCGGATAGTTCCCATGTGAAGTTGGCAGCATCCATTCCTGCGGCACTGCTTCCCAAGGCAGAAGGCGTACGAGTACTGCTGAGCCTCGGAAAGACCGAGGAAACCAAGGCCGGTCCGAGCCTTGCCTTCGAGAAGACTCTGGAACCGCGGCTCTGGAGTTTGGCACTACGTTTGACAGATCCTGACATTTCCGTCTCGGTGCGCGTCCTGCCGCGTTTCAACAACGGCCCCACCGTGACATTGCCATCCCTGAATCCCGATCTCACCTGGCTTTCCAGGCGCATCGAGGATCTCTTCCAAGGCGCTTGCCCATACCTTCCCGCAAAGATCCTGAACGAGGCATCTTCCCTCGAAATCGAGGCGCTGCGCGAGACCTTGGAGGAACGCAAGTTCGTCCCCGACCTGGAGCGCCTGCTGGAACCGCGCCTTCCCGGTGAAGACGAAACTCCCGGCGACCTCAAGGAACTCATCGCCGCCTACTGGGGACCGTTTCTCGGCGAGGCCGCAGCATGAATGGAATCGACCTCAGTCGCCACGGCATCCTGGAAGCCCATGCCGGTACTGGCAAGACCCACACCATTGTGGAGATGGTCCTCGAGCTTCTCCAGGAGACGCCACGCCTCAAGCTCTCGCAGATTTTGCTAGTCACCTACACCCAGAAGGCTGCTGGCGAACTGGTGAAGCGCATCCGCGAACGCCTCGAAAGAGCAGAGGCAGAGTGCCAAGACGCCGCATTGCAGGCCCATCTGCGCAGTTGCCTGATCGAGCTTCCCGAATGCTGGATCGGCACCATCCACTCCATGAGCCTGCGCATCCTTCGCAGCTGGCCTTTCGAGTCCTCCACGCCGCTGCGCACCGAGCTGGTTGACGACGAACAAGGCCTGGAAGAGGCGCTGCGCGAGACTTGGCGCACCGTCAATTGGCCATGGCGCGAAGCGTCCGGGACCATCGAGGAGTGGTTGCTAGAAAAGAGCGCCCAGCGGCTCCTGGAGCGAGCCCGCTCCCTTTCACTTACGGCCCTTGACCCGCAGGCAAGGTTGCTTCCCGAAGGAGACGAGCCGGAGCTCCAAGACGCAGCGACGCCCGCTAAGACCAAGAAAGAGCGCGATGCTCAAGAGCAACGTCGACTCGGCTTCTTCCTCGCCCGCTGGAGCCGCGAGGCCTGTCGGCTGTGGCGCGACCGCAAGGAACGCGAAGGCCTAGTTTCCTACAACGACATGCTATCGCGATTGGCGCAAGCCTTGGAAAATGACAGTTTTCGTTCCCTGGTTCGCCGCGAGATCCGCGTCGGCATCGTGGACGAGTTCCAGGACACCAGCTCCCTGCAATGGAGCATCTTCCGTCGCTGGTTCGTAGAAGACAACCCGAGCATGGAGCCGCGCCTGTTCCTGGTAGGTGACCCCAAGCAGTCCATCTACTCCTTCCAGGGCGCCGACGTACGCACCTACCTGAAAGCCTGCGACGAGCTCGAAAAGGCCGGCGGGAAGCGCCACCAGCTGAAGGAGAACTGGCGTTCCACAGGGCCGATGGTGGAATCCGTCAACCGCCTGCTGTGCCAATCCCCCTGGTTCGCAGGCGGCATTGACTATCCCGAATCTGCGGCGGCTCACGTTCCCGCCCGTGCCGACGACGACCCGGAACGACGCAACGACTGGCTTTCGGCATCGCTTCTGGTACGGCGCGAAACGGGTAGCGCAGCGCAGCGGCGTGCCGGCTATGCCGAGGCTGTGGCCCGAGCCATCCTGGACTGGCACGGGCGCAAGGCTTGGCTTCCCAAAGGAGACACCTGGATCGAGCAGTCCCTCGACTGGCACGACTTCGCCGTGCTGCTCCAAACCCGCACCTCGCTTGCGGCCTTCCGGCGCGCCTTCCGGCGCCACGGCATTCCCTGGAGCTTCTACAAGCAGCAGGGCGTCTTCGCCTCGCGCGCCGCCCGCGAGCTCAGAGTGCTGCTCTCAGCCCTTCACGAACCGGCCACCGAGATGCGGCTGCGCGTCCAGGCTCTGCTTACGCGCTTCTTTGCGGTGCCTCTCGAATCCCTGGATCCTTCCCAGCGGCTTTCCGAAAGCGCCCCCGAAGGACAGATCCTGTCAAGGCTGCGGGAGCTTGCTAGCGTAGCCAACTGGCCGCGGCTCTTCCGCGAGATTCACGGCAGCACCGCCATCCAATCGCGCCTGCTTGCCGAGCCCGACGGCGACCGGCAATGGATGGACCTGCGCCAAGTCAGCCGCCACGCCCTGGAATACCTGCTGACAGGAAACGGCGGACTTCCCGAACTGATTGAGCACCTGGGGCGGCTCGCCGACGGCGAGGAATCGGCCGCCCAAGATGAAAATCTGCACGCCCGCGAGACCGAGCGCGGACGGGTACAGATTCTGACCATGCACGTTTCCAAGGGACTTGATTTCCCGGTGGTCTTCCTCGCAACTGCCGGCAAGCCGCGTTCGAGCGAACTGCAACGCTGGATCGGCGAGGGACCGCAGCTCCACCTTTGCCCCAAAGAGTTCCGCGAAGTCCCCGAGGCCAAACTCCAGGCCGAGGAGGAGCAGATGCGCCTCTACTACGTGGCACTCACCCGCTCCAAGCTCGCCCTAGTGGCCCCCTGCTTTGCCACCCAGCGTGGTTCCAAACTCTCCTACGATGACCTCCTCTCGCAGCGCTTGGCCACCGCTCTGGAAGCCGGCCTTTCCGGCATTGCCGCCTGGGAGCCGCCTTCGCTTGCGGTTCCCATGGCCTCCGAAGATCTGCGCCGTCGTGCCTTCCTTCCCGCCCGTCCTGGCAGCGAAATCGAAGCCTTGGCACTGCCACACCGTCGACGCTTTTTGTCGTCGTATACGGCGCTGTCCCAGCCTGGCCCGCTGCCTGGACTAGAAGGACGTGGCAGTCGCAGCGAGGAATTCGAAGAAGTCCCGGAAACTCCCGACGACGACTGGCTCCCGCGCGGCGCTCGCACCGGCGATTGCCTACACGAGCTGCTGGAAGGCTTCCTGGGCCGCGAAGACCTCTCCTGGTGCGAAGCCCCTGGCGAAGAGATCGAAGCCGAGTGCGCCCGGGCCCTGCGCCGACATGGCCTTGCCGAGGATCTTTCACCACGAGTCGCAAGGCTCCTAGCAAGCGTGCTGCGCTCCCCCCTGCCCCTGCCTTCGGGAAAGACGACTCGTCTCTGCGACCTGGCTCCAAAGGATCGCCGCGCCGAAGTTGAGTTCCACGCCGCCTTCGGTGATGATGGACAGATTCTGTCACAGACGCAAACTCCTGGGAGTCGCCCGCGCGGCTGGCTCGTCGGCTACATCGACCTGCTGTTCCGGGTGGAAGATATCTGGTACGTGCTCGACTGGAAGACGACTTGGCTTCCCGGCTGGGATCCGGCCTCCTTGAACGAAGGTATGACTTCCCACGACTACCGTCTGCAAGCCAGTCTCTATTCCGAAGTGATCTCGCGTTCCATCCGCGGAGCCCACTTCGGAGGCGCCGTCTACGTCTTCCTGCGCGCCTTCGCCGGTGACACCGCAGCCACCAGTGGTGTTTGGAGCGCCCTCCCCTCGCCCGACGACGCATACCTCAGCCGCGAGCGGCTCACTCGCTGGCTTCACGAACGTTTTCGGGAGACGCCATGAACCGCTGGCACGCCTACCTGCAGGCTTGGGAAGGCCTGGGAAGCCTCGCCATCCAAGAACGCGGCGATCGCCTTCCCGATACGCCACTTTCGCGGCTAGCGCTGCGGATGCTTCTGGAAGGTACGCTTGACCTTGCCGACCTTCGCGAGGCGCGCTGGCTGGGTGCCAACGAGCCGCAACGGCTGCTGCTGCTCTTCTTACAGGCGCGACTGCGGCGCGGCCAGCCCCGAGCCCAACTCTGCGATCTGCATCAAGACCTGCTCACTCACCGCGAAGCTCTCCCGGATCTCCGCGAAGGCATCGATGTCGCCACACTTTTTGCCACCCAGGAAGCGGACCATCCAGCCCTGGAGGCACTGTGGACGTGCCTAGAGCAAGAACTTGGCTCGTCACAAATCATACTGTGGAACGGCCCTGACAGCCTGATCCGCCGTGAGGCCAATTCCGATTGGATCAGCTTCGCCGGCCCCGCCCGCGCCCAGGATCAACTGCTTTTGCGGCTGCGTGAACGTCTGACCAATGAGCCTCCCTGCGACGAAATACGCATTCAACAGATTTTGTCCGAGATGCGCGGGCACGGATTTTCTCTCCATGCGGGGCAGGAACAGGCCGTCGCCACCGCCCTGAGACACCGCACGGCGCTGATCGCCGGAGGGCCGGGAACCGGCAAAACCACCGTGGTAGCGCGCATTCTGGAAGGCCTGCGGCTGCTGGATCCCTCATCGGACTCGCAAGCCATTGCCCTGTGCGCTCCCACCGGACGCGCCAAGGCACGCCTCTCCGAAAGCCTCTCCAGTGCTGGAGCCTCCATCCCGGCACACACCCTCCATTCGCTGCTCGGCCAGCGTCCTGATGGCACCTTCCGCCACCGCGCCGAGCACCCGCTGCCCTTCCGCACCGTGATCGTGGACGAAGCCTCCATGATCGACCTGTCGCTGTTTGCCGCCCTCTTCGAGGCCCTGCTCCCGACCGCGCGGCTCGTGCTGGTTGGCGATCCCGACCAATTGCCCTCGGTGGAGGCCGGCGCCGTGCTAGCTGATCTGGTCCAAGTGTTCCAGTCCATGCCTCCAGAACGTTCCCCCTTGGCGCTTCTGACCCACACCTATCGCAATGCCGGCGACATCGCGCGCCTGGCCGCGGAGCTGCGCCAAGGCCAGTGCCAACTGGCCACGACTCTGCATGCCAGTGCAATTTCTGTCTCGGCCCTTTCCCAGAAGCTTCCCGATGGCTCCGTCCACTGGGTCGACGGACCTTTGGAAGGCCTGCTTGCCTGGTGGATGGACCACTACGGCATCTCCTCTCCAGAGCCCTCCGCAAACGCCATCGTCCAAGCCCGTATTCTGTGCGCCACCCACGCCGGCGCTAGCGGACGCGAAGCCGTCAATGCCTATGGCGATGGCTGGCTGCGAGCCCACGTTCCGGGGCGCGGCGCCTTCCGTCCCGGACAGCAGATGATGTTGACCAAAAATCTTCCTCAGCTGGAACTTTGGAACGGCGACCTGGGAATGATCTCTTCCACTCCGGAAGGGCTGCGCGTGGTCTTCCCCCGCTCCGCAGGCAGCATTGCACAAGTTCCCGAGCGCCTCGAGGGATTGGAAAGCGCTTGGGCCATGACCATCCACAAGTCGCAAGGCTCGGAGTTTGACCACGTGCTCTTGCTGCTTCCCGAGCGCGATACATCCTTGATGACGCGGCAGATCCTCTACACTGGGCTCACCCGGGCGCGTCGAACAGTCCTGATCCACGGCGACCAAGAGCTATGGGAACGCGCCGCCGCGCGGCAGGACAATCGTCCTTCGCGGCTGCGCGAACTGCGCTTCTAAGCGCCGAAGCAGCTATTTCTTCCAGGGATTGTCGGACTCGTCCTTGGGAACATCTTCGCCGGCCACAGGAAGTCCCAAGGCCTTGTCGCGTTCGGTGTTGAAGCGCACCCAGGCGTCTTTCAGGTCAGCGGCCACGTCAAAGCGCTGCGAGTTCCAAGCTCCCTGCTTGTGGCAGACCACTTCCTCGCCGCGCAGCAGATGGACCCATTGGGTAAGCGAGACCTCCGAAGGCCCCTCAACCTCTCCGTCCTTGGGCGGATGCCCAACATCCACCTTGCCTTCATAAAGCTTTACGTTGGCGCCCGAATCATCCTCGCTCATGCGGAACACGGTACCGCGCACAGCAGCCACAGCGGTCGGAGTCTTGAGTCCGAAGCCCTGCCCTCCTTTGCCCACCTTGGTCACATTGGCCCATGCCTTGCCGGTCAGAAGCGTCGGTTCAGGCTTCTTGGCGGCAGCAGTCACTACTAGGCGCGAATTCTCGTCCAAGCGCAACACCGTATTGTCGGGATAGCGCAGCTCCACGCGGCTCTGGGCAGCGACAAGCAGGGAATCGCCCTGCTGCAGGTTCATGGACACGCGCACCGGCAGGGAATGCCTGGCGCGATGAACCTCGGCCGACCCCACCAAGAAAGTGATGCGCGTACCGGCGCCCCAAGAAATGGCCGCCGTCAAGAACAAGACAAACAGGAACTTGTGCACCTAGACCTCCAGCAGTTGCGGATACTCTTCCAGGAACTTGGTGCTAAAGTTACCACTTCGGAAGACCGCACTGTCCAGAATTTTCTTTTGCAGCATGGCCGTAGTGGCCGGCCCTTTGACCACCAGTTCGTCCAGGGCGCGCAGCATGCGGTCGATCGCCTGGGTGCGCGTCGGCGCATGCACGATGAGCTTTCCCAGCATGCTGTCGTAACTAGAAGGCACCACGTAGCCGGCAAAGATGTGGCTGTCCCAGCGCACGCCAGGGCCGCCCGGCACGTGCAGCGCCTCGATCGGTCCGGGGCAAGGGCGGAAACCGTGGGAAGGATCTTCGGCGTTGATGCGGCACTCAATGGAATGCCCGCGCACCACGATATCCTTCTGAGCAAAGGAGAGCTTCTCGCCGGCGGCCACCAGAATTTGTTCGCGGACAAGATCTGTCCCCGTCACCATCTCGGTGACCGGATGCTCCACCTGGATGCGAGTGTTCATCTCCATGAAGTAGAACGAGCCGTCGGAATCGAGCAAGAACTCCATGGTGCCAGCGCCGCAGTAGTTGGCGGCCAGGGCGCCCTTGACAGCGGCATCGCCCATGGCCTTGCGGATCTTGGCGTCCACCGCAGGCGAGGGGGATTCCTCGACAAGCTTCTGATGGCGGCGCTGCACCGAGCAGTCGCGTTCGCCCAGGGCGACGGCATGGCCGTGGGAATCGGCCATCAGCTGGATCTCTACGTGCCGCGGCTCGGTAAAGTAGCGCTCCATGTAGACGCCACCGTTGCCGAAGGAGGCCAGGGCCTCGGAGGAGGCCATCTGGTAGTTGCTGTCGAGCCCGTCCATGCTCTCGACCACGCGCATGCCGCGACCGCCGCCACCGGCGACAGCCTTGATGATGAGCGGAAAGCCGATTTCCTTGGCCCAGGTATGCGCCTCTTCAAGCGTCTCCACCACACCTTCGGAGCCGGGAATGCAGGGGACTCCGGCGGCTTTCATGGTGCGCTTAGCCTCGGCCTTGTCGCCCATGTGCGAGATCGCCTCGGCCGAAGGGCCGATGAAGGCGATGCCGCATTTTTGACACAATTCGGCAAAACGAGCGTTCTCGGAAAGGAAGCCGTAGCCGGGATGGATGGCGTCGGCGTTGGTGACCTCGGCGGCAGCCAGGATCTGCTTCATGTCGAGGTAGGACTTCTTGCTCGACGCCGGACCGATGCAGACGTCCTCGTCAGCAAGCTTCACATGGAGGGAGTCGTTGTCGGCAGTCGAATGGACGGCGACGGAACGGATTCCCATTTCCCGGCAGGCGCGGATCACGCGCAGGGCGATTTCGCCACGGTTGGCGATGAGGATTTTCTTGAACATTCAGGTCATCCAGGAGCGGTCCGAGGTTCCCTCGACACCGCGCAGTTTGAGTTCAAAGTCGGCGGGGTTGCTTGCATTGCGCAGAGCCACCTCGTAGCTGATCATTCCATCCAGAAAGAGCTTGTGGACGGACTGGTCGAAGGATTGGCTGCCGTACTGCGCCGTCCCTTCGCGGATGGCGCCTTCGATCATATTGGTCTGCATCTGGTCGACCAGATACTCCTTGATCGCGGCGTTGTTGACGAGGATCTCGGCGGCCGGCACGCGACCTTGGTGGTCCTTGCGCGGCAAAAGCCGAAGCGAGATGATCGCCACCAAGGTGTTAGCCAAGAGCAAGCGCACCTGCTGATGCTGGTGGGGAGGATAGAAGGACACGATGCGCGAGATGGTCTCGGTGGCGTTCATGGTGTGGAGCGTGCTCATCACCAAGTGGCCGGTGTCAGCGGCCTGCAGAGCGATGTGCATGGTCTCCTGGTCGCGGATTTCGCCAATCAGGATGGTATCCGGATCTTCGCGAAACGACCCCTTGAGCGCCCTTGGGAAGTCATGCGTATCGTAGCCCACTTCGCGCTGGCTGATGATCGAGCGCTTGTCGCGATAGAGGAACTCGATCGGATCTTCCACCGTGATGATGTTTGAAGACGTCATCTCGTTGATGTGGTCGATCATCGAGGCCAAAGTCGTCGACTTTCCGGAACCGGTCGTGCCTGTCACCAGAATCATCCCGCGTTCCTTGAGCGCCAAGTCGCGCACCACCTCGGGAAGCCCCAGGGTGTCGAAGGAAGGAATCGTCTGGGTGATATGGCGGATGGCCAGAGCAGGAGTCCCGCGCTGCCGGAAAGCATTGATGCGGAAACGTCCCAGACCGCGCACGCCCACCGCAAAATCCAGTTCCAGCTCGCTGTCAAAACGGGCGCGCTGGTTGCGGTTCATGACCACGGCCAAGAAGCCTTCCATCATTTCCGGCGAAATGCGGTCAGTCTGTAGACGATACAAGTCGCCGTTGATGCGCAGCGCCGGAGGCACCCCGACGCGCAAGTGCACGTCGGACGCTCCCCGATCCACCATCTCCTTGAAGACTTGTTCAATCGTCATTGGGTCTAGGGCTTCACCAGGAAGAGGACTGTCCCGAACTCGACCGCAGACTCGTTTTCAACACAGACCTTGACGATCGTGCCAGCGACTTCAGATTCGATCTCGTTCATGAGCTTCATGGCCTCGACAATGCAAACCGTCTGTCCCTTGGTGACCGTCGCGCCCTCTTGGACAAAGGTCGCCGCCTCAGGGCCGGGAGCATTGTAGAAGGTTCCCACCATCGGAGAACGGATTTCCAGGAGCCCGGACTCGACAGCAGCCTCCGGAGCCGAGGCCTCGACAGCCACTGGAGCGGCTGGCAAAGACACGGGAGCGGGAGCCACTGGAACAGGAGCGGGGGCGGCTGGCGCCTGGGGGTAAGCAGCGTAAACGGGTGCGCTCTTGCGCAACACAACCTTCGTTCCGTCTTCGCGCGAAAGGGACAACTCCGTCAAGGACGAGCGGTCCAAGGCCTCGATCAGCGCCTTCAGATCTTTGACTTCCATCGATTCGTTTCTCCTCAGGGTTCCATGGCCTGTATTTCCGACAGGCGCTTGCGATAGGATTCATTGACCGGATCACGGTTCAGCAGTTCTTGATAGACGGCCAAGGCTTGCTCCTTGTGACCTTGCCGGAGATATTCTTCCGCCAAAGTCACCGTCGGCACTCCGGCGAGAGGTGCCACAGCTTCCGACACCGGAGCGACAGAATCTTCGCCAAACAGCTCATCCAATCGATCGCGAACATCCGCGCCAGTCACGTCCGCACGGGCAAATCCTGTGGTGGCACCAGGATCTTTTTCCGCCTCGTTGGAGGCAGCCGGCTTCGGAGCTGGCGGCGGTGGCAATTCCTTGGGGAAAGAGCTGGCCGCAAACAGTTCGTCCAGTTGGCTATCGACATCGCTTCCCCGAGAACCAACCAGGCTCCCAGGCTGCCAGGAATCGGGTTCCTGCAGCGGCGGAAGATTGAGCGGCACCTCGCCCTTACGCTCCTCGGTAGCGGTCTCGCGATCGGCCTCTAGCTCCAACTCGTCAAGCAGTTCCCGTGGCTCAAATTTCGTGTCAGTCCCCTGCGAGGATTCGTCCTTGGAATCTTCACCAAGACTCTTGACCGGGACCTGCTGGGTCCGGACCAGCTCCTCAGGATCAACGAGGCTCTCGGACATCGTGGGAAGCTGAATGGTGGCGTCGAAATCCTCTGCCGAGGGAAACGACGGAGAATGAGCTGGCGTCTCGTCATCGGAACCGAAAAGTTCATCCAACCGCTGTCCCACATCCTCGCCATGAACCGTATCGTCACTGGAAGCAGGTTGCGCTGGGGCCACCGGAACGGCAGCCGGCATCTCAGGAAGCGTCGAGCCAGGAAAAATATCGTCGAGACGGTCGGCGATGTCCTCACCGGTCACGCTAACATTATTCTCCTCAGAACGCGGCTCCAGAACCGGAGGCAACACGTCCATGGCGGGCGCCGTCGCACTAGGAGCAGCCTCCTCCTGAAAGAGCTCATCCATACGCTTGGACAATTCCTGACTGGTCAAGCGCGCTTCAGGCACCGGCGGAGCATCGATCTTCAAGCGGAAAGGATCATCGACACTCTCCACACCCAGTTCAATGGAGGCGAAATCTGCCGGAAACGAAGCCTGGGGAGGCAAGGGAAGGGCCGCCGGAAGGATTCCCAAAGTCTCCGTATCCGGGGTGCCTGTGTCCAGAGAATCCGGGGTATCGTCCTTGACCTGAGAATGGCCCTGGCTCTGGTCGTGGAAGGACGGCATCTCCATGGTGGCCAGCACGTCGAACTTCGAATCGGTCGACCAAGCAGGAAGAGAGGGAGACTGCGGCTGCGAAGACGCACCGTTTTCCGAAAAGGCCGGCAGCGAGTCGTTGTTCTCTTGGAAAGAGAAGGTTCCCTCCACCAGATCCGCGGGAGATTCAGCCAGCGGACCGGAAGTTGAAGTGGCGCGGGAAGACTCGACCTGCAGCTTGGCAATCACCGTCGCAAGCAATTCCTTGGCCTGTGGCTGATCGGGAACCACCAGCAGGTAGCGCTCAAGCCATTGACGGGCTTGCTGGTAATATTGCTGCTCCGCCAAAAGCGAAGCCAAGGCCCAAAGAGCCGCTGGGGAACGGGAATCAAGGCGCGCAGCCATCTCCAAGTCCGCCTTCTGCTGGGCGGCATCGCCCACGCTCTGGGCGATCTCAGCCTTCAGGAGATGGGCGGACGGGTCTGAAGGCCAACGCTGCAGCCCCTCCAGGAGCACTTGGCTAGCCCTTTCAGTGCGTCCCTCGCGCAACAGGGCGCGGGCATACCTAGCATACCCGCGATGCCCAGGCTTACGCGCCCACAATTCCTCCAGGGTCTGCAAGGATTGCATCTCACGCCTCCAAGGAAATGCCCTGATCCACGATCAGGACCGGAATACCCTCGCGCACAGGATATAGAACCTTGCCATCTTCACGCACAAGTCCGGCTCCGAAATCCTCGCCGGCCCGGAGACGCGCCGCCGCCAGCTCCTTTTGAGAAGCCTCGCGCAAGGGTTGGCGAGTTTCGGGGCAACACAGAATTGCCAGCAGATCCTTGTCCATCATCGTCCTTCTTCCGTCCAAACGCCCATGCTCAGATATTTCTCGATGCGGCGCTGGCGCAGTTCTTCCATTGGGACTGCCGACAACGCTTCCAGCTCCTGAGCCACCGTCTCGCGGAAGGTGTCAATGGCCGCCTGGGGATTCCAATGAGCCCCACCAGCCGGCTCCGGCAGCACACCGTCAACCAGTCCCATTTCCAGAAGATCCTTGGCGGTGAGACGCATCTGGGCCGAGACATCCTTGGCCTTGAGGCGGTCTCCCCACAGGATGGCAGCGCAGCCTTCAGGAGAGATCACGCAGTACCAGCTGTTCTCGAACATCAGCAGGCGATCGGCCACACCGATGCCAAGCGCTCCTCCAGAGGCGCCCTCACCCAGCACCACGGCCACCACCGG
Source organism: Fibrobacterota bacterium (assembly GCA_036771135.1). Lineage (GTDB taxonomy): Bacteria > Fibrobacterota > Fibrobacteria > UBA5070 > UBA5070 > JBDKGV01. Next base: position 15,131 of record DAIPHW010000001.1, on the reverse strand, counting down.
CACCTTGAGACGAGCCATCTCCAAGATATTTTGGGCAATGGCCTGAGCCTGTCCGCGCTCCTCGGCGCCGATTCCCGGAAAAGCCCCCGGAGTGTCAATCAGGCAAACCACCGGCACATGGTGCCGTTCGGCCAGGCGCATGACCCGAAGCGCCTTGCGATAGCCTTCGGGATTGGGCATACCGAAGTTGCGCAGGATATTCTCACGAGTGTCCTTGCCCTTCTGCTGCGCAATCACGCAGACCGAGCGGCCTTTCAGACGCGCGAACCCCGCCACAATGGAGGCGTCGTCGCCGAAGGCGCGGTCGCCGTGCAGTTCGACAAAATCCGTCATGCCCCCTAGGATGTAGTCCAAGGCATAGGGGCGACCTTGCCGACGCGCGATCTCGAGGCGGTTCCAAGGGGTCAGCTGCGACTGCAGCCGATCCAGGATCTGCTGGCGCTTGCCCTCCAGCTTCTGGATCTCCGGTTCGAGATCCAGTCCCAGTTCGCGCATCTCCGCGATCTTGTCGTCCAAAGAAAGGATCGACTGTTCGAACTCTAGACCTGTGCTCTTTGCCGTCATTGCCCCCCCGCGATGGTTGTACGGTCCAAGGTAACATCCCCCAGCAGGGGCGGGCCATTCCCGGCCTCGACTTCCACGAACACGCGAAGTCCCGGTAAGCGGCTAGGTAGCCCCGGCAAAAGCGCCGAAGCTTGCGAAGCAGGAAGCACTAGGGCATCCACCTCCAAGGCCTTCACCATCGGCTCCAGTGAAGACAATTCGGCGATCGGCATATCTCCAAGCGCTTCGCGAGGCCGTCCATTTTCGGCATCAGCATCCACGTAGCCCAACACTTGAAAGCGCTTTGGCCACTGCCGCAAGCGCTCCAACGTCTTTCTTGAGGCATCTCCGACGCCGAGAACCAAAATACGCCGCGGCCCTTTAGCAACATTGAGCCGTCGGTGCAGATGGCGAGCTAGCAACATTGCCGAGACGCCCACCATCGAGAGCAGGAAAGCCGCTCGAGAATAAACGGCGTTCTTGAAGAAGAACCCGGTGATAAGAAATGCCGAGGCGCTAGCCGAAAGCCCCACCAAAAGCTTCCCAAGATTGGAGGCCACGCGGTGACAATAGAGGCCAGCTCCGCCCATTCCAAGCAACAGCCATACGGAAAGAGCGACATGCCATCCCCAGGCCTTCGGGCCCAGGCTGAGATAGAAGGCGTGGAGACGGATCCAGAGATAGACGGTCGAAAGCGCAAAGAAAATGACGTTGGCCAAGACGAGGTCTAACATCCAAGTGCGCACCGCCTCGAAACGGCGCGCCAGCATCTCAACACTGGTCAAGGCCAAGGCAGCCCCTTCCAGGAACCATCGTCCGATCTTCCCCACCCCGAAATTCTTCACAGCGAAGATGACCATGGCGTGATAGAAGTTCCAGCGCGCTCCCAGCGGGCGCGTGGCGGCGCTCTGCCCCTTGTGGTGAATCACCGTGGCCCCGCCACAGTACCAGATTTCCCAGCCTTGGCGCGCCGTACGCAGGCATAGATCGAGATCTTCCCCATAAAGGAAGAAGTCCTCGTCAAACCCTCCAAGCGACCGAAAGACGTCCGTGCGCATCATCAGGAAGGATCCGCTGACAGCCTCCACCTGACTGTCCTTGGCAGGGTCGAGATAGGTCAGATTGTAGCGCGCAAAACGGCGATTGTGCGGAAACAAAAGCGAAAGCCCTGAAAGACGCCAGAACGCCACGGCCGGCGTGGGAATGGAGCGGCGGCACGCCAACTGTAGATTGCCTTCCCCGTCCAGGATGCGGCAGCCGACAATCCCTGCCTTTTCGTGCTGGGCTGCAAACTCCAGCACCTTGTCCAGCGTCTGGGGGAAAACCACCGTGTCGGGATTCAGGAAAAGGATCCACGGCGCCTGAGCCACCTGGACACCGCGATTGCAAGCCATGGCAAAGCCAGTATTGCGGTCCATTGCCAAGAAGCTGACCCAAGGGAACTGCCCAGGCAGTTCTGCCATGGTCCCGTCGTTCGAAGCATTGTCGACCACGACAGTCTCGAAACGCTCGCGATCGAGACCTTCCAGACTCTTCAGACACTCCATCAGGCGCTCACGCACCTGATAGGAGACGATGACGATGGTCAGGTCCAAATCAGTTCCGGGCGAGCCGCAGACGGAGCACGAGATAGAGAGCCTCGCCGATGATCGTCCCCGACATCTTGCTGGCCCCGGCGTAACGATCCACGAAGACGATGGGGATCTCCTTGAGACGCCCCCCCTTCTTCCACAGCTTGTAGTTCATCTCGATCTGAAAGCTATAGCCGCCAGCCGCGATCTTGTCGAGATCGATCATCTCCAAAGCCCGGCGATGAAAGCACTTGAAGCCACCCGTACAGTCCTGGATGGGAAGTCCGGTCACGAACTTCGCATACTTGTTGGCCACCCAGGAAAGCAGCAACCGCTTCATCGGCCAGTTGACCACATTCACACCAGTCAGATAGCGGCTGCCGATCACCAGATCGGCGGTGCGAGCCGCCTCGCGCATAGCCGGAACGTACTTGGGGTCATGACTGAAGTCAGCATCCATCTCAAAGACGAGCTCGTAGTCGCGCTCCAGCGCCCAGCGAAAGCCAGCCACATAGGCGCGCCCCAAGCCTTGCTTCTTGGTGCGTTCCAGGATATGCACGCGATCGCCAAAGAGAGGATGCTCCTTGACGATGTTTGCTGTGCCGTCGGGAGAGCCATCGTCCACCACAAGAACATGGAGCCACTCTGGGAAATCCATCAGGATCCGCAGCAGTGTAGGGAGATTTTCCCGTTCGTTGTACGTGGGAACGATGATCAAGGTCATTTCATCGGACATGGGATCAAATCTAATCCTTGCCAACGTTCGTCCCTATGCTATTTTTGCTTCCCTCAACGGTGGCTGTAGCTCAGTTGGTTAGAGCTCCTGATTGTGGTTCAGGAGGTCGTGGGTTCAAGTCCCATCAGCCACCCTCGGTTGCTTTATGCGACCCGAAAAAGACCGGTCCGCAGTGCGGAAGCCGGTCTTTTTCGTTTTTACACGTAGTCTCTAGATGATCGCCTCTAGACCATGACAAACACGAGGATCCGTTTTATATTTGCTTCCTCAACGCGGCGGTATAGCTCAGTTGGTAGAGCAGGGGAATCATAATCCCTGTGTCCTTGGTTCAAGTCCGAGTACCGCCATTCCTAAAAAACCGAGTCACAATAGCGTGAACTCGGTTTTTTTATGCCCTGACAGCTTTGTCCGCATTTTTGCCTAATTTTTCGGCTCATTCATCCGTCTGAGGAACGCATCACCTTCATGCGACATCCGAAAACGGAAGCGTTGGAGCCCTTTGAAATGATCCACTTTCGCGTCCATTCCAAGAATCGCGCCATCCTAGCGTGTTTCGCCACTGCGGTCCTAGTCATCGTTCTTGTAGCGAACACCGTGACTCTGCCCACAGGAAAGCTAGGACAATCCCTGCTGCGTCGCATGATTCCGGATACGGGAGCCTTCCAGCTCACCGCCAGCAGCGTCTCGCTTCGCCTTCCCTCCACAGCTGTCCTCAAAGATGTCTCCCTAAAATCTGGCTTGGATGCTAAGACACCGCGCTTAGAGATCCGCTTCTCGCCCTGGTGGCTGATGACAGGGAGACTCCGAATCTCCGGCATTTCGACACCAGAACTATCTCTGCGCACCAACCTCTCCGCGGCCAACGCATTGGAAACCATCGATGCCTTGAATGGCATCCCGCTGCGAAAGTGGTTTCCATCTCAGCTGATTCCAGCAAGCATCCGCATCGATTCGCTTGCCGTAAGCACGCGAAGTTCTCTCTCCCTTCTTTGCATCAAGAATCTGAGTCTGCGGCGGCATTCCGAAACCTTTGCCTTGCGAGCAGACTCTGCGCTCGTGATGGGATTCCTGCCGACAGGCCATTGGAACGTCTCCGGAAAGCTCCCCTTGTCCCTGGACACATTCCAAGTCGCTTTGCCGGATGGCCAAGCGAGTGGTCACCTGGAAAACCAGGAGCATTCCCTAACTCTTCTCGCCTCAGCAAAATTGGCGCTTGGCAACATCCCCCTGCACCTAGAGCATGCACACGCCACTGGAAACGCGGATATTCATCACATCAGCTTGCAGATCCCTCTCGGGAAAAAATCCCCTCACCTTTCGGCGCAGCTATCGACCCACAAGCTGCATCTCACAGGCTTCTCCTATGAATACGACCCCTGGGTGAAGCACTTTGCACCGGAACTGCGACAAATCACTTTTTCCAGGCTGGACGCCACCGTTTCGGGACCACTGGATGGAACCATTGCCATCGAGTCCTTGAAGGCCGAAGGCGACACCCTGAAACTAGAGGGGAAAGGCTGGATCAATCTCGAAGGAGAGTTGTCCATGAGCCTAGATGCCGGGCTATGCCCCGCCTACGCCAAGACACGCCCCGACCTTATGCGAGCGGCACTGGAGGTGCACAAAGACGGCTACGCACACACAGGAGCCACCGTACACGGCACCTTGAGGAAGATGCAAGTGGCTCCAGGCAAGGAAGCCTACGACAACGCCCTGTCGCATCCTCTCAAGACGCTAGGGGCGCTGTTTCACTAACGCTAGTGCGGAGCTGAAACCGTATCCATGCTCGGCGGTGGCACCGAAGCCTCGCCATTCGAAGGCTCTGGCGTCGGAGCTGGTGCAGCCGCTGGCGCTGGAGCTTCTGCTGGAGCAGCTGCGGGGGCACTCTCGGCAGGAGCGGCGGGAGCGACAGCCTGCGGAGCCGGAACCGCTTCATGCGGCTGTGGCTGAGGAGCTGCAGGCGCTGGAGCGGAAGTTGCTGTCGTCGCCGGCTGCACAGCGGAGGAAGATACGCTCGTCTTGTCCACGGCAACTTCCTTGGCCGCTACCGGTGCAGCCAAGTCGTGATTTCCCGTGAGGGCATGCGCCGAAGCATCCTTGCGGACGATATGCGGCGTCACGAAGATGATGAGGTCCGTCTTCGAAAGCGTGTTGCTGGTGCTCTTGAAGAGATAGCCAAGGAACGGGATATCCTTCAGGAGAGGAATGCCAGATTCCGTCTTCTTCTCTTCCTTGCTCACCAGGCCACCAATCACCACCGTCTCACCGTCCGAGACGAAGACGTTGGTCTCCGCGCTCTGGGTGCTGATGACCGTTCCGGCTCCGCTCACCACGCTGTAGCTGTTGCGCGAGGGCTTGAGGCTGAGGAGAATTCGGTCCTGAGCCGTGATCAGAGGCGTCACGACCAGCTCGGTACCGGCGTCGACATAGGTGGTCAGGGTGTTTCCGGACACGTCGCGGGTATTGACCGGAACCTTGTCGCCCATGAAGATGCGCGCCTGCTTGTTGTCCAGGGTGGTGATCTGAGGGCTTGCCACCACCTCGCCCTTGTTGGTGGAGAGGAGATGCTGAAGCACCGCATTCAGGTTGCCGTTGAGCAATCCAAAGGTGATGGCCTGACTGCCAGCCGCCCCGGCACTGACGGAAATCGGAGTATTGTTCTGCACCGTGACAGCACCATCCCCAGACTTCCCGCTGGCCGACGGCATGCTTCCCTTGGCCGTCCAGTTGACGCCCAGCTCCTGTGTCGATCCCGAAGACACCTGGATGAGCTTGGCCTCGATCATAACCTGATTGGTCTCCTGATCGAGCTGCTTGATCACCTTTTCGATGGCAGCGATCTGCTCCTCGCCATCTGTGACGATGATGGAGTTGGTCCGCGATACCACGGTGGTCTTGCCACGCGGCGAAAGCAGGTCCTTCACGGCCTTGTCCATATCTTCAGCCGTTGCGTTATTGACGCGAATGATCTTGCGCTGCAAGCGCGCCACACCGGCTTGGGACTGCGACGAGGTGGACTTCTCAAGCAGCTTCTTGTCGTAGTCCTCGGTCTTCTGGACGTACAGGTAGCCCATCTCGTTCGTCACGGTGAGATTGAGCATCTTCGCCACGATTTGAACAACTTCCTGCCAGTTCTTCTCGTGAATGGAAGCACTCACCTGCCCTGTCACGGTTGGATCGACGATGATATCGACGTCCGAATACTCCGAAAGCAGCCGATAGACCGAACGGACATCGGTTCCCGTAAGCTCCAGATGATCGATAATGCCCGCTCGCCCAGCCGAATGCTTCAAGGGAGTGTGGGTCGCAACCGGCATAGGGTCTCCCGCCGCGGCGCGAACCATACCGGCCGAGGCGAGGCAGAGGGCGGATGCCACGAACTTGCCTGAACGAATCATGTCCTGTCTCCTTTGGGCGCCTGAAGCCGCAGAGCAAATTCCCTGGTTTGGCCGAACTCTTCGAGCCGAAAGACCACCCGTTCCTTCTCTATGCGCAGGACCTTCCCATTCTGAATGGGATCGCCCTCCTTGAGAGCCACGGAAAGGCCAGGTTGAGATACGTGTTCCAGTACCGCCATGCGCTTGGATTTCGAGAAGATGATGCCGACGACCTTCATCTGGTCGATGTTGAGCCCACTTTCGGCATCTCCAGGATCCAGCGGAATGAACGGATCGCGAACGCCGAAGGTATGGTAGACGATGCGATTGCGCTGATCCACCTGGGACTGCTTGGCTTCGTCTTCCAGCTTCTGCTTCAGGGTGAATTCCTGCGACTTGCGACGTTCTGCTTCCAATTGCGCGGCGTCCTTGTCCTGCGCAGCAGGTGCGCTCATGGACAGAGCGGGAGCCGAAGCCGCCGGCGTAAAGGTCTTGCGAGGCCCTTCAACAACGGCCTTGCCGAGAGACTGCAGCTCGTCAGAAGGCACATCGCTGCCTCCAAAGCTTTCGCTCTTTCCAGCTTCCCAAACGCTGATTCCAGCAGCGGTATTGCTTTCGCGTCGCATCCGAAGCAGCAGCAGATCGCCCATCCGGTTCAGGGTGGCGCTGCGAAGCGTCTCGGCAAGTCCTAAGCGCACTCCATTTCGCGTGGTAGCGATGGAATGGACCGCCCAGCTTCCCTTTAGGGTACCGCCCTTGGCACCGGCCTTCAATTCGCCGACATTCACATCCAGACGTCGACCACCATCGGAGAAGCTCAAGGAAGCCGAAGTCGGCGCCTTGCTGAAGCGCAGCTCAAGGACATCCTCCTCTTGGCTAGAGACCAACCGCAGGCTCTTGAGTTCGACCACCGTCGCCTTGGTCAGAGAAGCCTCACGAGGCATGTCCCGAAGCGGCGCGGCCTGGCGCACGGCATCCAGGAAAGGATGCGAGGCGGCGGCATGCGAAAGCGCCAAGCGCAGATGACGTCCATCCCAGGTGCGCACCCAGGAAGAAGGTGCCACAGCCCCCTTACGGAGCTTGAAGTCGTAGGCGACATCTCGCCCAGGAACGACCGTGGCCGTCTCGAACCAGGGATTGTTTTCAAAGTCCCGGTGCGCAGACGCGGCCTGAAAGCCCTGAAATTCCACCCGCACGATGCCCGGAGCAGGACTCCAGACGCGGCTCAGAGGCTCCTTGCTGCAGTCGAATTCAAGCCTCCAACCGCCGCGATCGCCGACCAAGGAAGCGTCCTTGATCTCTCCGGCGCCACAGAACGTGGCCAACACCAAACCCAAGATCCACATCGGTTTCATCACTTCCTCGACGTGTAGGTGGTGAATTCGAAATTGGCGATCACGGTGTTGGGTGTTGTCCCATACTTATCCGCGTCCTCCAGTTCCTCGTTGAGCTTAGTAGACGTCGTGACGACCATCTTCTGCACGCTGGTGGGATAACGGAAGTTCGCCATCTCCGCGAACATTTCGCCCAGCGCATGGTAGCTTCCGGTGATACTCAACTTGTAGACGTTCTCGGTGTAGTAGTCGCGCTGCACCGGTGGCAACGGCTGAAAGCTCGTGGTGGTCGTTCCAGAGCGCCGCGTCACCGAAGTCAGATCTTGCAGGCGCGAGGGAATCTGCTCTTGGTCAGGGAACATGTCCTGCAATTTGGCAAATTCCGTCTCGGCCTGGGCTAGTTCCTCGCGCAGCTTCGACATACGCTGCACCTGGGACTTCACCTTGGTGAGATCGCGACTGAGCTTGTCTTCCTGATCCTTGAGGCCGCGCAACTCTTCCGTCTTGGGCTGGTACACGTACTGCCAAAAACAGTAGCCACCACCGCCGATGAGCAGGATGACGATAAAGACGATCTGGTTGAGCTTGTCTTTGGTATTAATGGCCATTGCCAAGCGCTCCTTTCTCCCCATCCGTCGCGGCTTCATCGCTGTGGATGGAAGGATTCAACGGGCAATGCAGGGTAAAGGCAAAGGCCGAATTTCCCTTGGAAGAAGCGGCGGCTCCCGAAGCTCCCGGCACCGCTGGGGCCGTCGGAGCTCCCGTAACGCTCACCTGCTCGATCTTGTCAAGCGTGGGCGCGTCGAAGAAAGGACGGCGTTCCAACTGCAGCATGAACTGGGCGACTTCCTGAAAGACATAGGTCCGTCCTTCGATCGCCAAGCGGTCGTTGCCTTCTTCCTTGATGCTCAGAATCCAGGTGTGCGGAGGAACCGAAGCGTTCAGATCCTCCAGGATGCGCACCCAGCGCTTCTTGGAGACCGAGATGGAGCGAAGCGCCTGGTTCTTCTTGTCCTGCTTGGCCTTGAGATCTTCCAGCGCCTTGATCTGAGTCTTGACGGTGTCGTAGGTGTGGATTTCCTTCTGCAGCGCATCGATGTGGGACTGCGTCGAGGCAAGCGTCGCGGTGAGTCCCAGCCAGATCATCCAGGCCACCACCACCGTCACCAAGACAGCCAGGGCGGAATACACCACGCGGCGCTCCCCCAGCCAAGCGTATTCATTGCGGACGACGCGGTGTTCCGCCGGCAGCAGATTGACTTCGATCATCAAGGCCATCAGATCTTCCTCAAGGCCATGCCGACCGCCACCGTGAGAAGGGTCGCCGTCGTTTCGGGGATGGGGCTCTGGAACACGTCCTGATCGAGAGCCACGTTGAGCAGAGGGTTGAGTACCGCCACCTGGGTGTCATGGCGACGCTGCAGATACTCCGGAACGCCAGGAATGCAGGCACCGCCGCCACAGAGTACGATCTTCGAGACCTTGGTGTCCTTCTCGGTGTTCTGGAAGTACTGGAAAGCGAGATCAATGCCGACCTGGAGTTCGTCGCAGCAGAATTCGATGGTGGACTGCAGGCGGGCGGGATCAATGTTTTCCGTCTCGCGCCCCTTAACCAAGTTCTGCGCCTGTTCGCGACCAACCTTGAGCTGCCGCTGAATCTGCTTGGCGAAGTAGTCGCCAGCAGTACTGACATCGCGCGTGGAGTGGTAAATGCCACCCTTGAGGAAGGTGATGTTGGTGAAGCTGTCACCGATGTTGATGAGAGCCGTCACATCCTCGGGATTGGCCTCGCCCACCGTGTACATGTAGGCGTTGGCAAAGGCAAAGGCGTCCACGTCCACGACAATGGGGCGCAACCCGGCATCGAAAAGCACGTTGATGTAGGACTGCATGACCTGGTTCTTGGCCGCCACCAGGAAGACTTCGAGATCCTGGGTCTCGACATTGCGCCGCAGCACCTTGTAGTCCAAGGTGATGTTTTCCACATCGAAGGGAGGACGCTGGCTGGCTTCGGAGAGGATGGTGTCCTCGTCGCTCTTGCCCTTCTGGGACTTTAGCTCAATCCGATCCCCCAGCACGCCGAAGCTCCACGACAGCGAGACGATCACGTCCTTGATCTCGGGATCGGTGTTGTGGATCAGCGTCGTGATGGTCTCGAGGAGCGCATCGCGATTCTTGATCTCCCCGTTGCTCAGGGTCTCTGGCTTCAGTTCGGCGTAACCAAAGGCCACCAGTTTGGGACCGGATCGGGTATGCACGATCTTCACGAGCTTGACCGCGTAGTTGCCGATATCCAAGCCAACGGTGACCGATTCACCCTTGACACGGCTCAGGATGTCCTTAAGGAGACTCAAATTCAATCCTTCCTATCCGGGAGCGTTCTCCATAGTTTAGGCACTTGAAGAAAGCTAGTCAAGTCAATACACGTCTAATGTATTGTAAAATCTCGACTTAGGTGGATTTTCCCGAGCCCGAACGCTGTCTTTCGAAGACATAGCGCATGATCCGTTCCTGAATGGAAATCTCGACGCCATCGAAACAAAGGTGGCTGACCTGCCAATTGTCGCGCATGACCGTCCCTTGACGCAGCAGCAGAAAGGGGATGTCGGAAAGCCGGACATCGCCCAAATCGATCTCCATCAAGCCTCGCGTTTCCACAGGAATGGCATGTGGGGTGGCGATCATGGCACCTCCACCGGAAAGGTCCATCAAACGGGCAGGCATCCGCTCCGAAGAGGCTTGCCCATCCAAGGTCACCAGATCGTAGATGCTCCCATCCAACGCCACCGGGACGCGCACCCACATTCGCAATTGCTGGCGAGAAAAGCGCGCCGTCTGCGCCACCGAGACGCCCTCGGGAGACACGGAGATCACGGGCACCTCGGCCCGATACTCGCCATCGCCAGCGCGACTGAAGGAAAAGTTCAGGTTTTCCCCTACCGGCACGGAAAGCGCAGCATCACGCCAAGAAAGTCGCAATTCCGTCTCGTGGTTCTCGATCACTTCGGCATGCGTCGCCTTGCCGGGAATGGATGTCGCCCACACGCGCAGCACCTGCCCCACCGGAATCTGCCGCGTATGCGAAAGGCGCGTCTCCGAAGAAAGAGAGTTGAACCCCAGGCAACTGCGGATGCGCGCCAAGTGTTCCCATTGCGCCACCGTCGGGCGAGAATCGTGCTCCTGCAGGCTCGCCATCCATTCGTCGATGGAGCGGTCATAGACCGAAGCCAAGCGCAGGATGGCATCGGGAGCGACCTCTCCGCTTTGCATCTCGTGGATCTCACGCAGGAGGTCGAGCTCCTCTTCCGTGAGTCCCTTGTGGGCAGCAAGCAGATCGAAGGCCTGCCATTGAGCATTCACCTTCTGCAACAATTCCCGCTTGCGACGGAGAATTTCCAGCACAACCACCGTGACCACGAACCCGAGCACCATCAGGGCGAAGATCGCAAACCCCAGTGGAGTGGTCTCGGGAACCCGCAGGTGCACGAGGAATTGGCCGTTCTCGGACTTTGTCGCGACGGCCGCAAGCCGTTCTAGGAGTTCCAGGAGCATCATGTGTTCATTTTACCTAGTTACTGGCCCGTTGTGAAGCTGCGCGACAGCCGAAACACCTTGGCGAAACCACAAGGCAAAAAGTTCTGCCAGCAGTTCAAAACGCTGCTGCAGAAAATCATAGTCATCCTTGGCAAATCTGCCGAGCACGAAATCCGCCAAATCCCAACCTTGAGGACAAGGGCCGCACCCCACCCGCAGACGTTGATAGGCCGGACCGATGCACTCCTGAATGGAGCGCAGACCATTGTGCCCACCATGACTGCCTTCGCCACGCGCCCGAAAACGGCCAAGCTCAAGCAGCACGTCGTCCACCACCACGTAGACATCTTGAGGTAGAATCTTGTAGTAAGCCATAAGCGCTTGCACGGGCTTACCCGAAAGGTTCATGAACGACTGGGGCTTGGCAAGCAGCACATCCTCGCCACCGATGCGGATACGCGCCACCTGGTTGCCGCCGGTTCCCTTGGAAAAGGAAACGCCCTGGCCAGAGGCCAAGGCGTCGACGGCTTGGAAGCCGATATTGTGCCGCGTGCGGGCGTACTGCTCCCCAGGATTGCCGAGACCGGCAAGGAGCCGCATCGCTTACGCGACGATGGCGGCAGCCTGACGGGACGGGGTCAGGATGGTGCCGGCCGTGAAAGGAATGTCCTTCACGAAGTAGGCTTGTTCCTTTTCCAAAGCCGAGACGTCGATCTGGATCTTGTCCACCAGGTTCTCGCGAACCACGCGAACCTTCAAGGTACGGGTGATGATGCTCAGGTTGCCGCCGCCGATCTTGACGCCCACGGGCACGCCCACAGTCTCGACAGGGACGCGGTAGGTGATGAACTCACCGGCTTCGACGACCTGGAAATCGATGTGCTTGATGTCGCGACGGATGACTTCGCGAACGATCTCCTTGATGAAGACCTTCTGGGTGCCCTGGCCGGGGATCTCGAGATCGATCAGGCGAAAGCGGTTGCCGGCAGCGAAAAGCACACGAATGTCGTCAGCGTCGACTTCGACGGCCGTCGAGGCGAAGTGCCTGCCGTACACCACGGCTGGGATCTTTCCAGAGGCGCGCAGCGCCTTGATCTGAGCCTTGGTTCCCGTCTGACGGGCTTGCGACTTGAGTACGACAGCCATTATCTCTCTCCTTTACGGCCATGGGCCGGTTCATCAGTGCCAGTTCCCTGCGGAACTTGTTGTGGAATTGGGGCGGCTGGATTCGAACCAACGAATGGCAGGACCAAAACCTGCTGTCTTACCACTTGACGACGCCCCAGTAAGTCAAAGATTGTCCGCGGTTCGGGCCGACGAAGGTCGGCACCAGCGCATCCGCACTCCCCTTCGTTTCCAGGTGGCCTCAAGGTCTTCGGGGATCTTCCGGGCAGGAAAAAGTCCGAATACGCTCGAGCCACTTCCCGACAGAAGGGCCGTCGATGCTCCCGCCGAAACCATTTCCTTCCCGAGTTGGCCGATTCCGGGATGCTTCGCGAACACAACTGGTTCAAACGAATTCCACAGAAGGCCCTGCAACTCGTCCTTTTGGAAGGATCCTTGGCCGGACAGAGCACGAAGCTTAGAAATCCGCGGATCATTTGGCAAGCCATGAGGAAAGGCCTCATCCCAGGCCCGATAAGCCCAGCCGGTGGCCACTGCTTCGGGAGGCGTGAGCACCAGGATCTCGGTCTCGGCGGAAAGCCCGGGACAGGCCGTCAGTTTCTCGCCAATGCCTTCGGCCCAGGCCGCGCCGCCGTACACCAAAAACGGGATATCAGCCCCCAGCCGAACGGCCAGGCGAGCCAATTGCTCGCGACTCCAATCGAGTCCCCAGAGGCGCGCGCAGGCAAGCAGCGCCGCCGCCGCATCGCCCGAGCCGCCGCCGAGCCCCGCCCCCACCGGGACGTGCTTTTCCAGCCGCAGCCGAGCTCCGGAACGGATGTCGGCCGCCTCGGAAAGGAGCCTTGCCGCCCGCAGCACCAAGTTTTCGTCTTCAGGACCCGCCTCGGCGTTCGGGCACGAGAACTCGATCTCGTCGGCCGGCTCCACCCACAGTTCGTCGCCGTAGTCGATAGCTTGGAAGAGCGTCGTAAGCTCGTGCTTGCCGTCCTCCCGCACCCCGTGGAGGTGCAGGAAGAGGTTGATCTTGGAAGTGGTCGAAAGACGGATCACGCCGCGTAGAACTCCTGCAGCTTGGACAGAATCTGTCCGACCGGAACGAGCTCCACCTCGCCGCCGGCGCGGGCCTTCCATTCAAAGCAGCCCTGCTCGCGCGACTTGCCGCCCAGCGCCAGGCGCACCGGAATGCCCCACAGGTCGGCGTCCTTGAACTTGACGCCGGGCCGTTCGTCGCGGTCGTCCAGAAGCACCGGGAAGCCGGCCTTCTCGAGATCGCGCCCCAGGGCCTCGCAGTCCGTGAGGAACTCGGGATCCTTGCCGAGCACCACGATGTGAACCTTGTAGGGAGCCACTTCCTTGGGCCAGACGATGCCGTTCGCATCGTGGGAGTTTTCCACCACCGAGGCCAGGAGGCGCCCGATGCCGATGCCGTAGCAGCCCATGACGGCGGGCTTCACGGTCTTGTCCTCGGCCTGGAAGGTGCAGTCCAGGGCCTGCGAGAACTTGGTGCCCAGCTTGAAAATGTTGCCAATCTCGATGCCGCGCACCGCCTGCAGGCGATGGACGCCGCCGATCTCGAGGTGCCCGGCCGCCGCCTGGGCCACGTCCACAGGCTCTGGGAAGGCGCCAGTGCAGGAGACGTCGCGGCCGAAGTTGGCGTTCTTGAGGTGGTACCCGGCCTCGTTGGCGCCGGCCACGAGGTTGGCGCTCACCGGCACCGAGAGATCTACCAGAAGGATGCCGCCCCGCATGCCGATGGGCGAAGCAAAGCCCGGCACCAGGCCCGCAGCGCGGATCTGCTCTTCGCTAGCCGGATAGAGGGCGCGCGCCTTCAAGAGGTTCTTCACCTTGGTCTCGGAGACCTCCAGGTCGCCTCGGATGGCCACTGCGACAAATTCTGTCTTATCGCCGACCTCGGCGCCGTACATCACCATCTTCAGGGTGTTCTTGGCCTCAACGCCCAAAAGTGCCGTGACCTCCTCAATGGAGGTCTTGCCGGGAGTGGCCACTTTCTCAAGCGGCAAGGGCTCGCCGGGAATGCCTTCGCGAGCGAAGACGGCGATCTCGGCGTTGGCCGAGTAGCCGGTCTCGGGGCAGAGGATAAGGGAGTCTTCGCCCATAGGGGACTGCAGCATGAACTCGTGAGCCACCTTGCCGCCCATGATGCCGGTATCGGACTGGACGATCACCGGCTCAATGCCGCAGCGGCGGAAGATGCGCACGTAGGCGTCGTAGGCGCGCTGGTAGTAAAGGTCCAGATCTTCCTGGTCCTTGTGGAAGGAGTAGGCGTCCTTCATCACGAACTCGCGCACGCGGATCAGTCCGCCGCGGGCGCGCGGCTCATCGCGGAACTTGAGCTGGAATTGCCACAGCATGAAGGGAAGCTGGCGGTGGCTGGAAAGCTCGTCGGCGGCCACCGAGGTGACGGCCTCCTCGTGGGTCATGGCCAGCACCATGGGATGCTCGCCGCGATCCTTGAAGCGCACGAGCTCCGAACCGATCAGGTTGTAACGGCCCGAGGCCTCCCAGATCTCGGAGGGCTGTACCAGCGGCAACGACAGTTCCTGTCCGTCGATGGCCTCCATCTCCTCTCGCACGATGTCCTCGATGTTGCGGATGGCGCGCCATCCCATGGGCATGATGCTGTAGAGGCCGGCGGCCAGGCGCTTGATGAGTCCGGCGCGCGAAAGCCAGATGTGGCAATCCATCTCGGCGTCCGAGGGCGCCTCGCGAAGGGTCTTTCCGAAATGCTTGGAGACGTAGTGCATACGCCAAAGGTACTCAAGCGACCGGCGTTCCCGCGCCAGGGATGCCGCCCGCAGGGACGGGACACCGCAGCCCCACTGTAGAGACGCCCCAGCGGGGTGTCTCTACAGAATGGGCGAGGAGGCCCGGCAGGCAGCCCGGCCCCGCC